>NZ_JACHVB010000012.1:0-300000 GCF_014230085.1 Ruficoccus amylovorans | reverse complement strand
AGGGTTTTCACGAGCGAGTCCAGCTCCTGCGGGCCAGTGTGGAGCAGGCCCTCGCCCGCGCACAAGGTCACGGTCTTGCCACCGCGCCCGGCCTTGACCCGCTTGATGTCCACCCGCCCGCGCTTTTTCGGCGCAGCCGGGGCCGGAACGGGCTTCGAGACCGGCGCGGGCGCGGGTTGCGCCTGCGGCAGCCCCGCCGCCGAGAGGCCGCCAAAGGGGTTGTCCGCGTTCAGGGCCTGCCCGCCGTCGGTCGAGAGTTTTTCTTTTTTGGCCATGATGGAGAAAGTTCCGAAGTTCGCCGGTGGCCGCAACCCAGAATTAACCGCCCCCGCCCCGCGAAAACCAAACGCCCCTATGACTTGGGCGAACACGTGCCGCGCGGCGCCTGCTTGCCTTCGTTGAGCCAGGCCCAGGCCTTTTCGTAGCTGCGATTTTCCAGGTAGTGGGCCAGGTCGCCGGGGAGCTCGCGCTTGTTTTCGCGCAGCAGGCCGTCCAATGCGAGGACCGCCGCCGCCACATTTTGCTTATACACGATAATCGATTCGAGATTCTGATAAATACTATCTCTCAGGCTCATAGAAAACTAACGGAAATACTTGTCACAGCCTCAAGGTCAACGTATATCCTAACAATTGGGCTGCAAATACCCTAACGAGATGAAAAACCTCACCTTCGCCAACCGCTGGAACGCGGACTTGATCGACCAATATTATCAACGCTGGCTCGAAAACCCCGACGGGCTTGACCAGGAATGGCGCGCTTTCTTTGAAGGCTTCGAACTGGCGCAGCAGGTCGCCCTCAAGGGCGGGGCCTCTCCCCTGCCCGCTGCCGCCGGCGACACCGACCCGATCACGCAGTCGCGCGTCATTGGCGCGATCTACGCCTACCGCTCCATCGGGCACACGGAAGGCCGCTTCAACCCGCTCCAGGCCCGCGTGCTGGAAAACCCGCGCCTGAAGCTCGACCGCCTCGGTCTCGAAAGTATCGACCCGGAAAAGACTTTCCACACCGGCAACTACCTGGGCGGTGTGTTCATGAGCGTGCCGCAGCTGCTGCAGCGCCTCAAGCGCACCTACTGCGGCCACATCGGCTGCGAGTATATCCACATCCAGGAGACTCCGAAACGCCGCTGGCTCCAGGCCCGCATCGAGCCCAGCGACAACCAGCCCGATTTCAAGGCCGACCAGAAAATCCGCATCCTGCGCAAGGTCATGGAGGCCGAGCAGTTCGAGCGTTTCCTGCACACCCGCTATGTCGGGCAGAAGCGCTTCTCCCTCGAAGGGGCTGAGACCCTTATCGCCGCGCTCGACGTGCTGATCGAGAAGTGCCCCCTCATGGGCGTCGAGGAAATCGTCATGGGCATGGCCCACCGCGGCCGTCTCAACGTGCTGGCCAACATTTTAGGCAAATCCTACGAGTACATCTTCCGCGAGTTTTCTGAGAACTACATCCCCGACACCATCCACGGTGACGGCGATGTGAAGTACCACCTCGGCTTCGAGTGCACCCACAAGACCTCGACTGGCAAGGAAGTCGATCTGCGCCTGGCTGCCAACCCGAGCCACCTGGAGGCCGTTGACCCCGTGGTCGAGGGCAAGACCCGCGCCCGCCAGCGCATCCGCGGGGACTGGGACCGCAAGCGCGTGCTGCCCTTCCTCGTGCACGGCGACGCCGCCTTTGCCGGGCAGGGCGTGGTCATGGAGACGCTCAACCTCTCCCGCCTCAAGGGCTACCTCACCGGCGGCACGATCCACTTCGTCATCAACAACCAGATCGGCTTCACCACGGACCCGCGCGAGTCGCGCTCCAGCCGCTACTGCACCGACATCGCCAAGATGATCGAGGTGCCGATCTTCCACGTCAACGGGGACGACCCGCTCGCCGTCGCCCATGTCATGGACATCGCCCTGGAGTACCGGCAGCAGTTCGGCGACGACGTCGTGATCGACATGTACTGCTACCGCAAGCACGGCCACAACGAGTCCGACGAGCCGGGCTTCACCCAGCCGGGGCTTTACAAGCAGATTTCCCAGCACCCGGCCATCAGCCAGATTTTGCGCGAGCGCCTGGTCAAGGAAAAGGCCCTCACGGACGAGCAGGCCAACGACTTGACCAAGGAGTTCCAGCAGGCGCTCAACGACTCCTTCTTCCGCGTCAAAAAGGAGGAAGAAGAAAAGAGTACCAAGAAGAAAAAAACCTTCGAGGAGGCCTCCGCGATCAAGCAACCGGCCTACAACTTCGAGCCGGTCAAGACCGCCGTGACCAAGGGCGTGCTCACCCGCGTGGCCGAAACCCTCACCGCCATCCCGCCGAACTTCAAGCCCAACAGCAAGATCGCCCGTCAGGTCGAGACCAAGTGGGCCAACTTCCAGAAGGGCGGCGGCATCGACTGGGCTTTCGCCGAGCAGCTCTCCTGGGGCACGCTTCTGCTGGAAGGCACCCCGGTACGCATCTCCGGACAGGACAGCGAACGCGGCACCTTCAGCCAGCGCCACGCCGCCTTCTACGATGTGGAAACGCGCGTGCGCTACGTCCCCCTGCTCAACCTCGACCCCGACCAGGCCACCTTCTGCGTCCACAACTCCTCGCTCTCCGAGGCGGCTATCCTCGGCTTCGACTTCGGCTACTCGCTCGACTACCCCGACATGCTCGCCATGTGGGAGGCGCAGTTCGGCGACTTCAGCAACGGGGCGCAGACGCACTTTGACCAGTTCATCACCTCCAGCGAGTCCAAGTGGGGCCGCGTCTCCGGGCTGGTCATGCTCCTGCCGCACGGCTACGAGGGCCAGGGCCCCGAGCACTCCTCGGCCCGCCTTGAGCGCTACCTGCAGGCCTGCGCCGAGGACAACATCCAGGTCTGCATGATGACCACCCCCGCGCAGTACTTCCACGTCCTGCGCCGCCAGATGAAGCGCTCCTTCAAGAAGCCGCTCGTCATCATGGCCCCCAAAAGCCTCCTGCGCTACAAGGACTGCGTCTCCAGTGTAGAGGACATCACCAAGGGCCGCTTCCACGAGATCCTCGACGACGAACGCCCCGTCCAGAAGACCGAACGCATCGTCTTCTGCTCGGGCAAGGTTTACTACGACCTCATCAACCACCGCGCCGAAAACAAGATCACCAACACCACCATCATCCGCGTCGAGCAGCTCTACCCGATGAACGAGGAGCGCCTCGCGGAAATCCTCGACAAGTACAAGGGCTACAAGCACCTCGTCTGGTGTCAGGAGGAACCGCAGAACATGGGCGCGTGGACGCACATGTACCCGTACCTGCTCAAGGCCGCCGGACAGGCCCCGGTCTTCGCCGGACGCCAGGCCGCCGCCAGCCCCGCCCCCGGCTCGCTCTACCAGCACCGGATGGAGCAGCAGGCCCTCGTCGAAGAGGCATTCACCCTGTGAGATGTCCGAGCAACCGATCCGGAAACTGCTCTTTGTGTGTAGCATGAACAAGTGCCGCAGCCTGACCGCCGAAAAAATGCTTCAGCGCTCCGACTGCTATCAGGTACGTTCACGCGGCACGGCAAAGGGTGCCCGGATTCGGTTGACCGATCAGGACATCGGCTGGGCCGACGCCATCTTCACGATGGAGAAAAAACACACCGAACTGATCCGCACACGTTTCCGCACCAGCGGCAAGCCGCTGACCACGCTTTTCATCAAAGACATTTACCAACCCATGGAGCCCGCGCTTCAGGATGTGCTCCGCACCAAACTCGCGGCACACATCTTGTTGCCAGAGGCTCCCGAATCATCTTTAGTCCGCTAACGCCATTTAATTTACCCTCTCATGGCCACCGAAGTCAAAGTTCCCTCCCTGGGCGAGTCGATCACCAGCGGTATCCTCGCCTCCTGGCACGTCAACGACGGCGATTATGTCGCCAAGGACCAGCTCCTCTACGAACTGGAAACCGACAAAATCACCTCGGAGGGCATGGCCGAAGCCGCCGGTGTCATTTCGCTGAAAGTCGCCGAGGGTGACGAAGTCGAGATCGGCGCGACCGTGGCCGAGATTGACGAGTCCGCGAAGAAGCCCGCCAGTGCGCCGGAAGCTGCTGAGCAAAAGGAGGAAGCCCCCGCCAAGACCGAGAGCAAGCCGGAGGAAAAGCCCGCCCCCGCCAAGGAGGAACCGGCCCCCGCCAGCGCCCCCTCGGGCAAGGCCAAGGACCTGCCGCCCTCACCCGCCGTGCGCCGCATCGCCTCTGAGACCGGCATCGACCCGGCTCAGGTCGAGGGCACCGGCAAGGATGGCCGAGTGACCAAGGGCGACATGCTTCGCGCCGAGACGCGTCCTGCGACCAAGCCCGCCGCCAGTGCTCCGGCTCCAGCTGCGAAGGCCCCGACATCCGCCGCCGGGCAGGAAGGCCGCGTCACCCGCAAGAAGATGTCCCCGCTGCGCAAGAAGATCGCCGAGCGCCTTGTGGCCGCCACCCAGGAAGCCGCGCTGCTGACCACCTTTAACGAGGTGGACATGAGCCGCGTCATGGGCCTGCGCAAGAAGCATCAGGACGCCTTTGTCGCCCAACACGGGATCAAGCTCGGGTTCATGTCGTTCTTTGTGAAGGCCGTGGTCCACGCGCTCCAGGCCGTCCCGCAGATCAATACCCAGCTCGACGGCGACGTGCTCCTGCAAAACCACTTCTACGATGTGGGCGTGGCCGTCGGCACAGAGAAGGGGCTGGTCGTCCCGGTCGTGCGCGACTGCGACAAAAAGAGCTTTGCCCAGATCGAGCAGGACATCGCCGACTACGCCCAGGCCGCCCGCAATGGCAAGCTCACCATCGACGACCTGCAAGGCGGCGTCTTCACCATTTCCAACGGCGGCATCTACGGCTCCATGCTCTCGACGCCGATTCTCAACATGCCTCAGAGCGGCATCCTCGGCCTGCACAATATCCAGCAGCGCGCCGTCGTCGTCAACGGCGAGATCGTCGCCCGCCCGATGATGTACCTCGCCATGAGCTACGACCACCGCGTGGTCGATGGCAAGGAGGCCGTCACCTTCCTGGTCAAGATCAAGGAAGCCATCGAAGACCCCGACCGCCTGCTCTTCGGGATTTAGGCCACAGGCCTGAATCCCGTGTTTGAGAGTTCAGGGTTTGAGAGTTTGAAAGTTAATCTTTCGCACGCTCAAACGCCCCTCCTCCCAACTCTCAAACTTTCAAACCGTCAAACTTTCAAACTTCTTATGGATTACGACCTCATCGTTATTGGCAGCGGCCCCGGCGGCTACGTCGCGGCTATCCGCGCGGCCCAGCTCGGGCTCAAGACAGCCCTGGTGGAAAAAGACCCCGTCCTCGGCGGCACCTGCCTGAATGTCGGCTGCATCCCGAGCAAGGCGCTCCTGCACTCGACCGAAATTTTGCACACCCTTGAGCACAACGCCGCCGCCAGCGGCATCAGCGCCAAGGAAATCAAGACCGACATCGCCACCCTGATGAAAAAGAAGGAGGCCGTCGTCAACCAACTCAACAACGGGGTCAAAACCCTCGTCACCAAGCGCAAGATCGACATCGTGCAGGGTAAGGCACGCCTCGGCGGCAATGACAACAAGATCATTGTCGAGACGGACAAAGGCGGCCAAACGCTTGAGAGCAAGCATGTTATTATCGCCACCGGCTCCGTCCCGGTCGAACTGCCGTTTATGAAGTTCGACGGCAAGACTGTGGTCAGCAGCACCGAGGCTATCGCCTTTGACAAGGTGCCCGAAAAGCTCGTCGTCGTCGGCGCGGGTGCCATCGGGCTGGAAATCGGTTCGGTCTGGGCACGCCTTGGAAGCGAAGTCACCGTGGTCGAACTGCTCCCGCAGATCGCCCCCACCTACGATAAGGACGTGTCCAAACTCGCCGAACGCCTCCTGACCAAGCAGGGGCTCAAGTTCTCGCTCGGGGCCAAGGTCACCGGCGTCAAGACCGACAAGGGCAAGTCCGTGCTCACCGCCGAAAAAGACGGCAAGCCGCTCGAATTCCCCGCCGACAAGATCCTCGTCGCCGTCGGCCGCAAGCCCTGCACCAGCGGACTTGACCTCGACAAGGCCGGGGTCGAACTCGACGACAAGGGCCGCATCAAGACCGACGAGCACTTCCGCACCACCGCGCAGGGGATTTACGCCATTGGCGACGTGATCGCCGGGCCCATGCTCGCCCACAAGGCTGAGGAGGAAGGCGTCGCCTGCGTCGAATTGATCGCGGGCAAGGCCGGACACGTCAACTACGACCTCGTCCCCGGCGTCGTCTACACCGAGCCGGAAATCGCCTCGGTCGGCCTGGGCGAAGACGCCGCCAAGGAAAAAGGTCTCAAGGTCAACATTGGGAAATTCCCCTTCATCGCCAACGGGCGCGCCATCGCCACCGATGCCACCGACGGCTTTGTCAAGGTCATCGCCGATGCCGAAACCGACCGCCTCCTGGGCGTACAGATCATCGGCCGCAACGCCTCTGAGCTGATCGCCACCGCCGTCGCCCACATGGAGTACTCCGGCAGCGCCGAGGACTGGGCCCGCACCATGCACGCCCACCCCACCCTCTCCGAGTCCATGAAAGAAGCCGCCATGGCCGTCTCCAAATCCTCCATCCACTCCCTCTAACGGACGGCGATGGTAAACGCGGGGCTACGCGCCCCGCGTTCCTGCTAGCAGAAGTATGGCGGGGTTGGGCCGTTGAAGTCGGGGGCGGCCTGTTCGATACGGACGACGGAGCGGATGCCGCCACGGCCTTTCCAGATGGTTTCGATGCGCAACCAGCGGGGCTGGAGTTCGGCGCAGAGGTCGTCCATGATCTTGTTGGTCACGGCCTCGAAGAAGATCCCCTTGTTGCGGTAATCGTGCAGGTAGAGCTTGTAGTCCTTGAGTTCGACGCAGAGCTTGTCCGGCACGTAGGTCAGCACGACGGTGCCGAAGTCCGGGTGCCCCGTCTTCGGGCAGACGGAGGTGAACTCTTCAGCGATGTGCTGGATGACATAATCGCGACCGGGATTCGGGTTTTCAAAGGTTTCCATACGCCTACCCAATAGCGTCCCGGCCCGGCCATACAACCCCGTTTCGCAAAAAATCGTCCGCCGGTGTCAGCTTTTTCCCTAAAGTGCGACTATATTACCATTATGTTTACCTTGGCATTGATAACGGTTGCGGTGTGCGTGGGAGCCACGATCCTGTTTTCATGCTGCCAGCAGGACATTCCGGAATAACAGGCCTGCAACGGCGTAAACACCGCATCCCCTGATCCAGCGAGCCCGGGCTTCATTCCCCGGGCTTTTTCATGCCCGGAAGCGGGCGTTTTCCGAGTAAATAACCCTTGTGGGGATTTTTTTCTTTTTAGAACGATAATAATTCTTTGTTTAATGGCCTTCAGTAGAACAACTTCTCTAATTGTAATGAAAATAATTCTCAATTTCGGTTGATTTCTGGAATCATTCCAATTTAGTAGTCGTGTTGCCATCCATGAAAATAAACACCACCGCCAAACGCGAACTGGAGGAAGCGCTGCTGACCAACGGCCTGCGCGCCACCCGCCAGCGTGAGCACGTCTACACTGTGCTCCTGACCGAGCGCGACCACCCGACCGCAGACGAGGTGTACGCCCGGGCCAAGCAAGGCATGCCGTCCATTTCGCTCGCCACCGTCTACAACTGCCTGGAAACCCTCGTCGAGTGCGACCTGATCAAAAAGCTCAACTACGAGCGCGAGCCCAGCCGCTTCTGTCCTAACGATGGCGAGCATGCGCATTTTCTGGACGAGGAGACCGGACGGGTATTCGATATCGATTTGCCTGAAAACTTCATGCGCGAGATCACGAACGTCCTCCCGCAGGGCTTTCAGGCGAAGAAATTCAAACTCAGTTTCACCGGCTACGCGCCCAAAAAAATCAACAGCGAGCGCGCCTCCTGAAGCCCCCCCGAAGCAGCAAACCGCCTTTTTATCCTTTAACAATTAGCCATTAACCCTTCAGCCATTTAAACATCATGTCACTGGATATCCGTAACCTGACCGTCAGCATCGGCGAAAAGCCGATCCTCAAGGAGTTCAACCTCACCGTCCCCAAGGGCGAAGTCCATGCCATCATGGGCCCGAACGGCACCGGTAAAAGCACGCTCGCCAAGGCGCTCGCCGGGCACGAGGACTACGACATCATCGGCGGCGAAGCCCTCCTCGACGGGACCAACATCGTCGGCATGGAGCCGGACGAAATCGCCCGCTCGGGCCTTTTTCTGGCCTTCCAGTACCCGGCGGAAATCCCCGGCGTGAGCATCGCCAACTTCATCCGCGCCGCCGTCCAGGCCCGTCTGCCCGAGGGTGAGAACCTCGTCGCCACGAAGTACTACAAGGAGCTGTACGCGGCCATGGACCAGCTCAAGATGGACCGCGCCTTTACCTCGCGCTCGGTCAACGACGGCTTCTCCGGCGGCGAAAAGAAGCGCTGCGAGATCCTCCAGATGATGATGCTCAAGCCCGAGTACGCGATCATGGACGAGACCGACTCCGGCCTCGACATCGACGCGCTGCGCATCGTCGCCGAAGGGGTCAACTCCATGCGCGGCCCAGACCGGGGCTTCCTCGTCATCACGCACTATCAGCGCCTGCTCGACTACATCGTGCCGGACGTCGTCCACGTCATGTACGACGGCAAGATCGTCAAGAGCGGCGACAAGACCCTCGCCCTCGAACTCGAGGAAAAGGGCTACGACTGGGTCAAGGAAGAGCTGGCCCCGGCGTCGGCCTAGGCCGACGCGCGGGACGTTTGAGAGTTTTTGGTTTGAGAGTTTGAGAGTTCAGCAGATGGCAAGCATCCGAACATTCGAGGAGATTCAAGCCTGGCAGAAAGCGCGCGAGCTTTCCCGTCTGGTCTATGCTCTTACGTCTGCGGAGCCTGTCAGCAGAGACTTCGCGCTCTGCGACCAAATCCGCAGAAGCAGCATCTCGGCCATGTCCAACATCGCCGAGGGTTTCGGGCGCAGCGGCAACCGCGAGTTTTTGCAGTTCCTCTACGTCGCTCGCGGCTCCCTGGCCGAAGTCAAAAGCCAACTCTACGTCATGCTCGATGCCGATTACATTAACCAGGTTCAGTTCGATAGCGTCTATGCAGTCGCCACCGAAGCCGAGGCGCTGCTCAGCGGTTTCATCGGCTACCTGTCGAAATCGGATATCAAGGGCATGAAATTCAAACCCACAGAACTGCGCGAACCAGAAACCGCCTTCACCCTCCCCTCCGCCTAACCAACTTTCAAACCCTCAAACTCTCAAACATTCAAACTTCCGCATGAACATCCAAGCCTACGCCGCGGCCGAACCGAAGGCCGATTTCAAGCCTTTTGAATACAAGGCCGCCGATCTCGGGCCGCACGAGGTGCTGGTCGCGGTCGAACACTGTGGCATCTGCCACAGCGATCTCTCCATGCTCGACAACGACTGGGGCATCACGACCTACCCCTTCGTCGGCGGGCATGAGATCGTCGGCACCGTGCTGTGGAAGGGCGACGACGTGCGCCACCTCCAACTCGGCCAAAAGGTCGGCGTGGGCTGGTCCTCCGGCTCGTGCATGCACTGCCGCGAGTGCATGAGCGGCCACCACAACCGCTGCTCCACCGTCGAGGCGACCATCGTCGGGCGGCACGGCGGCTTTGCCTCGCACGTTGTCTGCAAAAGCGAATGGGCCATCCCGATCCCGGCGGCGCTCGACGCTTCCAAGGTCGGCCCGATGTTCTGCGGCGGACTCACAGTCTTTAACCCGTTCATCGAGGCGGACATCCGCCCCACCCAGCGGGTCGGCGTGGTCGGTATCGGCGGACTCGGGCACCTGGCCCTCCAGTTCGCCCGCGCCTGGGGCTGCGAGGTGACGGCCTTCTCCGGCAGTCCGGCCAAGGAAGAGGAAGCCCGCTCGATGGGCGCGCACCACTTTGTCAATTCCCGCGACCCCAAGGCGCTGGAAAAAGTCCGGGGCTCGCTCGACATGGTGCTCGTCACCGTCAACGTCAACCTCGACTGGAACGCCTACATCAACACGCTGCGCCCGGCGGGCACGCTGTACTTCGTCGGCGCGGTGCCGCCGGTCGAGTTCGAGGTCATGCCCATGATCATGGGCGCGAAGCGCATCATGGCCTCCCCCACCGGCAGCCCCGCCACCGCGGCGGACATGCTGGAGTTCTGCGCCCGCCACAACATCGCACCCGTAACCGAACACTTCCCGATGGAGAAGATCAACGACGCCTTCGACCACCTGCGCAGCGGCAAGGCCCGCTACCGCATCGTCCTCGACCGCAACTGAGCCCGCGCCACGCTGTATTGAAAAACGGATACACGCCACAGCCCGTCCGGAACACTCAAACCTTCAAACCCTCAATTTTTTAAACTTATCATGAGCGACACCGCCACACCCGATATCAACATCGACCGCAGCAGGGGAGACTTCTCCTTTGCCGAAGACTACGCCTTCGACGCAGGCATCGGCCTCAGAGAAGACACCATTGACTACATTTCCAACGTCAAAAACGAAGACGCCTGGGTCCGGGAATTCCGCAAAAAGGCGCTCAAGATGTTTGAGGACAAGCCGCTGCCCACCCACTGGGCAACGAAGGACCTCGAGAACATCGTCTTTGACGACGTGCGCTACTACCTGGCCAAGGGCCAGAAGGCCAGCCGCTCGTGGGACGAGGTGCCCGACGACGTGAAGCAGACCTTCGAGCGCCTCGGCATCCCCGAGAGCGAGCGCAAGTTCCTCGCCGGGGTGGAAGCGCAGTTCGACTCCGAGGCCGTCTATTCGCGCATGAAGGAAGAGCTGGCCGAACTGGGCGTGATCTTCGTCGGCCCGCACGAGGGGCTGCACGAGTACCCCGAGATTTTCAAGAGGTGGTTCGGCAAAATCATCCCCAGCGGCGACAACAAATTCTCCGCGCTCAACAGCGCGTGCTTCTCCGGTGGCAGCTTCATCTACGTGCCCCCGGGCGTGAAGGTCGCCCAGCCGCTCCAGGCCTACTTCCGCATCAACGCCGAGAACTTCGGCCAGTTTGAGCGCACGCTCATCATCGCCGATGAGGGCAGCGAAATGACCTACATGGAGGGCTGTACCGCCCCGAGGTTTGACACCGCCACCCTGCACTCGGCCGTGGTCGAGCTGATCGCCCTGCCCGGCGCGAAAATCCAGTACATCACCGTGCAGAACTGGTCCAACAACGTCTTCAACCTCGTGACCAAGCGCGGCATGGCGATGGAAGAGGCCGAAGTGCGCTGGATCGACTGTAACATCGGCTCGCGCCTGACCATGAAGTACCCCGGCGTCGTGCTCAAGGGCCGCAAGGCCCGCGGCGAGGTGCTCTCCATCGCCCTAGCCAACGACGGTCAGCACCAGGACACCGGCGCGAAGATGGTCCACGCCGCCGACGAGACGACCTCGAACATCATTTCCAAGTCCATCAGCGTGGGCAAGGGCCGCTCCAGCTACCGCGGGCTGGTCCAGATACCCAAGCACCTGAAGGGCTGCAAAAACAACACCGAGTGCGACGCGCTGCTGATCAACACCAACAGCCGCACCGACACCTACCCGGCCATCAACGTCCGGGGCGATCACAACAGCGTCCAGCACGAGGCCAGCGTCTCCAAGGTCAGCGCCGAGCAGATCTTCTACATGCAGCAGCGCGGCATGAACGAGGGCGAGGCCATGAGCCTGGCCGTCAACGGCTTCGTCAACGACCTCGTGCGCGAGTTCCCGATGGAGTACTCCGTTGAGCTCAAGCGCCTCATCGACCTGGAAATGGAAGGCTCCGTCGGCTAAGGCCTCCGGCGCAGTTTGAGAGTCTCGGGTTTGAGAGTTTGAAAGTTAAACTTCCGAACTCCTGACGACGACCGCCCACCAACTCTCAAACTTTTAAACTCTCAAATTCTCAAACTTCTAGAAATGCCCACCTTAGACAAACCCGCTTTCGACACCGCGACTTTCGAGGCGCACCTGGCCGAATGGTCCGCTCTGCCCTGGTTGCAGGACATCAAGCGCAGCAACTGGGAAGCCTTCCAAACCCTCCCCATGCCCTCGCGCAAGGACGAGCGCTGGCGCTTCTCCGGCATCAAGAACATCGACCTGGACACCTTCCGCCCGGCCAGCGAATCCACCCCGGAGCAAAAGGAGGCCCTGCTGGCCCGGTCGAACCTCGTCACCAAGGGGGCCGGACGGCTCGTTTTCGCGGATAACCGCGTGACCGCCTTTGACCCGGCGGCGCAGGAACTGCTCGACAAGGGCGTCGTCTGGATGCCCCTCAGCCAGGCCTTCAAGGAGCACCCCGAGCTCGTGCAGAAGTACTTCCTGGCCGAGGACCAGAAGCTCGGTTCGGACAAGCTCCTCGCCCTGCACAACGCCTTTTTCCAGGACGGCGCGTTTCTCTACGTGCCCAAGGGCGTCGAGATCAAGGACCCGCTCTGCGCCTACTACTGGTGCGGCGACTGCGAGGAGGCCGTCTTCCCGCACACCCTGCTCGTGGCCGAGGACAACGCCAAGGTGGACTTCGTCGATTACTACGGCTCGGCCAAGGAAACGGCCTGCTGCCCGTCGCTGTCCATCGCCACCGGGACCATTCACGCCGGGTCGGGCGCTCAGGTCTTCCGGAAAATCGTCCAGAACCTCTCCCCCACCGCGCAGTCGTTCCAGGTCGAGGCCAACGCCGCCGGACGCGACGCCAGCGTCAAGACCATCGCCGTCAACCTCGGCGCCACCTACGCCCGCCTGGAGAACCAGACCCGCGTCGCCGGGCCGGGAGCGGACGTGAAGATGTATTCGCTCACCGTGGCCACTGGCGAGCAGGAGTTTGACCAGCGCACGCTCCAGACGCACGCCGCCCCCCACGCCACCAGCGACCTGCTTTACAAGAACGCCCTCATGGACGACGCCCGCACGATCTTCTCGGGCATGATCCTAGTCGAGCCGGACGCCCAGCAGACCGACGCCTACCAGACCAACCGCAACCTGCTGCTCTCCCCCACCGCCGAGGCCTGTTCGCTGCCCGGCCTGGAGATCGAGGCCAACGACGTCAAGTGCTCCCACGGTGCCACTACCGGCGAGATCGATTCCGACCAACTTTATTACCTGCGCGCGCGCGGCATCCCGAAAAAGATCGCCGAGCAGTTGCTCGTTTTCGGCTTTTTCGAGGAAATCATCGAAAAGATCGACAACGAGGAACTCAAAGATAACCTGAGGAACCTCGTACAATCGAAATTCCAGGAATCCGAGTAAACCATGCCCGCCGACAACCACCGCACCCTCACCCGCGAAGTCGAAGCCACCGTCATTCCCGCCGGTGACAAGATCAACCTGCCCGAAGGCATGGAGGTGGACATCACCCACCGCCTCGGAGGCAACTTCACCATCGTGTGCGACTACGGGATGTTCCGCATCCTGGGCAAAGACGCCGACGCCCTCGGCGAAGAACAGCCCGGCGCGGAAAACGGTGGCGTTCCCGCCGCCGCCAGCGGCGCGGACGCCAACCACTCCGGCCCGCCCGAAGAAGGCGCACTGTGGGAGGCGCTCAAGACCGTTTACGACCCGGAAATCCCGGTCAACATCGTGGACCTCGGGCTTGTTTACTCGCTGGAGGCCAGCGAACGCGAGGAAGGCGGCTACAAGGTCAACGTCCAGATGACCCTGACCGCGCCCGGCTGCGGCATGGGCCCCGCCATCGCCGAGGATGCCCGCATCCGCTGCGAGACCGTGCCCGGCGTCAGCGAAGCGCAGGTGGACATCGTCTGGGACCCGCCCTGGAATCAGGACATGATCTCCGAAGAGGGCAAGATGGAGCTCGGCCTCATCTAACAGGGCATGCCCTGCACCCTCGGTGCTGCGCACCGTGATGGGGCTCCGCCCCATCGCGGCCAGAAAGGCCGCTGCCCCGGGGAAACCGGGTGTGTCTAATAGCGAGTCTCTCCGGCATTGAAAGCTGGTTGAAAGCCGCCGTTCTTGCGAAGGAACGAAGTTCCGTCTCAAACGTTTTTGGGGAGAGCGCGAGAGGGTGTTTTTTTCAAAAAACACCCTCTCGCATAAACCTCAAAGCTGGATAGACGCTACTGGCAGCGCACGTAGATATTATAAACGCGTGAGCGCCCATCGGCCCAATGCGCCTCAATGGGCAGGATGCCTGAGCCCCTTTCCCCTTCCAGAGGAGTAAGAGTCAAGGTGTAGCCGTTAGCGGGGGCTTGCCCGGCAGAGGCAGGATCGCTGTCGCTACCCGGCTGGGCGGCGGAGGCGCTGGCCGGGCGCGTTTTGGAATCGTAGGTTTCCAGTTGCACGGTGACGGGCAGCGGGCGTTTCGGCTTGCCCAACACGAGTTCGACTCCCGGCTGCGTCGGGATCTCCAAAACCTTCGCCTCACGTCCGTCTGCGGTGCTCCACTTGACGACGCGCGTCGGCAGCAACGCCGCCGGAGGGATATCGGAGTGAAAGCGCAGCACCGTCGCCGGATGGGCCTTTTCGTCGGTCAGCACGGTGATACTTGAGGTCTGCGGCCCCTCGCGCTCCTCCGTCTCAAAGAAGGCCACGATCTCGGCGGATTCGCCGGGCGGGATCAGTTGCTGGCTGGCAGCGGCGTAGGTACACCCGCAGGAGGTCTTCACTTCGACGATGCGCACCGGCTCGCTGCCCGTATTTTTAAAGGGATAAGCGGCCTGCAGGGACGCCTGCCCGAACTCGGCCGGGGCGGTCACCGTGGTCGTTTCCCACTCCAGCTCGGCACGGAGGGGGAGGACGGTTCCGGCCCCGAGGAGAGCGGCCAGTGCAAAGTTTATCGGCTTCATGATCCTCTCAGCAAAACAACTCCGGCCTACAGGTCAAGCGGACGCCGTGATTTCAGGCGAATGCCCCCTGGTCCATTCTCACCCCTTCACGCCCCCAACCACACAGGCGCATCAATCCACACAGGCGCGGATGCGATAGAGTTTTTCGCGCCCGCCGGGTAGCGTAGCCAGCAGGGTGATCTTATCCTCGCAATAGCCCCGGGTCGAGCGCGGCCAGACCTTCAGTTGATAGTAGCCCCGCTCGTCGAGACAGGTCAGGTTGCTGTGGAAACGCACATGCTCGCTGCCGTCGCTGAGCACGGAGAGCTGCACACCGGGCCGGGTGCGCACCATCACCTTGTGAGAGCGCAGTTCCTCCCCCTCTTCCCAGGAAATATAGGAACTCCCCAGCCGGACCCAGGGCTTGAACCAGCCGAACAGGTCCGTTCGGTCAGAGGAGTCCTCGCCCTCCCCGGCGGCAACAGACGTTGAGGTTGTTGTTACAGGCATGGGTCCAGTATCGGAGCTTCATGGCCGGGTTTAAAGGCAATTCACGATCCCGCGTGATGATTTTATCATACATTAAGCGACATTCCGCTCCGTATGCGACGCAATCGCGTTGGCAGAGATTCGCATTTTTGATTGGTAAAACTGCACATCATGCCTACATTCGCACTCAATCCTATGAACACATTCGATAAAGACACGGTTCGCTTCGACGGCGGGTGCGAAGAAAAGGGCAAGGAAGAGCCCAAGGGCGGCTTCCGCATGCTGGTGGAAAAGAAATTCCTCGAGCAGCGCAAAATTTTCCTCTGGGGCGAAGTCAACGACGAATCCATGCAGGAAGTCATGGAAAAGCTCCTCTATATGGACTGCGACAAGCCCGGCGAGCCCATCGACTTCTACATCAACACGCCCGGCGGCTCCATCACCGCGGGGATGGCCGTCTATGACACGATGAAGCTCCTTTCCTCGCCCATCCGCGTCACCGTGACGGGCATGGCCGCGAGCATGGGCTCGATCCTGCTCTGCGGCGCCGACAAGGGCAACCGCTTCATCTTCCCGCACGCCCGCGTGCTCATCCACCAGCCCCTCATCATGGGCCGGATCGTCGCCCCCGCCGTGGACATCAACATCCAGGCCGAGGAAATGGAAAAGCTCCGTGTCGAGCTCAACAACATCCTCGCCGCCTCTTCCGGCCAGCCGCTGGAAAAGATCGTCAAGGACACCGACCGCGACTTCTACATGACCGCCACCCAGGCCATCGAATACGGCCTGGTGGACAAGATCGTCGAGCAGATCTAGAGTTGTCCCGCCGGGGCATCTTCGCCCACGTTTTTAACAGCAGAAAAGCCGCCCGGAGTGATTCCGGACGGCTTTTCTTATGTCTTGTCGTTGCAAAAATCGTCTCGCCGCTTGCAGTTCGCCCGGGCGTGTGGCCATCGCCACGACACACGCTCGCACCGGCGCACTAAACCGCAGCCGCAGCGCGCCTACTGTTTCAGGGTCGCGACGTAGGCCTCAAGCCAGGACGGTTGATTCTGCCCGTAGAGCTCGTCCATGCGCTTTTCCACCTCGGCCAGCGACTGGGTAAAGGAATCCGGCTGGCGGTCGTAACGGGAAAAATCGTGTCCCTTGCCCGCGAATTCGACCACGACGCATTCGTTGCCGGAGGCCTGCATTTTTTCAGCAAAGCCGCGCACAAACTCAATCGGCACCTGCGTGTCCTTGTCGCCGGAGAGCAGGAGCGTCGGCGGCAGCCCGGCCCGGACATGGTTGTAGGGCGAGAGCGCTTCCTCCTGCCCGTCGAAACGCTGTTGATAGGCGGCGTTCAGGCGTTCGCGCTCGATCCGCACCGGCGCGCAAAAGAGAATCATCGCGTCCGGCACGGCGGACACGTCCAGATCGTCGCCAGACTCGTCATAGCCTTCGACCACCGCCGTGCAGGCCGCCAGGTGCGCTCCGGCCGAGGCCCCCGAGGCAACAATCTTGTCCGGCGAAATACCGAAGTCTTTCGCGTTTTCACGGATGTAGCGGATGGCGGATTTCGCGTCCTTCACGCATTCGGCGACGGTCACCTTGTCGCGGGTGGCCAAGCGGTAATCGGCCGAAAACACCACGATCCCGACCGAGGCGAGGTACTTCGCCTGCAAGTCGAAGGAACGGCGCGAACCCACATTCCAGCCGCCGCCGTGGAAAAAGATGATCGCGGGCAGGTCCTTGCGCTCCTTCATCACCGGCGAGTAAACGCTCATCGCCAGCTTGACGCCGTTGATTTCCTTAAAAACGACCTGGGATTCCTCCACCTTGAAAGGCCCCGACTCCGGGGCCGCGCGGCAGAGAGCCGGGACCATCATGCCGATGGCCATCGTTAACAGGAAAAAGAAGGAAACACCTCTGAATGGGCAGGTTTTCATAGTAAAGGGTTTTAGGGATATTATAGTTAAATGGCTGATTGTTAATTGCTGGATGGTGAATTCGGAAAACAACAATCGGCCATTTAACCATTTAGCTATTCTGCGTTTAAACGGTGGCTACGACTTTATTCTAACCGCTTTAAACTGGAGTAAGGCAAACCTGCGGACAGGCGAGAGATATAAAGGAATCGCCTATCAGGCTGCCGCCGGAGGTTCCAGTATAGCAAAAGCCCGCCCCCGCGTCATGACACGTGACTACGCGACACGCCCCCGTATTGTTCAATCACCTCAGCGCCGAAGTTGACGACAAAAAGCAGGCCCCGCAAGCTGTGGCGTTGCACTTCCCTGCCCACTGCTCGAATGTACGGGCAATGAGGAAGAAAAAGACGGGCAACTGGTTCAGGCGGAGATCCAGGCTGAGTCAGGCGGGCATTGTTCTGGCCCTGCTGCTCATGGGCCTGATCCTGATCGGCGGGCGCATGTTCGCCACCTGGCATGTGCAGCCGGCGGTCTCTTCGCCCGACGCGCTGGAGCAATCTCCCTGGTTCCCTCTCCCTCCGGGCGAAGCCACCCTGCGCCTGGCCACCTGGAACGTCTGGGGCCTGCCCGCGCTCACGCCCCACCGCGCGAAGCGTATCCAGGCCCTGGCCGAAACCGTCGCCCGAAGCGGTGCCGACATCGCCTGCTTTCAGGAAGTGTTTCTCGAAGCCGACCGCCGTACACTCTGCGACATCCTGGCCCGGGCCGGATTGGCGCACTGGCGGTACTTTTCCAGCGCCCCCGGCGGCAGTGGCCTGCTGACCGTCAGCCGCTATCCGATAGACGAGGCGGCGTTCATGCGCTTCTCACGCGGGGGTGATCCTTTCGCCTTCGAGGAGGGGGACTGGTGGGCCGGCAAAGGCGCGGGCCTCATCTCCGTCACCCTGCCCGGTCTGGGCCCGATCCGCGTCATCAACAGCCACCTGCACGCCCGTTATTCTGGCGACCGCTACCGTGAACTGCGCCAGCAACAGATGGCCGAACTGCTCGGGCTGGCCGAAACCGCCGGAGCCAACGACACCCCGGTCCTGATCGCGGGAGATTTGAACTACCGCAAGGACGACCCCTTCTGGACCGGGCAGATTGAGAGCTGCGGCCTGATCGAGCTTTCCCGGCGCTGGTCCCCCATCGACTACGTGCTGGCCGTGGGGAGCACGGATTTTGTTTTTGAACACACCGAGGGCGAAAAACTCGACGGCCACCTGCCCGACGGCGAAACCCGTTTCTCCGACCACGTCGGCATCCTCGCGGTGACAACCATCCGTGTTCGCCCTCAGTGAACTCCCCGGCACAGGCAATACTCGCTGCGGCGAGCGCACTTTTTTACATTTCTCCTTGCCATAAGGGGCAAAACCCTTTGTTTTCTCCGCTTTTCACGAAATCATGAGTCAGAAAACCCGCAAAGCAATGGCCAAGCGCTTCAAGGTGACCGGCACCGGGAAGGTTATGCGTCGCAAACCCAACCACCGCCACCTCCTGCGCAACAAGAGCTCCAAGCAAAAGCGTGCCGCCCGTCAGGACCAGCTCGTCCCGTCAGGCTACGTCAAGCAGCTCCGTGTCGGCCTCCCGCATCACGATATCTAAGTGATTGATTATTAACTGAGCCGGACAGGGTGAACAACCACCAGGCGACCCTGCCGCTCCCATACTTAAGAAAGACTACACAACATGCCTAGAGCAACCAACGCACCCGCTTCGCGCGAACGTCGCAAGCGCGTCCTCAAGTCCACCAAGGGCTACTTCGGCAACAAGTCCCGGCTGTTTCGCTACGCCAAGGACGCTGCCATGCACGCCGGCGTTTACGCCTACCGCGACCGCCGCAAGAAAAAGACGGAGTTCCGCCAGCTGTGGATCATCCGTATCAACGCCGCCTGCCGCATCAACGGCATCGCCTACAGCCGATTTATGGCCGGTCTCAAAGCCGCCAACATTGAGCTGGACCGCAAGGCTCTGAGCGAACTCGCCATCCATGACGAGGCCGCTTTCGCCGCCCTGGTCGAAAAGGCCAAGACCGCGGTCAACGCCTAAAGCGCGTTCCTCACAAGCTCGACCTTGAAATTTACGAAAGGCGGCCTCATTATGGCCGCCTTTTTTGTTGGTTGAAAATGGCTAAATGGTTAATGCGTCGTCGCGCGGCCCCCG
The DNA here is from genome assembly GCF_014230085.1 of Ruficoccus amylovorans. Taxonomy (NCBI): domain Bacteria; kingdom Pseudomonadati; phylum Verrucomicrobiota; class Opitutia; order Puniceicoccales; family Cerasicoccaceae; genus Ruficoccus; species Ruficoccus amylovorans. The sequence goes on along the minus strand of NZ_JACHVB010000012.1, from coordinate 280,660 downwards.
CGCCTGTCACGTTGCCGCCGGTTTCCGATACGCAAACCATCCCTCATCGCCCATTTGAGCCGTTTATTGCATCAACCATCCAGCCATTTGACCCTTTAACCATTTCCACTCCATGAAAGAGCAACTCGCAGCCATCGTGACCGAAGTCGAGAGCGCCGTGCCCGCGCTGGAAAAGCGCGCCGCGTTCGAAGCGTTCAAGGCCACTATCTCCGGCCCCAACGGCAAGCTGACCGCCGCCATGAAGGGCATGAAGGACGTCCCGAAGGAGGACAAGCCCGCCATGGGCAAGCTCCTCAACGAGACCAAGCAGCAGATCGAGGCCCTCTACGCCGCGACCCTGGAGCGCATCGAGGCCGCCGAGACCGCCGAGAAGCTCGGCCCGCCCATCGACCCGACCCTGCCCTGCCCCGACATCGCCTCGGGCAGCCTGCACCCGCTCACCCAGACGCGCCGCCTGATGGAGGCCGCCTTCCGCAAGGTCGGCTTCACCGTGGCCGAGGGCCCCGAGCTGGAAACCGAGTGGTTCTGCTTTGACGCGCTCAACACACCCGAGGACCACCCCGCCCGCGACGCCCAGGACACGCTCTTTTTGCCCGAAGCCGCCGCGGTGGACAACGTGACCAAGCACGGCTCCGAGCGCTACCTCATGCGCTCCCACACCTCTACGGTGCAGATCCGCGCCATGATGAAGGAGGAGCCGCCCCTGCGCATCATTTCCCCCGGACGGGTCTTCCGCCGCGACACCACCGACGCCACCCACAGCGCCAACTTCCACCAGATGGAGGGCCTCTACGTGGACAAAAACGTCACCGTGGTGGACTTGAAGGCGATCCTCGACTACTTCGTGGCGGAGATCTTCGGCAAGGGTTCGACCGTGCGCCTGCGCCCGAGCTTTTTCCCCTTCACCGAGCCCTCCTTCGAGCTGGACATGAAGACCCCCAACCTCGGCAAGCTCTCCAACCAGTGGATCGAGCTGGGCGGCTGCGGCATGGTCGATCCCAACGTCTTCAGGCACGTCGGCTACGACCCCGAAAAATGGACCGGCTACGCCTTCGGCATGGGCATCGAGCGCATCGCCATGATCGTCCACGGCATCGACGACATCCGCTATTTCTACCAGAACGACCTGCGCTTCCTCCAGCAGTTCGCTTGAAGAATTAATACGGTCACAAAGAACACAAAGCAGGCACGAAGCTCACAAAGATTTTATTCAGAAAAAGAACCGATATAGACGCAAAACCGTCGGCACTTTATTTCGTGCTCTTCGTGTCTCCTTTGTGTTCTTCGTGACCCATTAAAACAACCTCTCTTTCCCGATGAAAATCTCCCTCAACTGGCTCAAGAACTACGTCGATCTCGACGTGAGCGCGGAACAACTGGCCAACGACCTGCCCATGATCGGGCTTGAGGTCGAGGGCGTCGAATCCACCGGCCTGCCGCAGTTTGAAAACCTCGTGGTCGGAGAAATCCTCTCCCGCGAGCAGCACCCCGACGCCGACCGCCTCGGCGTGTGCATGGTCAAGGTCGGCGACGGCGAGCCCCAGCAGATCGTCTGCGGCGCGAGTAATTACAAGGTCGGCGACCGCGTGCCCGTGGCCCTGCCCGGCTGCGTCCTGCCCGGCGATTTCAAGATCAAGGCGAGCAAGCTGCGCGGCGTCCCCTCCAACGGCATGATGTGCTCGGCCAAGGAGCTGGGCATGGGCGAGGACCATGCCGGCCTGCTCATTCTGGAGCAGCGCCCCGAGATCGGCACGCCGATCAACGACGTATTCCCCGGCGGCGACACCGTGATCGAGCTTGAACTGACCGCCAACCGCGGCGATTGCCTCAGCCACATCGGCGTGGCCCGCGAAATCGCCGCGCTTTATGCCAAGGAGCTGCGCCTGCCCAAGGTCAAGCAGCACCCCGGCACCGGCGAGGGGCTGATCTCCGCCGTCGAGGTCGAGACCGCCGACTGCCCGCTCTACACCGCCCGCTCCATCAAGGGCGTGAAAATCGCCCCCTCCCCCGAGTGGCTGAAAAAGGCCCTCGAAGCCGTCGGCCTGCGCCCGATCAACAACGTGGTGGACGTGACCAACTACGTGCTGATGGAAACCGGCCAGCCGCTGCACGCCTTTGACGCCAGTAAAATCCGGGGCGGCAAGATCGTGGTCCGCCCCGCCGCCGAGGGCGAGGAAATCACCACCCTTGACGGGCACAAGCGCAAGCTCGCCGCCGGGATGATGGTCATCGCCGACGCTGAGCGCCCGCTCGTGGTTGCGGGTGTCATGGGCAGCCTCGACGCCGAAGTGGACGCCTCCACGACCGACATCGTGCTGGAGAGCGCCTACTTCCGCCCCGGCTCCATCCGCGCCGCCTCGCGCGCGCTCAACCTATTTTCCGACAGCTCGCACCGCTTCTCGCGCGATGTCGATCCGGTCGGGGTGGACTTCGCCGCCCGCCGCGCCATCGACCTCATCCTGCAAGTGGCCGGGGGCGAAGTCGTCGGCAAGAGCATCATCGTCGGCGAGCCGCCCCGGGGCGACCGCACCATCACGATCACCCCCGACTACGTGCGCCGCGTCTGCGGCTTCGAGGTGGAGGACAGCGCCATCGCCGAGACCTTTACCCGCCTGGGCTTCACGGTGGACACCAGTTCCTACCAGTGGAGCGTGCTCGTGCCCTCCTTCCGCCCGGAGGTGGACCGCCCGATTGACCTCGTGGAGGAGTTCATCCGCCTGCACGGCACGGCGGACATCCCCGAGTCACGGGTCAAAGTCACCGGCCTCACCCGCGAGGACGATGCGCTGGCCGTCTTTAACCGCCAGGCCGTGCAAAAGCTCGTGGGCGAGAACTTCGCCGAGTGCTCGCACTATACCCTGACCGACGGCACCGGCGTGGCCAAGTGGTTCGGGCAGGAGCGCGCCGACGCCCTCCGCCTCGACAACCCGCTCACGACCGAGCAGAGCCACCTGCGCCCCTCGCTCATCCCCGGTCTGCTCGACGCCCTGCGCCTGAACTTCAACAACGGCAACCACCCGGCCCGCCTCTGCGAGACCGGACGCGTCTTCCGCACCGTCGAGGGCAAGCTCTGGGAACTGGCCAGCGTCGCCTTTGTCATCGCCGTGGACGACGGACGCCGCCGCTGGCGTGACCGCGAAGCCCCGGACTTTTTCACCGCCAAAAAGCTCGTGGCCGAGCTGGCCACACTCGCCGGGATCAAACCGGCCAAGCTCGACTACAAGGTGATCGAGGACGAGGCCTTCTGGCAGCCGGGCCACTCCGCCCGCGCCGCCTGCTGGAAGAAAAACGGCTACAAGGCCTTCGCCGGGCTGGTCAGCGTGGACGCGCTCAAGGACTGGGACCTGGACACGCTCGTGCTGGCGGGGGAACTCATCCTCCTGCCCGAGTTTCTGGAGAAAAAGACCGGCAAGACTATTCGCCTGAGCCCGTTCAGCAGCTTCCCGGCCTCGACCCGCGACCTCGCGCTCGTGGTCGATGCGGCCACCACCGCCGAAGCCGTCCGCCGCGACCTGCTCAAGGCCGCCTCCAAGGCCATCGGCAAGGCGGGCTTCGCCTGCGAGGGGGTTGAAGCCTTCGACCTCTACGCCGGACAGGGCTTGCCCGAGGGGAAAAAGAGCCTGGCCTTTGCCATCAGCTTCCGCGCCCCCGACCGCACCCTGACCGACAAGGAAGTCAACGCCGCCTTCGACGCCATCCAGGCAGCCGTGAAGGACATGGGCTACACCACCCGCACCTAGTGTCCCGTTAGCTTAGTTCCTGATAAAAATATTTTCACCGCAGAGGCGCAAAGACGCAGAGCGACATCTGTATCCACGAAGTTTTTTGTGCTTCTTGTGCCTTTTTGTGGCCATTAACATTTGTTAAGAACTTAGCTAACAAGTCACCAGGTAAACGCTGAATGCGGCACCGGAAATTGTGGAGATGCTCCGATGGCAACGGAGCGTTACGCGTCTGATGCTATTTAACCTCGTAGCATCAGACGCTAAACAAGCTCCGCTTATGCTTTCGCGTCGGCTCCGGAGTCGTCGCCGGCGTTGTCCTGTTTCGTGGCCGATTGCTCGACCACGGCCCGGTCGAAATTAGCCCGCGCCTCCTGAGCCTCGCGGACGGTTTCGATCCGGCGTTCGCTGGCGTCGTTGGCGGCTTTTTCCAGTTCCCGCAGACGCTCCAGGCGGATCACGTCCAAGGTGTCATGGCCGCGCAGGTGAAAGGCGCGGAAGGCCTTGGTCTGGCGGATTTGCTCCTTAAAGGTTCGCAGCTCGCGTTTGCGCTCCAGTTCCTCTTTCAGGGCCTTCTGCAATTGATCCTTTTTCTCCTCAAACGTCTTCAGTGCGTGCCCGGCGGGCGACCAGGGATCGACCTCGGGAACGTTCTCGATGTTGATGACCGGCTCGGTATAATCCGGGTGCAGCATCAGGTCCAGCCGCGCCACGCGCAGCGTCGAGATGGACAGCATGACGGTAATGGCCAGCAAGGGAAGCCCACCCACGATGGCCGCCGTCTGGAGCGTTTCCAGTCCACCGAGCAGGAGCAGCACCGTTGGCATAAAGGTCAGCGCGAAAGCCCAGAATAGCCGGTTCCAGGCCATCGGCTCTTCGGAGACATCCTTCTGCACGACCGAAGCCAGGATATACGAAATGGAGTCGAAGCTCGTCGCCGTGAACAGCACCGCCAGCACAGTAAAGGCCAGCACCACCACCCATTTGAACGGCAGCGTGTTGAGCACGGCGAAGATCGCGGTAAAGGCGTTGTCCTCCTTGAGGATGCTCACAATATCCAGCTCCCCGCTCAGTTGCAGGTGCAGTCCATAGTTACCCAGGACGATAAAGAACAGGAAGCAGCCCGCCGAGCCGAAGCAAATCGAGCCGATCACCATCTCGCGGATCGTACGGCCACGCGAAATGCGGGCGATAAACAGCCCCATGCTCGGGGCAAAGACCAGCCACCAGGCCCAGTAAAAAATCGTCCAGTCCTGCGGGAAGTGGGTTTTACTGAAACCGGCCAGCCCACCGAAGGACTCGGTATAGGTCGCCATGGTGAAAAAGTTGTTCAGCATCCTGCCCAGCGAGGAGAGCCCCGTTTCGAGCATGAACATCGTCGGCCCAACGATCAGCACAAAGGCCAACAGAGCGACCGCCAGCCACAGGTTGATATTGCTGAGCAGCTTCAGGCCCTTTTCAAGTCCCACATAGGAGGAAACCGCAAAGACCACCGTACAGCCCAACAGGGCCATGATTTGCATGAAGTTTGACTTGGGCAGGCCGAAGAGCTCGTGCATGCCCTCGGTGATCATGGGGGCGGCCAGCCCGAGCGTCGTCGCCGCCCCGCCCAGCAGGCCGAAGATGAAAAGAATATCAATCACTTTGCCCGGCCAGCTCTCGACCCACTTGTCACCGATGACCGGCGCGACCGCCGCCGAAACTTTCAACACGGGCCGGTTGCGCACATAGTAAAAATACGCGATCGGGAGGGCCGGGATCAGGTAAATCGCCCACGCGATCGGCCCCCAGTGGAACATCCCGTAAGCCGTGGCCCAACTAATGGCCTCCTCGCTCCCGGGCTCGGCCCCAAAGGGCGGATTGGTAAAATAGTAGGCCCACTCGATAATCCCCCAGTACAGGATACTCGCCCCGATCCCGCCGCAAAAGAGCATCGCTGCCCACGAGCCAGTGGCAAACTCAGGATCCTCATCCGGGTCGCCCAGCTTGATCTGCCCGATCTTGCTGAAAACGATATAGATCATGAACAAAAAGGCTCCCAGTCCCAGGACAAGGTAGCCAAATCCGACCTCATCGACCATGAAGGCGCGCGCAACCGACACCCATTTTTCGCCCGAGGCCGGCCAGAACACCAGCGGCAAGGTCGCCGCCAAAAGCAACCCCAGAGCACCCAAAAAGGTGGGCTTATCTATTAAACGGGCGGATTTTTTGATTTTTTCATAAATAGACACAACTAAGACCCATAGCATCCACGGAAAATACTGACAAGGGAACTTTCCCCCACGCACCGTCACCGACCGTCGCAAACAGGCCTTCAAAGCAATCTGCGACGCCTGAAGTATCCACTCTTGAATACGTCAGACAGACAAACGGCCCCTCCCGAGAGAAACCGTTGGCCGTAATTAAAATCAAAATTGTCCGTGACCTCCGGCACCGGAGGAATTAAGAAAAACACTATCATAGGCTGGCATAAACGCCGGGCCATCAAAGTTTTTCACCCGCATGCACCTCACCGGCCAAACGGACCTGACCCTCATTGTCTTTCTGCTCGTCTATGTGGCCATGGGCTTCGGCACCCTGCCGGGGTTCAAGGTGGACCGCACGGGCGCGGCCATCGTTGGCATGCTCGCCATGCTCACGATGGGCAGCATCACCTCCGAGGCCGCCTGGGACGCCATCGACTACCGCACGGTCGGGATGCTCTTCGGACTCATGGTCGTATCGGCCGCCTTCGCTGTGTCCGGCTTTTACGCCTGGACGGCTCAGCGCGTAGCCGCCCTCCCTGTCAGCCCCCCGATCCTGCTGGCCGTGCTCATCGCCGTCGGCGGCGGATTGTCCTCGTTGCTGACCAACGACGTGGTCGTCGTCGCCATGACTCCGCTGCTGGTTTCGCTCACCCTGGCCCGCGGGCTGAATCCCGTGCCCTTCCTGCTGGCCTTCTGCTTCGCCGCCAACAGCGGCTCGGCCGGGACGCTCATCGGCAGCCCGCAAAACATGATTGCCGCGCAGGGTCTGGGACTGTCCTTCGACGGTTTCCTGAAAGTGGCTGGCATCCCGGCGTTGATCTCGCTGCCGCTGGTGTGGGCGGTGGTCGCCTTCATGTACCGCAAGCGCTGGAGCATCCCCAAAACCGCCGAAACGGACATCCCCACCGCTCCCGCCGAAGAGGCCCCGAAGTTCGACATGGGCGAAACAATTAAGGGGGCCATCGTGGCGAGCGGCGTCATCGTGGCGTTTATTTTCAGCCCCTGGCCGCGTGAGTTGATCGCGTTGGCCGCAGCGGGCGTGCTGCTGATCAGCCGCCGCACCTCCTCCAAAGACATGCTCAAAAACGTGGACGGCAATCTGCTGCTCCTGATCATGGGTCTGTTCGTGGTCAACGCCGCCTTTGCCAACACCGGACTGCCGCAGGAAATCCTCGCCCGGCTGCGCGAGGCGGGGATCGACCTGAACCACCCCTTTTCCCTCTTCATCGTCGGCGGGACGCTCAGCAACATCGTCGGCAACAACCCGACCGTCATGCTGCTGGTCCCCTACCTGCATCCCGGCGAGACCGCCAACGCTCTCGGGGCCGCCCTCGCCCTGGGGACCGGCTTCTCCAGCAACATGATCATCTTCGGCAGCCTGGCCGGGATCATCGTTGTGGAGCAAGCGGCGGCCTGCGGGATCAAGATCAGCTTCGGCGAATTCGCCAAGGCGGGCATCCCCGTCACTCTCGTCAGCATGGCTCTGGCCGCGGTCTGGATCTTGTTCATGGCCGGTTTTTGAGCCAACAGCGACCGTGGCAGTGCCCGGAAGGTGTTTTTTTCTGAGCAAAAACGGCTGAAAAATCTCCGTGACCTCTGCCCGGGGGATGTTAGAACCACTGGATGCCGTCTGAAAAGATAGACATCGAATACGTAGCGCGCCTGGCGCGGATCGACCTCACCGACGAGGAAAAGCGCACCTTCACCTCGCAGTTGGAGGACATTCTCGCCTATGTGGACAAGCTCAACCAGGTGGACGTCTCCGGCGTCGAGCCGATGGCCCACGCCTTTTCCCTCGAAAACGTCCTCGACGACGACGAGCCGGGCCAACCCCTCCCCGTCGAGCAGGCCCTCCGCAACGCCCCCGCCCAACGCGACAACCAGATCGTCGTCCCCAAAGTCGTCGAAGACGCCTGACCGGGTTACACCCGGTGGCATTGAGGGGCTTCGCCCCTACGGAGCCAGAAAGGCTCCTACCCCAGTGCACCAAACAAGACTCGCTCACTCAGTCGTCAAACCATCTAGGCTCCTACCCCGCAGAGCAACGAGACTTCGAAAAGCAGAAATGAACGCTTCAGCCATTTTGATTTTAAACCCAGTAAGCCACTCTTCAGAAGACTGACGTTTTCACATTCCCACCCAGCGCAGTTGCCCTTTGCGTCTCTGCGTCTTTGCGGTGAAATATTAAATTCCTCTATTTCCCATGTCGGACATCATCCATCAGACCGCCGCCCAGCTTTCGCAGGCGCTCGCCAGCAAGGCCGTCTCCGCCGTCGAGGTGGCCCAGGCCTTCATCGACCGCGCCGAGGCGGTGGAAGCCCGCGTCAAGGCCTTCAACTCGCGCGATGCCGAGTGGACACTCGCTCAGGCCAAGGCCAGCGACGAACGCCGCGCCGCCGGTGGCGCCGCCGGACCACTCGACGGCGTGCCCGTCGCGCTCAAAGACATCCTCGCGGTCAAAGACCAGCCCCTGACCTGCTCCTCGCGCATGCTGGAGAACTTCGTCTCGCCCTACGACGCGCACGTGACCGAGCTTTTAAAAGCCCAGGGCGCGGTCCTGTGGGGGCGGCTCAACATGGACGAATTCGCGATGGGCTCGTCCACGGAAAACTCCGCCTTTCACACCAGTTCCAACCCGTGGAACCTCGACTGCGTGCCCGGCGGCAGCTCCGGGGGCAGCGCCGCCTGCGTGGCCGCGCTGGAGGCCCCGCTGTCCATCGGCTCGGACACCGGCGGCTCCATCCGCCAACCGGCGGCCTTCTGCGGCGTGGTCGGCCTCAAGCCCACCTACGGACTCGTCTCGCGCTACGGGCTGGCCGCCTTCGCCTCCTCGCTGGACCAGATCGGGCCGTTCGCCCGCACGGTCGAGGACGCCGCGCTCCTGCTTCAGGCCATCGCCGGGCACGACCGTCGCGACTCCACTTCCTATAAAACCAAGCTCCCCGACTACCGCGCCGCCCTCACCGAGAAGGAAGGCCCGTGGACCATCGGCGTGCCCAAGGAGTGCTTCGCCGAGGGGCTGGACCCCGAGATCAAGGCCGCCGTCGAGGACGCCATCGCCTTTTACGAAAAAGACGGCCACACGGTGAAGGAGGTCTCGCTCCCGATGACCGAGTACGCCATCCCGACCTACTACATCCTGGCCACCGCCGAGGCCTCGTCCAACCTCGCCCGCTACGACGGCATCCGCTACACCCACCGCTCGAAGAACGCCAAGGACGCCGTTGACCTGTACTTCAAGAGCCGCGCCGAGGGCTTCGGCCCCGAGGTCAAGCGCCGCATTATCCTGGGCACCTACGTGCTCTCCAGCGGCTACTACGACGCCTACTACCTGCGCGCCCAGAAGATCCGCACCCTCATCCGCGAGGAGTTCATGCAGGTCTTCGAGTCGGTGGACACCATCCTCACCCCGACCACCCCGACCCCGTCCTTCAAGCGCGGCGAAAAGGCAGACCCGCTCGCCATGTACCTGAACGACATCTACACCATCAACGTCAACCTCGCCGGCCTGCCGGGCATCTCCGTCCCCTGCGGTTTCACCTCCGGCAAGCTGCCCATCGGCCTGCAATTGATCGGCAAGCCCTTCGCCGAAGACGAACTGCTCGCGGTCGCCCACCGCTACGAACAGGCCCACGAGTGGAAGGACGCCGTCGCGGAACTGTAGAATAGAAATGGTTAAATGCTAAAGGGCTGCTCGATTAGTTACCGAAAAAACAAGCGCCATCGTCAACAATCAGCCATTTAGCACTCACAACCATTCAGCCCTTTAGCCATTTAACCATTTAGCATCATGGAATTCACCGCAGACATCGGGCTGGAAGTCCACGTCCAGCTCAAGACGAAATCAAAAATGTTCACGCGCGCGCCGTACCACTACGGGGCCGAGCCGAACACCCTGACCGACCCCGTCGTGCTCGCCCTGCCCGGCGTGCTCCCGGTCATGAACAAGGAGGCCGTCCGCAAGACCGTCCTGCTGGGCCTGCTGTGCAAGTGCAAGATCGCCGAGCGCTGCAAGTGGGACCGCAAAAACTACTTCTATCCGGACAGCCCGAAGAACTACCAGCTCTCCCAGTACGACCAGCCCATCTGCGAGGGCGGCGAGGTCGAGATCGAAATGCTCGGGGCTTCGCGCAATGTCATGGGTGAGCACCGCATGGTGCAGCTCACGCGCATCCATCTGGAGGAAGACGTGGGCAAGCTCACCCACTTCGCCAACGACAGCCTCGTGGACTACAACCGCGCCGGAGCCCCGCTGTGCGAGATCGTGACCGAGCCAGACATGCACAATGCCGACGAGGTCTTCGCCTTCCTCACCGCGCTGCGCAATAACATCCTCGCCGCCGGTCTCTCCGACTGCGACATGGAAAAGGGCCAGATGCGCTGCGACGCCAACATTTCCGTGCGCCCCAAGGGCCAGAAGGAGCTGGGCGTCAAGGTCGAGCTGAAAAATATGAACACCATCTCGGGCGTGCGCAACGCTGTCGCCTACGAGATCAAACGCCAGATCCACGCCGTCACCTCCGGCGAGGCCATCCACCAGCAGACGCGCCGCTGGGACCCGAGCACGCAGGTCACGACCAAGATGCGCGACAAGGAGGAGTCCCACGACTACCGCTATTTCCCCGAGCCCGACCTGATGCCCGTCTCCATCGGCAAGGAACAATTGAAGGTCCTCGCCAAGGAGCTGCCCGAGCTGCCCTTCGACCGGCAGCGGCGCTTCATGGAAACGCTCGACCTGCCCTACACACTCACGTCTGTGCTGTGCCCGGACAAGGAGCTGGCCGACTTTTTCGAGGAAGCCCTTGAAGACACTGGCGGCAAGGTCGCCCCGAAGGCCGTGGCCAATCTCATCGCCAACGACCTGTTGCGCGAACTCTCCGGCGGCGAGGAAGAAGGCCGTCTACCCCTCTCCGAGTGCAAGCTGGCCCCGGCCCACATCGCCGAGCTGACCTTGCTTGTCGAGGACGGTGTCATTACCAAGCAGATCGCGCAGACGATTTTTACCGAGATGTACGCCACCGGCAAGATGCCCAGCACTCTCGTCGAAGAAAAGGGCCTCCAGGCCCACAACGACGACGGCGAACTGGAGTCCATCGTGCGCGAAGTCGCCGCCGACCCCAAGCACGAGAAGGCCATTTCCCAGTTCAAGGAGGGCAACACCAAGGCCATCAACTCCCTCATCGGCCCCATCATGAAGGCAACTCAGGGCAAGGCCGACCCGCGCAAAATTCAGGAAATGCTCGCCAAGGTTCTCGGCTAGTGTGGTCTTCGCTTAGTTCCTGTCATAAGTTGGGGGTGCATAGCCCTCAAAAAACATAGCAAGAACTTGGCTAACGCTACACCAGGGCCGCCAGAGGGCATTTTCGGGTTCCCATCGGCGCGGGAGGTCGTTTAACTTGTCGGTCTAATGCTGTTACGCATCACCCAGTACGGAGAGCCGGTCCTGAAGGAAAAGGGCGCGCCGGTGACGGAGTTCAACGACGAGTTGCGCAAGCTCGCCGACGACATGGTTGAAACCATGCGCGAAGCCGAAGGCATCGGCCTGGCTGCCCAGCAGATCGGCAAAGCCATTCAGATGTTTGTCATGGAGGTCCCCGTCTATGAGGATCAAGACGATCCCGACTACCTCTACGACGGCAAGCACCCGCCGCTGGACCTCATCATGCCCCTGGCTGTGATCAACGCCGAGCTGACCCTCTCCGGCGAGGAAGCACCTTACGAGGAGGGCTGCCTGTCCTTCCCCGGCATTCGCGGCAAGGTCGAGCGCCCCACCCGCCTGCGCATGCGTTTTCAGGACCTCGACGGAAACCCGCACGAGATCGTTTGCGACGGGCTTTTCGCCCGGATCATTCAGCACGAATACGACCACACTCAGGGCGTGCTCTTCATCGACCGAATGAACCCTCGTGTTCTGCGTCCGCTGGAGTCGAAAATCCGCCGCCTGCGCCGCGACACCCGAGATTTTCTCAAGTCTCAGAATTAGAGAGGCTTAAGAAACACTGTAGCCACAACTTTTAAATGGTTAAATGGCCAATTGTTAATTGTTGGATGCGGAACGGGGAAAACAACAATTAGCCATTTTAACCATTTAGCCATTCCGCCATTTGTATCCGAAACCCACTACAAATCCGGATGCAGTCTGCGGGTGCTGCCCAGTTTGTACACGTATAGAAGCGTGTCCTTGAGCTGGACGATGGATAGCGGCTTGGCCATGTAGTCGTTGCAGCCGGCATCAAGGCACTTGCGGCGATCCTCGGCCAGCGCGAACGCGGTCACCGCCAACACGTAAATATCCTGCCGGGCTTTTCCGTACTCGCCCGAGCGCAGACGCCGCGTGATCTCCAGCCCGCTCCGACCGGGAAGCTGGATGTCCATCAGCACGATGTCGTAGCTGTTTTTGCGCAGCAGCCGTGAGGCCTCGGACTCGTCCTCCGCCATATCCGGCGTGTAGCCGAGCCGCGCGAGGATTTCCTGAACGAGCTTGCGGTTGATTGGATCGTCCTCAACGACAAGAACCGACAAGGGATGGTCATGAGCGAAATCTTCCGTCAAAACGGTCTTGCCGATGTTTGGGCGCGACAATACCGGGTCCCCTGAGCGGGTGAGCTCAAAATCAAAGGAAAAGACCGACCCCTTTCCCACCTCGCTCGTGACTTGGATGTCCCCGCCCATTTTCTCGACCAGTCGCTTGCAAATGACCAGCCCAAGCCCGGTTCCGCCATATTTGCGTGTCGTGGATGAATCCACCTGCGAAAAAGGCTGGAAAAGCCGGTCCAGCTTTGACGGAGCGATGCCGATGCCCGAATCCGCCACCTCGACATAGACCCGCTCGCGGTCGCTGGCAGGCGTAGAGTGCACGCGCACGTTTACCTCGACTTGTCCTTTCTGGGTAAACTTGACCGCGTTATTGACCAGGTTGAGAATGATTTGCTTGAGCCGGTGCGGATCGCCCACGTAGTCGTAGGACTCGGCCCCACTCAGCGTGTAGTTGACCTTGATGCCTTTCTCGCGGGCTTTGACCAGCACCAGTTCCAGCGACTCGACGATGGTTGTTTCCAGGTTGAAAGGAATGTATTCGAGTTCGATCCCGCGGGACTCGATCTTCGAGTAGTCGAGGATGTTGTTAATCAGCTCCAGCAGGGCCTTGCCGCTGCGGTCGATCACGGACAGCGACTCCATCTGCGCAGGGTCCAGCGCTGTCTGTGCCAGCAGGTCGGCAAAGCCCAGGATCGCGTTCATCGGGGTACGGATCTCGTGGCTCATCATCGCGAGGAACTCGCCCTTGGCCATATTGGCACGGTCAGCATTTTCCTTGGCATGGCGAAGCTGTTCCTCGACCTGGCGGTTGACGAAAAACGCCCCAATGCCAGCCGCCGCCAACTGAATAGCCGCCGTTTCGCCTTCCTCCCAATGGCGCTCCCGACCGCAATCGGCGATCACCATCACCCCCCAGAAGTAGCTTTCGACATGGATCGGCGTCATCAGAATGGTGACCACCCCCAGGTCTTCATAGCAGCGGCGCAAGTTGGGCGACATTTCCCGCACCACGCCCTGGACCACACCATGCGCGGCCATCCGGTCATACCAGTCCCGGCGTTCCCCCTGCCAGCAGTCGGCATTGATCCGCTCCGGGTCGAGCTCAAAGCCCGGGCGAGCCCAGCCGTAGCACCTTTCGGGACGTATCTGGTTGCCGTCCATGTCGAAGCGGTTTTCGAAGATCGTCACGCGATCGACCTGGGCATGCTCACCGATGGCGCGCAAGGCCCGCTCAACAGCTTCGCTCATATCGCGGACTCCCAGCAGCAGCGAACTCGCCCGAGACACCCCTTGCAGGAGTTGGTCTCTCTGCACGAGAGCGGCTTCGGTCCGTTTTCGCTCGGTGATGTCGTAAGCCACCCAGATAACCTGATCCTCCTCGCCTTGATCACCCGTGATGGGGGCAATACGCCCCTCAAACCAATAGGGCGAACCGGCAACCTCAAGCGAGTACTCCAGCGAAATCTGGTCGCGTTTTTCCAGGCAAAGGTCCACCGCCGCCTGAAACTCACGCGCTTGCACCTGGGGCCAGGATTCGCTGAAAGTACGCCCCTTGAGCCCCTCCGCCCTGCGCCCGAGCGGGCTGTTTTCACGCGAGAAAATTTCCAGATAACGCCCCTTCGCCGTCACCACAAAGGCAATGTCGGGCAGCGCGTCGATGAACCCGCGCAGGCGGATTTCATTCAGGCGACTGACTTCCTCCCGGCGGCGCAGCTCAGTCAGCACCGCGGCCAGGAAATAGCTCGTGCAACTGATGACCCCCACAAAGACCCATAGAAACTCGGGGCTTTGGCTGATGTACTTCTTTTCCGGGCCAAAGACCTGGAGCAGTTCCCACATCGCCATGATCGAGAGCAGAACGATGCCGGTGGTGGCCCCCCGCTGCCCGAAGCGGATCGCCCCCCAGGCCATGATGGGGAAAAGCACCAGTTCGAGCGGGTAACGCAGGGTATCCGTCGGTGCCCAGTTTCCAAAAATCACAATGCCGAAGAACGAGAGCACACCGATCCAGACTCCGACCTCGGCAAACTGCCGGTTACTCCAGTTGATCTTTGTACGGGAAGTCCATACGAGCAGAAACGGCGTCACCACCAGGATGCCCAGTCCTTCCCCCAAAAACCAGGGACTCCACAGGCGGCTGTAATCCCTCCACGGCACGGTGTCCACCAGCGCGCAAATCACCGCCGCGCTGAGGGAGGCACTAAGCAGGCCGACCAGCAACGGTCCTCCAAGGATGAAGAGAAATACCCCGCGAATGTTCTCCAACGAATAGTCATCTCGCAGCGCCCGACGCAGGACCAAGGCCCCGAAAGCGGAAGTCACCGCATAGACCGCTCCCAGGGATATGGCATAGGCAGCCGGCTGCTCGCGAAGCCATAAGGACCATAGCACGTAACCGGCGAAGACGCTCAGAATATACTTCAGGCCACCCCTCATCAGAATGGCCACAGCGAGGCCCGACGCCGGCCAAAGCAGGTTGACATACCCATCGAGCGCCCGCAGCGCCATCTGGCTTCCGATCTCAGCCAGCACAAGGTAAAACGCTGCGACTGCGATCAGTTTCCACACCAGCACAGTCATATTGAGCACCGGTCCACCCGAAACCTGCCATTGCGCAAAAGAGGGGGTTTTCGCCATTTTTGCGGCGTTAGTCGGCTCACCCATCGCCCGGTTATTAAGGGCAAGCGACTCACACTGACAAGGTTACACTTTCACCAATGTCTCTCCGCGCGGGTAATAGGGTAACTTTCCATCAGTACATACGGATCTTGTTGTATTAAATAAGTTAAGGTAATATACCCATTTAAAAATGCGATGTTTCCATTTCCCCTGAAACGAGTATCTTTCCCGACATGCCAATCTATGTCTATGAAGTCATAACCGGCGACGGCAGCAGCGGTGAGCGCTTCGAGATCGAGCAGCCCATGAGTGCCGCGCCGCTCACCCAGCACCCCCGCACCGGCCAACCGGTTCGCCGCGTTTACCTTCCGCCCAATCTCGGCTCTAAGTACACGCCCGGCTCGACCCAGAACAAGCTGAGTAACGAAAACGTGGAGAAGGCTGGCTTCACGCGCTACGAACGGGACAAACTCACTGGGACCTACCACAAGGTCGCGGGTAAGGACTCCGCCGCTCCCGACACCCTCAAGCCTTGACCTTTTGGCCGGGGCCGCGGATTATCGCCGGTCGCAATGCCCGCCCTTCCGGTCTGGCCTTGCCGCCCGCTTACAGAGCCCGACGCATCCCTCCATGCCCGACCAATCCGCCGATTCCTCTTTTCCCGTAAAACCGCCTCCGGGACGGGCTTATGAGGTTTTGACCCCCGGGGAGAAGTTTGGCGACTACCAGGTCCTGCGCTGCCTGACCTACGACCTCATGGGCAGCCTTTACCGGGTACGCAAAGCCCGCGTCAAGGAGACGCGCTCGCTCTTTGTGCTCCCCCCGCTGGTTCAGAATGACGCGCAATTTCGTGAGCGCTTCTTCCATAGCACCAGTCGCCTCGTTCAACTCGACCACCCCAACCTGCTCAAGGCCGAAGACGCCGAGCTGATCAAGGGCCGCTTCACGATCTTTCACGAAGCCTTCGACGGGCAGAACCTCGCCGACTATTTGGAGCAGTGTGCCATTGAGCAGCACAAAGGCCACCACCCCGCCCGGGGTGACGACTTGCTGGCTGACATGCCCGTCGGCCTTCCCGAGGAAGAGGTGCGGCAGATCCTGCGCCAGATACTGGAGGGGCTTAGCTACGCCCATACCCACAAGCAGCTCCACCTCAACCTGAACCCCACCAACATCCTCCGCAACAGCAAGGGCGAAATCAAGCTGGCCGAGCTGGGCGTCATGACGATGGCGGGCAAGGAGCTGTTCGAGACGCTCGTCTCCGCCGGTATCCCTCCGATCTCCCTCGGCCCGCGCCGCATCCGCATCAACACGGTGGACATCCTCTCGCCCGAGGCCCGGCTGGGCAAGCCCGGCGACGAGCGTTCGGATATTTACGCCTTTGGGATCACCGCATACTGGCTGCTTACGGGACAAAAACCCGGCTACAACTACACGCCGCCCAGTGAGGTAAACCCCGCTCTGGACAAAAGCTGGGACACGCTTCTGGCCAATTGCCTGGAGCGCGACCCCGACAAGCGCTATCCCTCCGCAAAGGCCGTCCTCGACGATCTCAAGGACCTCCGCCACATTCAGCAGCGCCACGAGCCTCTTGAGCCTGGGACGGCACAGACCCGTTCCGTCTTCCGTCACATGGACTTCATCCCGGTCCCCCGCCAGATCAAGCGGCATGGGCTCAAAACCACCCGGGCCTTTCGCATCGGCATCATCGGGCTCGTCGCCTGTGTCGCGTTTTACCTGCTCTCGATGTTCTATGATCTGGCTTTCGGCGGCGAGACGCCCATCGATTCCGCAGTCGCCATCCGTACACCGGCAGGCCAGACTCCCCGCCTCAGCATCCGCACAGACCCTCCCAACGCATTGCTGGAGTTCTCCGGGAAAGATACGAGCTTCAATATCCGCAACGGCAGCCTCGACCTGAATGTGGTGCCCGGCCTGTACCGGCTCACGCTCAGCTCTCCGCACCACCTCGACTACAACCGCATCGTCGAAATCGGTCGCACACCACAAACACTCGACATACGGCTGGAACCGGCGCTGGCTAACGTAAATATCCTGACGACGCCTGGCGCGCGCGCAGTCGCCATCGACGCCTCCCGCCGTATGTACGACCTGGGCACAGCGGATGAAAACGGTCTTCTCCAGGCCGCCCGGTTCCTCTACGCGGGCACCTACACGCTTCGCCTGGAGAAGGAGAACTACATGACGATGGTAAAGGAGGATTTCCATCTCGGCGAAAGCGACAGCCAGCTCCTTGAGTTTCCGCTCGTCCCGCTGCCCGGTACTCTGCGCGTGCGCTCCACTCCGCGCGACGCCACCATCTATGTCGAGGGCCGCGAAATCGGCAAAACCAACGCCACCATCGAGGGCTTGCCCGTGCAGGAGGAGTTTATCGTCACGCTGGAAAAACCGGGCTTCCGGACCGAGAAGCTGGCCGTCAACCTCGCCCCGAACACCCGCACCGTGCTCGACTTCGGCGAGCTTACGCCGCGCTCGGGAGAAGTGCTCCCGCAGGTCACATTCGGCGGCAAGGAGCCAAGCACCCGGCTCCTCGAAGGCTTGACCTACCACGTCGGCGACAAGACCTTCCCCGGGACTGCCAACGTCCTCTCCGACATCCCCGAAGGCCGGGTCACACTGACCGCCACGCACCCCGACTACCTCGACGCCACCCAGACCTTTCAACTCGCCGACAACACCCTCCTGCGCCTCCCGCTCGACCTGCCCCCCCGGCCAGGAGTCGTGCAGCTGGATGTTCAACCAGCCGGTCTCCCCCTCACCGTCTCCGCCAACGACAAAGTCCTTCACCTCAAGGATGCGCGACGCTTCACACTCCCCCCGGACGAGGACTACTCGCTCATCCTCGAAGCCCCCGACTACATTTCCCAACAGTTGAACCTGCGGCTGGCCCCGAACGAAACACGCACCTGGAGCACCCGCCTGACCCCGCTCCCCGGCCCGGCCACGGGCCTTACGTATAATGTCCCTTACCTCGGCATTGACATGGCCTGGATACCGCCGGGCACGTTCCTGATGGGTAGCCCGGTGCAAGAGCACGCGCGCCTCCCCGTCGAAGGCCCGCAGACCGAGGTTACGCTCACCCACGGCTTCTGGCTCTCGCGCACCGAGATCACACAACAGCAGTACCAGGCCCTCATGGGTGAGAATCCTTCGGAGTTCAAAGGTCTTCGCCGCCCGGTCGAAAAAGTCACCTGGCTCGAAGCCGTCGCCTTCTGCGAAAAGCTCAACCAGCGCGAGCAACAGGCTGGACGCCTGCCCGCAGGCTACGTTTACCGCCTGCCCACCGAGGCCGAGTGGGAATACGCCGCCCGCGCCGGGACGACGACGCCCTTTTACTGGGGGGATACCGCCGACATCACCCGCGCCAACTTCCGCGGGAAATATCCGCGCGACTTCACCTCCTCGCAGCTCGAAGACCCGGAATTCTACGGCACCAGCGAGGTCGGTGACTACCCGCCAAACGCGTTCGGCCTCTCCGACATCCACGGCAATGTGGCCGAATGGTGCCTCGACGTTTACAACGGGCGTCTCCCCGGCGGCAAACAGACCGACTGGGTGCTGACCGGCGAGGGCAGCCACCGCGTCGTCCGCGGCGGAGGCTGGGAAGACTACGCCATCCGCTCCCGCATAGCCTCACGCAAGAACATGGCCCCCGATACCCGCAACTCCGCCACCGGCTTCCGCCTCTGCCTGGGGCCGGTCATCGGGGAATAGTGAGGATTGGAGAGGGTGGCATTTGCCATTGGTCATTTATCAATGGGGATTGGCCAATGATGAACGGCACTCCTTTTGCCTCGGCTTTTCAGGACGCCGGGCCCCGTGACGACGTGGCCATATCCGTGGACATTGAGCACTGTCCCCCAATGGCATATGGCAAATGATAAATGACAAATGGTAAATAATCACAGCCACTTCATGCGACGGAACCACCACAGCATGCAGAAGAAAAACGTGGCCATGAACAACAGGCAGACCGGGTAGCCGAAATACATGTACAGCTCGGGCATATTCCAGGGGCTTTTTTCGTGGTCGAAGTTCATCCCGTACACCCCGGCGATGAAGGTCAGCGGCAGAAACAGCGTCGCGATGATCGTCAGCACCTTCATCACATGGTTGTTCCTGTGCTCCTCCATGAGGTGGTAATACTCCTGCATGTTCTGGAGCAGCAGTCGGGCGTGCTCCAGTCGGTCGGCGGCGCGGCGGGCGTTGTCGGCCAGGTCGCGGAAAAAGTAGCGGTCCTCCTCCTTCACCAGCGGGTGGTCGATTATCTCCAGCCGGTGAGCATTGTCGCGCATCGGCATGACAAAGCGCATGATCGCGAGCACGGTCCTCTTATGCTGGTAAATGATGTCGATGGTAAAATCCTCATCGCCGGTGAGCAGGTCCTCCTCCACTTCGACAATGTCCGTCTCCACCATGTCGAGAATGCTCAGGATGTTGTCGGCCTTCACATCCATTAGCGCGAAGAGCAGGTAGCCCGTGCCGCGCGTGCGCAGGCGCGCCTGCGCGTCACGCACCCGACCGATGACCGGGATAAAAAGGTGAGCCGCGCTTTCCTGGACGCTCAGGACGGCCTTTTCCGTGGCGTAAAAGGCGACCTGTTCGATCATGATCTCGCGCTTCTCGCGGTCCACCGTGGCCGACTTCGTCACGACAAACAAGTCCCGCCCGTACTCCTCGAACTTGGGCCGCGTATTGGTGTTCAGAATCTCCTCCTGTGCCAAGGGGTGTATCCCGAGCATCTCGCCCAGGCTGCGGACCAAGGCCTCGTCCGTAACACCGCAGACATGGATCCAGCACACCGGCCATTTGCCCAGTTGCTCGCTCACCTCGTCGAGCGTGGCGGTCTCGATCTCGAAAAAATCCGTCCCGCTGTAGGCCAGCAGACGAATCGTCGGTGCGCCGGCGGCGCGGTCATCACCGACACGCACGAGTTGACCGGGCGGCAACCCGTGCCCGTGCGCAAAGACCTGCTTGCGGGATACGACTCTCATCATCCAACAGCAAAGGCGATTCCGTCCGAGGTTTCAAAACGAAAAAATCGCACCCACACTTTCCGTTCACAACAAACCCGCCGACACCCGCAAAAGCAGAAAACGCTGCTCTCCCGCGCCTAACGGAGCCGAGTCCGTCACTGTCACCGTTTCCGTACCGTCGGTGTTGGTGCTCACGGATTCAGGCGCCGCCAAAGGCGCGAATGACATCCCCCTCGGAGAATCGCTCACTCCGACCGTGTAGAACGCCGGATCTGCCCCCGCCGGACGAATGTAGGACAAGGAAAGCACCCCGTCGCCGCCCACGCTCACACGCGGAAGGCGCTTGCGCACGGACTCGCCCCGATCTCGCCACGGGTCCACCCCGAGCGCGTACTCGGTCAGATTACTGATCCCGTCTGCGTTCACGTCCGCCGTCGGAGCGAGCTTCGCCGGGCTCACACCGGTAGCGAACCCGTAGTCCACAGCCCAGTTCTCGTAGGAATACGGCGTGAAAGCCACGAGCACAGCTTCCCCCTCCGCCTCATAATCCCCGGAATCCTCCAGCGTCAGCGTCAACACCCGCGCCTCACCGCTCATTCGCGTGAGCGCCTCAACTTCGATCATGGTCCGGGTCTCCCCGCCCTGGATAACCACCTCCCCGGGCAAGGGCACGAAATCCTCGCCCGCAACGGCGTCACCGCCCAGCGAATAGCTCAGTCTTAGCGGCTCAGTCGGCGCGGGCTCGACCCCGAGAACAATTTCTACCCGATCACCCGCTCTTTGCCACAAGGCGGCGTTACGCATTGTCATGAAAACTCGATACATACCCTGAACGGCAATGTCCCAAGCATATCTCACGACACTCTGGCCGTCGTCAATGTCGAGGGCTACCTTATAAACTCCCGCCGCCGCGAAATCAAAAACCGGACTCTCCGAACTGGCATCCTCCACCGTCCAGGCACCGGCAGCCTCAAGGACATCCCAGTGGTAGCTCAGCGGCAACGGTGCGTCCCTATCCTCCGCCGCGATTGACGGCTCCCAGAGGTTCCCGCCACCGGTCAGGCTGTCCGGTTGCGCCGTCAGAGCGGGGGCATGGTTAGCGCTCAGCACAGCGATATCTTGAGGCGAAAGCTCACGGCCATATACGCGGAGCTCATCCAGCGTTCCGTCCAGGCCACGTTCACCGGCTTCATCGTTTCCGAGGTAGGCGGTCCCGGATTTAACGATGGCAACCGCATTATCGGCAACTTCTCGCTCGCGGGTAACCAGCTGCTCGATCCCGTCAATGTAAAGACGTGGAGCCTCATCGCCATCCTTCCAGCTCACCGCGACATGGTACCAGCGTCCGGTTTCTATCGAGCCAATGGGTGTGTGCCAGATAGATGTCCCGGTATCGTACTGACGGGCGAACTTCAAGGACGGCACCCACGAGCCGTCGAGTCCGAGAAAGAATACCCACTCTTCACCGTCGATAATACGCGGAAATCTTCCGGCGACTGAGTCCGCCTTGACCCAGGCGCTGACCGTTACCTCCGGCAAGCTGGGAAAATCCTCGACCGTCACCTTCTGGCTCACCAACGCCTGCGCATGGTAGGCCGACCCAGCCACGCCGGGTCCACGGTCCTCGCTATTTGACAGTTGCCCATCGAGTCCATGCCCCGATGTATCCGTTAGCACGGGTCCAGTTCCCTCAAAAAGCCACTCAGCGGCAAGCCCTTCCCCCGCCGGGAGCCGACCGACGACGACAGTCTGCGAGGCCGCATGCACCGTACCTTCGGCCTCGACCGAAGCCGTCACCGAGTAAACACCGTCGGCACTGAAATTTACGTTCGCCCACCCGCCGGACTCGGCTGTCAAAACAGCTCCCACCGCCGGATTCACACTCCAGACCACATTGTCTATGTAAGCCAGGGCATCGGCCCCGGCTAAAACTGCGGCCTTCAGTCGAACAGACGCTCGCCTATCCGTCAGGCAAACCGCTCGCGACGGCGAGACGATTTCCACCCCCTTCACTTGCGCCCCGGCCACTTGCCCGGACGCGATAGCGCAGACGGCAAGCGCAACCAGCACCGCAGCGCTTCCGGCCTTTACCGGAGAATGTGCCAGAGCCGTCATCAATCGCCTGAGTCTATCTGCGAATCGCATAACAACAAATAGAGTCAACCATGAGGACTTCACCCCCTATTTCCAGCCAAATTCCACAGTGCGGTGGATTTTTTACACAAACGATTGGCGATGTGGATTTTATCTACCGCCTGCAAGTGCGCTTTCCATCCCTCCGGCTTCCCAACCGAACACGATATTCCAACCGATCCAACCCAGCCAACCGAACGATTGTGTGATCAAAAATCTGTGATAATATCAGCGCCACAACCGCCCGCCTGAGGCACCAACTCCTTTCCAACCGCCATCCATGATCAAACGCCAACACCTCCGCGAAGTTATCCTTCTCCAACTTGAGGCAGCCGCTCCGGCTTTCCTTCCCGTCGATACGCTGCGCACCGGCATCCGCCACGCCGGACACGAGATCACCGATCGCATCCTGCGCCGCGAACTCGCCTACCTCGACGACAAGAAGCTCATCGACAGCGCTCTGCCCGACCTCGATCCAGCCGACAAGCGCTACCGACTGGCCGCCCAGGGGCAGGACTTTCTCGACGCCAACGGACTGAGCGAATCCTGATCTGTATCAGAAAATGGATACGCCCCTAAAAGCTTTCTCCGGAAAACCGGAATCAGGGAAAAGCCATAACAGCCAGAGCAGTAGTGAGACACCGCCGCCGGCCGGTTCCATCGAGTCGGCCCCCGCAAACGGGCAGACGATGAAAAGCCGGCATTCTGCCAACAACGAGGCGGGCGGAGCCCCAGGCTCCGCCCCCTCACCGGCGGCGCTTCCGGACCCGTTCAGGGAGCACCTCAGGCATCTGAGTGAAGTCCGCCGCCAGACCAACGCGATCATGGAGCACTACAACCCTGGTCACGCCACCGCCCGTGGCGCGATGGAGCAAGCCTGGCAGATGCTCTTTTCCCTCCTCCAAAACCTCCCGCTGAACGAGCTTTCCGAGTTCAACACCCTCTCCTCCATCATCCATCGGCTCTGCTCGTCCTTTACCCAGATCGGCAGCCTCGAAATGAAACTCTGCGACTATGAGACCGACCGCCAGGAGCGCGAGGAACGCAAACGCAAGCTCCTGAGCGAGCTCGAATCCGCCCGCAGCCAGGGCGGCCTCTCCCTCGAAACCATCCGCGAGATCGAACAGACCCTCAAACTCCTATGACCACCGCCACCGCACAGCTATCCCCCACCGTCCGGCCCGCCAGCACCGGGGGCGATCCGCTGCCGTTTTTCCTGCCCTACCAGCGTAAGTGGATCGAGGACACCTCTCGCCTCAAGATCATGGAAAAGTCACGCCAGGTTGGCATGTCCTGGACCAGCGCCTACCGGCTGGTGCGTGAACAGTCACGCAGCGACACCCGGCTGGATGCCTGGATTTCCTCCCGAGACGAGGCCCAGGCCCGCCTTTTTCTGGAGGACGCCCGCGCCTTTGCCGCCATTCTCCACCGCGCCGCCGGTGACCTCGACGCCACTGTGGTCAGCGACTCCGACGGCTCTGCCTTCACGCTCGCTTTCGCCAATGGCCGCCGCCTGCATTGCCTTTCCAGCAACGCCGACGCCCAGGCCGGTAAACGCGGCACTCGCCTGCTGGACGAGTTCGCGCTCCACCCCGACCCGCGCCGTCTCTACGCCATCGCCTACCCCGGCATCACCTGGGGCGGGCAGCTTGAAATCGTCTCGACCCATCGCGGCTCGGACAACTTTTTCAACCAGCTCATCCGTGAAATCACCGAGCAGGGAAATCCGAAAAATTTCTCCCACCACCGGGTCACGCTCCAGGACGCGCTCGATCAGGGCTTTCTGACCAAACTCAAGGAGAAGCTCCCGCCCGAGGATCCTCGCAGCCAGATGGACGAGGCCGCTTACTACGATTTCATCCGCGCCTCGTGCCCGGACGAGGAGAGCTTCCAGCAGGAGTACCTGTGCCGCCCCGCCGACGACACCACCGCCTTTCTCTCGTGGGAGTTGATCAGCGAGTGTGAATACTCCGTTCACGACGACTGGGAGATCCCCCTCATCGCCGTCGCCTCGGGCAGCCCCCAACCGGTTGACACCAACCACCGCCCCCACGGCCGCGACCTCCGTCTGGCGCACGATCTCTTTCTGGGGGTGGACATCGGCCGTGAGCACGACCTGTCCGTTTTCTGGCTGGTCGAACGCGTCAACGACCTCTTCCTGACCCGCAACATCACCACGCTCGAGCGCACCCCCTTCGCCCAACAGGAGCAAGTCCTCGACGCCTTCCTCTCGCTCCCCACCCTTCGCCGGGCCTGCATCGACCAGAGCGGCCTCGGGCGGCAGTTCGCCGAACGCGCCGCCAGCCGCTACGGCGGCTATCGGGTCGAGGGGCTGACCTTCACCGCCGGGTTGAAGGAGTCGCTCGCCTACCCCGTGCGCAGCGCCTTCGAGAGCCGCAGCCTGCGCATCCCGCCCGACAAGCGCATCCGCGCCGACCTGCGCGCGGTCAAAAAAGAAGCCACCTCCAGCGGCAACATCCGCTTCTGCGCCGACCGTGGAACGAACGGTCACGCCGACCGTTTCTGGGCGCTCGCTCTCGCGCTCCACGCCGGTCGCCGCCCGCAGGCAGCCGCCCATTACGAATCCCTCGACCTGCCCGGACGCTCCCGCTAACCGCTCCGCCTCCAGTGCGTTCCACCAGCCCGGACCCCGTATCCAACTTTCAATACAACCCGCCATCGCCCATGAAAACCGCCTCTCTCATCCCGCACGACCGCGCCCGGACGTCCCGACGCGCGCGCTTCAACCCGATCCGGCACCTGACTCCGGACACCCTCACCCGCATGCTCGACGCCTTCCACGCCGGGGAACTGCGTCAGGCCGCCTTGGCCTGGGAAGCCATCGAGCAGCGCGACGACCTCGTCAAGGCCGTCGCCACCAAGCGCAAAAAGGCAGTCGGTCGTTTCGGCTGGCAGATCGAAACTTTTGACCAATCCGAAGAAGCCGCCCGCCATGCCGCCGCGCTGGAGTTTTTCTACCGGCAGTTAACCGCCGCCCACGCTTGCGATCTGAACGAAAGCGGCGGCTTCTCCCTCCTGGTGCGGCAGATGATGGACGCCGTGGGCAAGCGCTACGCCGTCCACGAAATCGTCTGGCAACCCATCCGCGTACAGGACAACGCACAGACGCCCGGCCTGCCCTCAACGCTGCTCACCGCGCAATTCCGTTTCGTGCCGCTGTGGTTCATGGAAAACCGCACCGGACAGCTCCGCTTCCTGGAAAGCGACACCGCCACCGAGGGCCGCCCGCTCGAGCGCGAAGGCTGGCTCGTCACTACCGGCGACGGGCTCATGGAGGCCACCGCCATTGCCTACCTCTTCAAGCACCTCCCGCTACGTGACTGGCTCGTTTACTGCGAGCGCAACGGCATGCCCGGCGTCCGCGGCGTGACTGATGCCGCCCCCAACACCCCCGAATGGGAAGCCGCCCGCGAGGCCGTACGGGACTTCGGGGCAGAGTTCCACGCGCTCATGTCACGGGGCACGCAGATCGAGGCCATCGACCTGCGCGGCTCGGGCGAGCTTCCCTACCCCGCGCTGGTTGACCGCATGGACAAGGCTATCGCCACCCTCTGGCGCGGCAGCAGCATGGGCACAGTCGCCGACTCCGGGGCGGGGATTTCTCTCCAAGGCAAAGAGACCGCCCTCATCGAGCGCGAGGACGCCGAACACATCGCCGGGACACTTCACACGCAGATCGACCGCACCGTCCTGCGCTACCTTTTCAATACAAACCAGCCCCGCGCCCGCATCGTCATCCGCCACAAGGAGAGCGGCCTCTCCGCCGAGGAACTCGACACCGCCCGCGAAATCATCGGCACCGCCATCCCCAAGGTCATTAACCAGTTCGTCCGTCGCCTCCTGGGCAAAGATAAGCCATCCAGTCCGAACTAACACCCACCGCCACAACGACCTCTGCCTCGATAAATACATCCTCCTTTTAAACTTTTCCAGACACCCATGAAAGAAGACTCCATCACCACCCTCGTCACCCAGGAATGGTCCAACGCGACCAGCGGCTGGCTCAAGCTGGCCGACTACGGGGACTGGCCGCACGCGCGCGGCGTCCAGCGCCTTAGCCGAGAAGCCGCCACCCGCATGTGCGACTATTTCAAATCTCTGCGCGGGCGCCTGGCCCGGCGCTTCGGCGGGCTCCCGGTTTACATCGGGCACCCGGACGATCCGGGATTCTCCGGCCAGAGCGGCCACGACGACACCCGCGCCTACGCCTGGATCGCCGACATGCAGGACCGCGACGACGGCCTTTACGTGCTGCCGCGCTGGTCGCAGGCCGGACGCGAGCTCCTCGCCAATGCCTTTTATAAATTCCTCTCGCCGCGCTGGGCCATGCGCCACCTCGACGGCAACCTCTACGAGCCGGTACGGCTCATTTCCATCGGCCTGACCAACCAGCCCAACATCCCCGGCGAAGCCATCGCCAATGAGATCATCCGCCCCTCCGCTCCGCAGCAAGTACCCGATTCGACTGATACTCACACCGCTGAAGAACCCACGACGGAAGTCCGCCCGGTGGAAGCGCTCGATGTGCTTGAGCTGATTGGTGTCGATCCCGAAGGTGACTGGCGCGCGGCCTGCCGCGAACTCGTCGCCAACGCCCGTCGCTGGGAAAAAGACGGCGCACCACTGGCCGAAACCAGCGAAGAACTCACCGCCGAGAACGAGCGCTTCTACCGCATCGCCACCGAGAGCGAACGCGTTTGCACCCAGGCGAGGGAGTCATTCTCCAACGAGCGTCGCGCCCGCATCGCCCTCCTGCTCGACCATGCGCTCCTGCGCGGGCGCATCCTGCCCCACGAGCGCGAGAACTGGGAGCGCGGCCTGCAGGCGGACTTCGAGACCGGTCTGCGCGAGCTGTGCAACACTGACTGCGCCCTCCACACCCAGCCCCGCACGCACGGACTGGGGCAACGGGCCCCGCTCGTACAAAAGCGCCGGGACTTCCTCGCTCTCGTCAACGAACGCGCCGAGAGCACGGGCGAGGATTTTACCACGGCCTGGTCCTGCGTGAAGCGCGACCGGCCCGATCTCTACGACCAGCTCAATCTGATCTGACCACGTATTCAATTTTCCACTACACCTGATTGTCCAGCTCCGAAGAAAGCAACCAACACACCTAACAACCATCCATCATGATTCGTTTCATCAAAAAACTGTTTCACGCCCGTCCGGTCTTTGCCAATAGCGCCGAGGGCACCCACGCGGGCCGCATTACCCGCATTCTCGAAAACACCGTCAGTGTACGCAACCTACTGGGCAAGATCGGCCCCACCGCCGACCAGACCAGTCTGTGCGGCGCGGGCGACAAGCCCCTGGGCGTCATCACCGACAGCGGCGAGGCGGGCGAGCATGTCAGCATCAGCCTGCTCTCGGCCTCGTCCACAACGATACTCCTCGTCGCCTCCGAAGCGATCCTCGCGGGCCAGGACATCTACACCTCCGCCTCCGGCAAGGTCCAGAATGAGCCGACCGCCGCCGGCACGTACTATCTGGTGGGTCGCGCCCTGACCGCTGCCTCCGGAGACAACACCCTCGTCGAGGTCGAGGCCTTCGCCCCGCGCAAGGTCATCGTCCTCAACGCGTTCACCGGCAATCCCAGCACTGACATGGCCACGCTGGGCGACACCTTCGGACAGGCCCCGGACAAGGTCATCGTCCTGCCTGGCATGTAGTTTTTCCCAACTACACAACCCTCAACCTGCGTTTTACCATGAACACCGAAAAAACAGAATCTTCCAATGCCGGCGAAATCACAGCCGCCAACGAAAGCCGTTTCAACGCGGCCCATTATTCCGAGCCGCTGACGGCCTTTACCGTGGGCTGGAAAGACCCGGAGAACCTCGACGAACTGCTCGACTTCGTTGCCCCCCGCGTCAACGTGGGCCGGCGTTTTGAGTTCAAACGTGCCACCAATGCCGAGGCGTTTTTCTCCGAGACCGACGATGTCCGCGCCATCGGTAGCGCCTTCAAGCGCGTCGAGTACTCCGGTGACAGCGTCAGCGCCAAGACCCTCAACAAGGGCCTGACCATGCGCATCGACCACGACGAGGTCTATGGCGACGATTGGCAGGAGCGCTACACGCAGATCCTCCTCCAGCGCCTGCTGCGCAACGAACTGCGCCGCGCCATCTCCGCCCTGGACACGGCCGCCACCGCCACCAACCACACCTGGGATAACGCCTCGGCCCCCGACGCCGATATCCGCGCCGCGCTCATCGACGCCACCGACGAAAGCGGCGTGCGCCCGAACCGCCTGCTTTTCGGCGAATCGGCCTGGGACCTCCGGGCCGCTGCCTACGAGGCGCAGGACAACGCCGGGGCCTTCAGCTCGCTCGCGCTCGACCCGCAGAGCCTCTCCCGCAAGCTCTTCGTCGAGGGCGTCCGCATCGCCGGGGCCCGCTACCAGGGCGTGTCCGGAGACAAGACCGGCCTCGTCGCCAACGCGGTCTACGCCTTCTTCGAGCAGAATGCAGTGACCAAGGACGAGCCCTCGAACCTGAAGCGCTTCGTCACACCGGTTGACGGCGGCGGCAACTTCCGCGTGTACGTCGAGGAATCCGCCAAATACACCGACCTGACCGTCGAGCACTACAGCACCGTTATCGCCACCAGCGCTCTGGGCGTGCGTAAGCTCGCCGTCAGCGCCTCCTAACCCGCCTCCCGCCATCCCATCCGGGCGGGGTCCCATTCCCCGCCCGGACACCAACCATTTCGCTTTTGTCATGACAAATTGGATACACCTCACCGAAGCGGACCTTCGCCCGCACCTGAACGCCGCACAGGTAGAAACGCTCCTGAGCCGCCCGAACAGGAGCGGTCCCTCGGACCCGCTCCTGTCCGTGCTGGATGAGACCGTCAGCCGCATCCGCACCGATATCCGCACCCAGGATACCAACATCCTCTCCGAGGACGAGGCAACGATCCCGCCCGAGCTCAAGCGCACGGCTTGCCAACTGGCCGTCGCTACACTCCCGGGCAGAATCCGCGGATTTCTCCTGAGCGAGCAGCAGGAAGAAGCCGCCGACGAGGCCGAGGAAGTCCTCTCGCGCATCCGCGAGGGCGACCTGCCCGTGCGCCTCCCCTCCACCCCCCAGAAAAGCCCGGATGTGCGTACGGAGTTCGGCGTCGAAGTCACCCGCAAACGAACTCAACGGCTCAGCGGCAGCCAGTTGAACGGGCTTTAATCGTCCGCCTCTTTGCCGCTCTCCCGCAACGTCACCTAACCATTCCTTTACCGCCATCCACGATGAGTACCATCCCTCCAACCCGCATCCGCATCCAGGCGGATCTATTCCGTTTCGAAGCCTTCGGCGACGTGCTGCGCGCCGATGACGACGAGTATCGCCCGAAATTCCGCGCCGGTGACGACATCCAGTTCGAGATCGGTTTCTTTAACAACGGCACCCTGCAGGACATCTCAGGCATTGCCAGCGTCACGCTGGAGATCAAGCCCATCGACGAGGAACTTATTGAACGCTTCAGCGAGGACGACGACGCCGACAACTACGACCTGCGTGGCCCGGACCTGAGCCTCACGCCCATCCGGGTAAAGACTATCGCCGCCACGGACCTCAACCCCGCGCTCACAGAAGTCAACTGGAACACCAGCGCGGCGGAACATTGCCACGCCCTGATCACGCTCAACTCTGCCGAAAGCAACATTGCCTCCGGTGACCGCTGGCTGACCATCGCTGTCACCACCAACGATGTCCCCGGCCGCACCCGCACCGTGTGCGCGGGTCCCATCCGCGTGCTCGGAGGCGGGCTCAGCCAGTCCGCGTCTCCCGAAGCAAGCACACCCGAGACTTTCTATAACACACAGGAATCCGACGTCCGCTTTCTCCAGATCAGCAACAACCTCTCGGACCTTTCCGACACGTCCAGTGCGCGCGATAATCTGGGACTGGGCGAAGACGACCAGCCCGCGTTTGCCGGGCTCTCACTCAGCGGCGAACTCGACCTGAACTCCCATCGCCTGCGCGAACTCGACGATGCTGTCAGCGACACGGACGCACTCAACCGCCGGAGCGCGGACAGCCGCTACTCCCGGCAAAGTTTCAACCTGTCCGATCTTTCCTCGCCCGCCGCCGCACGTGACAACCTCGACATCTTCAGCAAATCCGAAACACTCCGGCTCGCCGCCCGCGACTTCGGTCCGTCGCTGCACCTGGACGGCGTGAGCGGTTACGTGGCAATGGGCACCGCCATCCCGGTCGGCCCGGGAGACTGGACGGCGGCTCTCCGCATCAACCTCCACGCGACCCCGACATCTGCAATCAACCTGATCGGCTCCTCTAATGGGAGCAGTTCATATGGGCCGCTCGGTGTCATTTATGAACCGGCAGGATCATTATGGCGCACATCGGCTCACGGGACTGGCAACTCGGTCTCTGTTGGCAGCTATGAGCTCATCCCCGGTCGATGGGTTGCGGCCGTCATCCGCAAGCAATCTGGAACGACCTCGCTGTGGATCGACGGCCAGAAGATCGACGAGAGCGCCGACAGTCTGGACTATGCGCCTTTTGACCGGCTGGGCGTGCGTAACACCGTTAGTACCCCCGCCGGGCTTTCCCCGTTATATCTGGCGTCCTTTGACTTTTACAACCTGGCGCTCCCCGATGCGCTCATTATCGCCAGCTATTCAGCCGTCCCCACCCAGGCCGCCCCGATCCCTGCCTACAGGTGGGGATGGCCCGGACCGTTCAGCGAGGGCTGGAGCTTCAGCACGGGTAGCGGGTCGGTGGTCTCGTCCTCCTATGAGAGCTTCACCATGAGCGCCAGTGGTACCTGGCGGCTCTGGCAATATCCCAAGAACGGCTTTCCGGTAAAAGCTGGCTCGACCGTCCCGCTGAACTTCAACGCATCCAGCATCTCCGGCACCGTTATCCTGCGACTCGCCGATGCGGCGGGCAATGCCTTGACGGGCAACTACGTGGTTCAGGCCGGGGCGAACAACCATGCCATTTCGGTCAACACCAGTGCCGAGAGGGCCTTCTGGACCTTTGCATCCAGCACGGGACAGACGGGCTTTTCCGTCACGGATTTTGTCATCGCACCGCTGCCGGGGGCGATTATCAGCCTCAGCCCTGCAGCCCATGCGCAAAGCGGTTATCAGTTGCATGATCGCTCATACAACCACATCGACGCTCTCATCAGCCAGAATGGCTGCACCTGGACCACGCCTGCCGATCGCCTCCGCCTCTGCCTGCGCAGCGCCATCGCCGATGCCTGGCTGGGCGGCTCACAGCGCTTGCTGATTCCGGCGGGATTCCGGATCGTGAACATCATCGCGACCGAAACGGCGGGCAATGCCGCGACAAACCTTGCCCTCGGCACCACCGCCAACGGCGCGGACATCGTATCCGGCTTCTCGATCACTGCCGGGGAGACAAAGAACCTGAGCGTCACCGGCGCATTCGCCGCCCGGGCAAACGCACAACCCATCCATATCAACGACTCACCGGCGGGCTCCTGGAGCGGGGCC
This sequence comes from Ruficoccus amylovorans, assembly GCF_014230085.1. Taxonomy (NCBI): domain Bacteria; kingdom Pseudomonadati; phylum Verrucomicrobiota; class Opitutia; order Puniceicoccales; family Cerasicoccaceae; genus Ruficoccus; species Ruficoccus amylovorans. Next base: position 248,904 of record NZ_JACHVB010000012.1, on the reverse strand, counting down.
TCCATCGACTTAACCTTCATTCTGGAGCGCATTTAGCCGTCCCAGGACAATTCTCAAACGCTCAAATATTCAAACGCTCAAACCTTATGAATCCATACCTTGAAATCATCGACCTTGAAGGCGCGTACAACGGACAATCGGTCAAGCTCGGCTGGCGTGGCGGCATCCTCGGGGACTACCTGCTGGGAGACCTGCTCGACGCCGACGGTGAAACCGTCATCCAGGAGGGTGTCACCGCCGGCACCAGCCTGATAGGCTCTACCGCCGATTTCACCGGAGCAAACATCAAGACGGCGTTCCAGGCCGAGCTTGGGCTGCTTCCTCAAGACTAAGCTGCCATGAGATCTCCCAAAACAACCACCGTGGCCATCCTGGCCATCATCGCCGGGGCGGCCAAGGCGCTTTACTCGCTGCTCGCCGGGGAGGGCATCCCCAACACCGAGGACATCGTCCTGGTACTCTCCGGCGTCGGATTTCTTTTCGCACGCGACAACGACCGCACCGATGCCGAATCCGGCGCGCAGGTCGCCGAACAGAACCGCTCGATCAAGAAATCGCAAAAGACCGACTCGCCCGCCAAGGGCACGCTCCCGCACGGGCCGCGCCCCTGACTTATTTGTATCCAACTTCCAATACACACCGCCATGAACCGCATCAAAACATTCACCACATTCTCAGCCCTGAGCGTCGCTGCCGTCCTCCCCGGCACGCTCTTCACCGGTTGCGGCACGCTCCAAAACCTCTGGGAGCAGACACCCGACACCGTCAAAAATGTCGCCGTCGTCCTTGGTAAATCCGCAGCCAAGCTCGCGCTCAACATCGGCTTCACCGCTTTTCTGGACGGGGTCAACGAGACCGACCCCTACCGCGAGCAGTTGCTCGCGCTGCTGGCGGCGGTTGACGCCGCCTTTGAGACCGGGGCCGACGCCTCCGGGGCCGCCCGCGACATCGCCCGGCAGATCGCCGAGGCGCCGCTGCCGGACACGACCAAGAGCGCCCTCATCGGCACGCTGATGGACTCGCTCCAGACGCAGAGCGAGGCCGAGGCCGGGAGTGTTGCCGCCGCTCCGGCCTCAACGGACGCCAACTACGGCGAGGCGATCTACCGCCAGCTCGACGAAACCCGAGCCCGCTTCGCCGCCGAATAAACAAAAACGCCGGGCCCGCCCCCACGCTTCCGTCCGGGGGCGGGCTTTTTTTCTAAAAAGTTCACCGTCCCGATGCACACGCCTGCACTCGTTCCCAAGCTTGAGTGGACCCGCTCGCTCGCCGCCCGTTATCCGTATCTGGAGGCGCGCGGGCTAACCTTTCGCGATGCGCAGTACCGCCCGGTCGAGCAGGAGGAGGCCGAGGACCTCTACCGCTCGTTCCAAGACTGGATGCGGGCCATCCTCGCCCCGTACGGAGCCTACCGGTGGGCGGAGAACAAGGGCGACTGCGATTTCTGGAGCCGGCTTTTTGTCGCGCATGTTTTACTCAGAAACGCCATCGGACGCGCCCCCGGCAAACCTGCCATCGCTGAAATTCACTTTCTGACCGACCCGCACAACCCGAACAGCGGGCATTCCATCTGTTCTCTCCTGGATGCATCGCACACCGTTTATGAACTCGACCCTCAACCTGGCCTTGGCCTCACGACTATCGACGCGGCTCAGGCTGCGACGGTGCGCTCTTTTGACGCTTAGCCTGGCCCTGGCAGCTTGCCACAGTACTCCGACCGGCAGGGGAAAAGAGGCGCTCCAAAATTTTCGGCTGGTCTATCCGGATTTGCCTGAATCGTCCGTTTCACTGACTCCGTTTCCGCTTTCGGTGGATGATTCCCCTTGATGGGAGTTCTTTCGTGCAGACGTCGTTTTTGTATAGCGCAGAGGGATAAAAATCGCCATCCTTGACCGCCATGCAAACTTTCAGCCTCAGCGGCACTCTCCCCACTGGAACCACCGGCCCCGCCCCGGCCATGCAGGCTTGGCTGCCCAACGAAGCCGACCGTAACGGCGCGGCCATCATCATCTTTCCGGGGGGCGGGTATGCCAAACACGCCGAACACGAAGGCAAGGGCTACGCCGAGTACTTCGTGGCCCGTGGCTACGCCTGTTTTGTGGCGATCTACCGGGTCACGCCTGACGTGCATCCGGCCATGCTGGAGGATGCGCTGGCGGCGGTTTATGCCGTCCGCAGCCGCGCGGCCGAGCTCGGGATCGACCCGGACAAGATCGGTGTCATGGGCTCCTCCGCCGGTGGGCACCTGGCTGCCCATTGCCTGACCGCCAGCGGCACCTACAGCGCCGACCTCCCGCTGGCCCCGAACTTCGGCATCCTCTGCTACCCGGTCATCAGCATGCTCGGTGAGCATCGCCACACCGGCTCGGCTCATAATCTCCACGGTGGCGAGCCCACCCCGGAGCAGGTGGCGGCGACTTCGCCGGAGCTGCTCGCCAGTCCGCAGACCCCGCCGTGCTTTATCTGGCACACGCGGGAGGACCAGGGTGTCCCGTCGATGAACAGCCTGCTTTTCGCCCAGGCGCTGGAGCGCGCGGGCGTCAGCTACGAGCTGCACATCTATAAGGAAGGTCCCCACGGACTTGGGTTGAACACCGAATACGACTGGGGTGGCGCCTGCACAAAATGGCTGGGAAAAATCCTGGCATGAGGCTTGCCCCCGTCCGCACGGACGGGTTAGGCTTTACCCGCATACCTCATTTAATATCGGACGATGGCAAGCTCCCACTGCGGGATTTTGTTATCGTCACGATGGCCGTCTTTCCCCCAAAAAGGTCGCCCGTCCCCTACCCCGATAATACATATGACACGTTCTGTTCCACTCCTCCTGACCTGCCTGTTTCTGAATGCTTTCAGCGCGGGAGCCGCCAATATCTCCGACCCCAGGCTTGAGGAGATCCTTAATGATTACCTGAGCCTGCACGGGGGCATTTATAAAATACATGACCTCAGCAGCCTCAGAATCGAGGGAACCCTGAATTCCGGCGAGACGCATGTCGCCGATGTCCTTATTTTCCAGAAGCGACCGAACAAAGTGCGTCTCGTAATGCAAAATGGACCGCGAAAAGTAACCATGGGTTACAACGGAGAGCAATGCTGGGTCCAGCAGTCAATAAACGGAAAACCTATCCCGGGGATGGAACTCGATGAAACCGCGACGGCCAATTTCATCCGGGAATCAGACATGATCGACCCGCTGGTCAACTACCGCGACACCGACTATACCTATAAGCTCGCGGACGAACCGACCTTGAACGGCACCGAAACCTATCTGATCGAAGTCACTCGCCCCGGCATCATCGGCAGCGAAAGTTACTACCTCTCGCAGGAGGACCTCAAACTCATCCAGAAGGTCACCAAAGTCCCCCATGCCGACGGCACGACCGAGGAAGTCGTCACCACTTACAGCGATTATCGCCCGGTCAACGAGATCCCAATGCCGTATCGGACCGTAACCCAGGTTCAGGATGGAGAAAAACAGGTCCTGAATGTACAGTCCATCGTGCCCAACGCCGGTGTTTTCGACTACTACTTCGAGGAGCCGAAATAAGGGCCGCCTCGTCCGCTCCACAGGCGCACCTCGCAATGATTGGCGGATGAGAAAAAAGTCCCAAAGTTCACCTCACCGTCACAGAGCCCCGGCAGCGCGTACTTGACCCGATCAGTAATCTCTCCAAGTCTGCGTAGTACTCATTTTATATTCCATGAACGCTCTCTCATCTGTCCGCACAACTGCTTTTCTCCTGACGACCACCCTGCTGCTTCACAGCATCGCCGCCGCTCAAACCTACACGCCGCGGCTGTTTACTCCGAAACGCACCGGCGACAGCTACTGGTTCGAAGATCAGCGCACAGTCGGCAATTCCACCCTCATCATGCAGAACGGGACCGTGGCCAACAGCGAAAGATCGCAGTTCCAGTCGGTGTTCGAGGCCAACGCCACCGTTATCTCCAACAACGCCAAGGGCAAGGCCACGCAGGAGCGCTTCACCGTAATTAAGTTTACGGTGAGCAAAAACGACGGCGCGGCCGAAGAACTGCTCGCCCCCGGCACGGTCTTTTTCGGGAAACTTGAGCTGGGCAAAAAGGTCTTCGTGGACACCGACGGCAAAGCGCTTCCCGAGACCGCCACGCTCTATCTTTCGCAGATTATTTCCCTGAGGGACAACTCCATCTCCGACGACGATATCTTCGCTCCTGACCACCCGGTCGCGCTGGGCGAGAGCTGGCCCGTCAACGCCGATCTGGCGGCCGAGGACTTCAACTTCGACATGACCATCGTGACCTCCCCCGACAACCTTGAGGGCACAGTCACACTGCTCGATGCCGACGAACTGGACGGAGTTCCTTGTTACCACCTGCTCAGCGAGATGGAGATCAACCGCGTGCAACTGCCCTCGCAGAAAAATCTCCGACTCATCAAGGGCAGCCTGGACTTCCGTTCGGAGCTGTGGATGCCCCAGCAAGGCCCCGCCTACCCGCTGCAGCAAAAGACCAGCCTCAAGGTCGTATTCATCGGCGACCCGATCGAGAAGAACTCCTTCTCCCGCCACCGCATCATGGCCACCTCCACGGTGGAAAACATCATCCGCTCCAAGCCCCTGCCGCGCGACGAGTCAGTCATGGAGCTCGACCGCACCCTCGGCATCCGCCGCTAAGCGACGATGCGTTCTTTGAGGTTGCAGGGTGAAAGGAAGTGAAGGGTTTTGCCTGCCGATCACATCTTTTGTTCGCGCTCGACATCATCGCGCAGACAGGGGCCGAAGCGGCACAGCCAGATGCCCACGCCCACCATCCAGACAATCGCTGCGTAGCCTATGTGATTCATGCGGCTGAGCGGCAGCCAGTCGGCGCTGACGCGCGTAGTCATGGCGAGCACCAACAGTCCTCCCAACAGGTACACAGGGACCAGACGTGCCTTAAAAAGATGGCTGCGTCCACTATGGCCCAGTGCCACCCGAGTCGCGACGGTAAAGGTCAACAGACTAAAGCCCGAGATGAACACGACATGGATCAGTGCAGCCTGCCGGGCGGGCCACAACGCCATCGCCGCATACCCCAACGGGATGGAAAACAGCGCCACCCGCATGGCCAACGCGAGTGCCCCCTGGTTGAATTTCGCCTGGTGCAGGGGGAGTTCCCGGTAAAAATACAACACAACGGCAAAGGCTCGCAGCCCAAACCCGAACCGTTGCTCACCGATTGCTTCCAGATAGAAACTGGTCAGCACAAGCCCTCCGCACAGCAACGCGAACAGTGCCCGGGGAATCCAGCCGCGGGGCAGTTTTAACGATTCGGGAAAGTCCTGCCGGTTGGGCAGTCCAAAAAAACGCGGGATCAGAAACGCCCCGATGCCCATGACTGGCAGCAGCAGGTAGCCCTGGTTCAGTGCAGTCTTGAAAAACAAGACCGTAACCGCGCCCACCCGGTCGGGGGCTAACTGCTGGACAACCAAGGTGGCCCCACCGCTCAAGGCGCACAACATGCCCAACAGAACGAGAACAAAGCCCGGCGGAGGCGTGTCACGCCGTGAGCGAAAGCGCACCCACAGACTACCGAGCAGCAGCGTCATGCCCAGCGTGAAAACGTAATCACCCCACAGGTGTTTCCCCATGACGTGGCAAGCGCTCGCGCCGGTAAAAATACCGGCCCAGGTCAGGCTCTCCTCCAGCGAGAAGCGCCGGACCTCCAGCAAACGCGGGAAAGCCGTCCCCAGAAAGCCCACGACAAAACAACTCAGAAACCCCTCGATCATGATCCGCGCATGCGTCTGGCCGGGATAGCCATCAACCAAGCCCCAGGCGTAGGCAGGCCATAACGACACGCCAAACACCCCCAGCAGCGTCCCCACGGCAAAGAGCAGGCGGTAGGGCTCGCCCTCGGCGACGAGCCGCCAGAAACCGCAGCGGGCTGGCTCGGGAACGGTGGGCATGGGCAGCGCTTTCATGTCCGTGAGGGATCCGTTAGTGATCGCACATCGCCTGCGGGTTGAACTGAAAGGCGTCCGCCGGGCCCTGAAACTTTCCCTTGGCGATGAGGGTATCGACCAGTTCCTCGGCGTCCATCCCCCCGCCTGAGCAGATGTAGAAGCGGGCCTGTTCGCCAAAGGTATTTCGAATCGCTTCGATCAAGCTCTGCCGCGAAAAGGTGCGGTCGGATTCGCTCATCATTTGCAGCACGGCGTGGCCGTGGATTTCTTCTTGAAGAGGAGTGGACATGGTTAGTCTTGGGAGGAGAGTTAATGTAGTTTATTTTGAATACAAGAATCTACGAGGCCAGAATTGCCTGAAGGTTTCCCTGATTTTCATGGTTCATTTTCCGGGAGTTTAGCAAAACTCGCCCTGGAGTTCCTTGACCCAAGTCAAAAACCGTTCCTTTTTCAGGAAAATTCCATCGTCTCACCCCCAGCATCCCCTCTACTGTCGCTACCACGTCTTCCGAACGATCATGAGTGCATACGAAGCCATCATCTCCCGATGCAGCCTGTTTCAGGGGCTGGGTGAGCAGGATATCTCCTCGCTGGCCGGTATCTGTACGGAAAAGCGTGTGGCCCGCGGCGAGTTGATCTTCGTCGAGGGAACGCCTGCGCAGGGCTTCTACCTCGTGGCGGAGGGCCAGGTGAAGATCTTCAAAAGCAACGCCGAGGGGAGGGAAATCATCCTGCACGTATGCGGACCGGTCGAGTCCTTCGCGGAAGTCCCGGTCTTTCATGGCGCTCCGTACCCGGCCTCGGCCAGCGCGACGCAGGCTTCGCGCTTGCTCTATTTCCCGCGGGCGGAGCTGGCAGAGACGATTTCCCGCCACCCCACTCTCTCCCTGAACATGCTGGCGAATCTCTCGCAAAAGCTTCGCCGCTTCACCCAGCAGATCGAAAGCCTCGCGCTGAAGGAGGTCCCGGCCCGCCTGGCCTCCCATCTGATTTATCTGACGGAAAGCCAGAAGCATCCCGACCGGGTGACACTGCGCCTGCCCAAGGGCCAGTTGGCCAACCTCCTCGGCACGTCCCCGGAGACGCTTTCGCGGGTCTTCGCCCGCCTCGCTGAGACTGGGGTCATCCGCATGGACGGCAAAGACATAAGCATTCTGGACCGGGACGAGCTTGTCCGCCTGGCTGATTAGCCATAGCGACAGCAAAAGGTCAGCAAGACCCTCGACAACGTCACCTTCATACGATGGAAGGACCCGCAGGAGCAGAGGCATACTGGCGGCGATTCTCTGGAGGGGTTGAAACCGAGCTGTCCGCCAGCAGCGGGTTGAGGCCCCCGGCTATCGGATCTCAAGCAAGCACTGAAACGCAAATTATTTGCAACAAAAGCCCCTTGGCAGTTGACTATTGCAAGCAACTTGCACTACATGCCCTTTTGATATGATGCCATCTTTATTCAATAGATCAACGGCTGGGCGAGGTTCGGGAGATTCATGAGCAAGCGGCCCGTATCCTTTCATCCCGGTTTCACCCTTATGGAAGTCCTCGTGTGCATCATCATTATTAGTGTTGTTGCCTCGTTGGTAGTCGCCGCACTCGGGCAAGCCAGAATGCTGGCCTGGCGGGTTTCCTGCGCCTCAAATCTGCGCCAGATCGGTAACGCCATGTTCACCTACGCCAATGACCATAATGGGACACTTCCGCCCACCACGCACGTGACCGGGTCGGAAGGCTACGAAATCGCGTGGATTTACGCCCTGTCCCCTTATCTGAATGACATTGACGAGGTGCGCATCTGCCCGGCCGACCCACATGGCCCTGATCGCCTCAAGGGCGGCGGCACCAGCTACATTCTCAACAACATCGCGTTTGATCCCAGGTATGACCCGTTCGGGGGGCTTATGGATTCTTACAATAATCTTTTCCGCCTGACCAACCCACCGGAAACCTTCTGGGCGGGAAGTATTTCTGATTCGCGCACCGGAACCAGCGTCCAGAACGACCACACGCACGCGGAGGGTTGGGATGCCGGATGGGGCACGTTTATCAGCGACATAGAGCCCAACCGTCACCGTATGGGTGACTCCAACCGCGCTCATACCAATGGATCGTCAAACTACCTTTTTGCCGACGGACATGTTGAAAATATTCCCGCTATCGAGATGAAACGTCGCTTCGACCGTGGGGAGAACTTCGCGCGTCCGCCTCAATAAAAATTCAACCTTGGAACTCTCATGCAAACTAAGATTCACCACCGCTACTCAAATTCCGCCAGCATCCGTGCTCTTCTTGTCGCCGGGGCGCTTGCTTCGCTCGCTTTCACTCAGGGATTGTCCGCGCAGGTCATTCTGGATCAGGGACACGTCGATCTCGATTTCAACTACTCCGGCGGTAGCTGGCAGGTCGGAGTTCACCATGATAGTGTCGGTTATCTGAACCCGTCCGACGTGGTGTTCCATGCCAGGGATGAGGCCTGGAATGCCGGAGCGCGCATTAACCGTCCCTCAGGCAGTCAATGGGATTTTATCGGAACCGAAGCCGGAGAGCCGATATGGATTCTTCCGCAAACACAGGAGCCGTCGATTGTCTGGCCGGGCTTCGCCTCGGAGGAAACCGCGCCCGGTACGTTTGCGGCCTATTCCAGCCTCGATCCCCGAGTAACAGATACCCCCTCGCGCTGGATCACCATCCAGTTGAAGAGTGTCGAATACATCGGCGAGGGCACCGGGAACTTCTCCCTGTGGAGCACGGGAGCCCTTGGTGCCACCACCGTCTGGATGTCAACCGTCGATGGTATTACCACGAACGATTCGTTTTTATTCCTGGAGGGCGGACATGTGCACCTCAACTGGGGTTTTACGGATATTGGCCTGTACAAGATTACACTTGAGGCGAGCGGCTATCTAAACGACGGGTCGATGACCCCCACCAGCAGCGGGGACTGGACCTATAATTTTGGTGTCGGGGTTGTGCCCGAGCCGCAGACCATCGGGTTCCTCGCCCTGGCCGCGCTTGCGGTCTTGCTTCTTCGCCGGCGGAATGACTAAAACAGCCTGCCACCAGCATTTCCGGACGATGACGCAGCCAGCCCCCTTGCAGTGTCAGAAGTAACTACGCCTTCAGGGGACGCCTCATGCTGGATTCAAGGCAACGACACCTTGAGCGGCATGGGGCTGGCCAGCCTTACACCAAGTGCATAAAAACCGGCACCATCCCGGCCTCCTGTAAGCCCTCGATGATCTCAAAAGTCCCGCAGGCCACGATAAACCAGACCACATCCTGGAGTCCTCGTCGGAATACGCGCGGATTCAGTTGGATCTCCTGCGGTTCGCTGTAGAGTCCAAAACTGGGCCAGAACCGCGGGGTCGATTCACGGTAACGCGCGAAATTCGCTCCATGTATCTCCTCCAACGCACGTTCCTCCTGGCGAATAACGGCCGGATAGCTCAGGGCGAAAAGCGCCAGTACAGCCAGCGGCACAAACAAGGTCTCGCTAGTAAAACCGATGCCGACCGCCGCGATCAGGGTAAAAAGATAGAGCGGGTTACGCGTCAACGAATACGGCCCCTCTGTCACCAACTCGGCCTGCTTGCGACCGGAAATGTAGCTGAAGCACCACACCCGCCCGATGACGCCGACGCCAACCAGAGCGATGCCCAACGCGAACAGCGACTCCGAAAAGACGTGGGACAAGGCATCCCAGGCACTTGAGCAGAACAGCAGCGGCGATACGCACAAAATCAAGGCGAACCGCGTCACGAGAATACGGCGCCGGGCGAATAAAGAAGCTTTCATAGAAGATACGCCCTCTCGTATTTATGAAGGGCGGAAGAGAAGAGTTAGGAGTTCTGTTATCTTCAGATTAGACGCTTCCGGTGCTTCGGCGTTCAATGGAACTTTCAACGTTGAAACCCCACCCCCGGACCCAGACTTCTCTTTATTCAAAAAGACCGCCCTGGCTGGCAGCCTGACGCTTCTCACCCGAGGCCTGGCTCTGGGTCAGCAGCCAGGGGATGCTCATGTTTTCAAAGCCTTCCTCCCCACCCAACCGCAGGAGCAGCAGGGCCGAAGCCAACGCGTCGTAAAGGGCACAGTGGTACTTGCCGCGGCGCTCGGGGCAGAGCCGGTCGGCCTCGGTGTCGAGACGTTCCTGAAGCCCGAACGAACCGACCAGTTCCGAGAGCCCGTAGCCTTCCAGCCCCGGATAGACGCGGGCGTAGAGCTGCCGGGTGTCGATCCACGGCCCCCAGTCGGCCAGCGTCCTACCCTCATGCAGGAAGTCCGGCGAGGCTGGCGGGTAGGCCCACTGGGCCTTGAGAAAGCCGTTTTCGACCATGGCGTGGTGCGCGGCCATCGGGCCGCTCTTGCGGAGGTTGACGAAGCGGTCCCACTCCGCCGCAAAGGGTTCCTGCAGGCGGGCCTCGTCCTCGACGATCCCGTGCTGGGCGCGCTCCTGCGGGGTGATCTCTCCCCGGGGCCGACAGAGCCGGGTCGCGCAGGCGGCGATTTCACCGTCCCAGAGCGTGACCAGCCCGAACTCCACCACACCGCTGTTGCGGCTGCCTTCAAAATCCACCACGTGGATGGCACAGTCTTTCCAATGCATCGTTAAGGCCCCACCCTACACCGCCTTCGGGTGAAAAAACAAGTTTTGCTTTCCCGGGGGCGGTTTAGACGTGTTTTTGGGGACGGAGCCGTGTAACAATGAAGACTTATGGACGCCTCCCTCCGCGACGAACTCAAAGCCTTCACCACTGAACTAGCCTTCGCCAGCGGCGAACTCATCATGCGCTACTGGCGCGGGGAGGACATGCACGTCGAGCGCAAGGCCGATTCCACTCCCGTGACCGATGCCGACCGGGGCGCGGAGCAGCTCATGCGCAAAATGATCGCCGAGCGCTACCCTGCCCACGGCATCATCGCCGAGGAGTTCGGCAACGAGCGCGAGAACGCGGAATTTGTCTGGGTCCTCGACCCCATCGATGGCACCAAATCCTTTATCAGCCATGTCCCGCTCTTTGGCACGCTGATCGCGCTCCTGCACAAGGGCGAACCGGTCCTGGGCTGCATCCACCAGCCCGTCCTGGGCGAACTGCTCATCGGCGACAACGAGACCTGCATCCTCAACGGCTCCCCCACCCGCGTGCGCCCCTGCCCCGACCTCTCCAAGGCGGTCATTTCGACCACCGACCCGGCGCTCTTCGCGCAAGGCAAGCACCACGTGCCCGGCCTCGACCGGCTGGCGGAAGAAGCCTGGCTGACCCGCTCCTGGGGTGACTGCTACGGCTACCTGCTGGTGGCGACGGGACGCGTGGACCTGATGCTTGACCCGGTGCTGGAAACCTGGGACCTGATGGCGCTCATCCCGATCATCCGCGGGGCCGGAGGCGTCATCACCGACTGGTACGGCAACGAGCCCACACAGGGCCGCTTTGCCGAGGGTGCCACCGGTAATCCCGGCAGCCGTTCAGCCGTCGTGGCCGGGCCGGAAGTTCACCGGGCCGCGCTGGGCGTGCTCTTGGGATAATCGCGGCGCGGCACGCGTCCGATCACCGGCCGGTTAAAGGCCAGCGTCCCGCCCTCCAGATAGCCACCGAAGGCCATCGTCGGCATGACCGCGGCGGCCTTGCCCAAAATCGTGCCCGGCTGGAGCACGGCATTGCAACCGGCTTCCGCGCAGTCGCCCATCAACGCCCCCAGCTTGCGCATCCCGGTGTCCTCGCGCCCGTCCGGGGTCTGCGCGATCACCGTGCCCTGGTCGAGCCGCAGGTTGGCGCAGATCACGCCCGCGCCCAGGTGCGCCTTGTTGCCGAGGATGGAATCGCCCACGTAGTTGAAGTGCGGGGCCTGCACGCCTTCGAGCAGCATGCAGTTTTTCAGTTCGGTGGAGTTGCCCACCACCGAGCCGGGGCCGACGATCACCTTGCCCCGGATGTACGCGCCGGGGCGGATTTCCACCTCCGGGCCGATCCAGGTCGGCCCCTGGATGACCGCGTACGGGGGGAGCTTCACCGTGTAGTGGATAAAGACTTTACCGCTGATTTTGACGCCTTCGGGGATGTTCCCGTGCATGCCCTCGGCCCGCAGGTAATCAAACTCCTGCGCGGCCATGCCGACTTTCATCACCCAGACCCAGGGTGCGTCGTCCGGGCTGAAGTACCGGGCAAAAGGCATACTTTCGGGGAAATCGAACAGGTCGCTGGCTTTCATCTTAGAACACCCACTCTAAAAAATCCTCCCCACCAGTCGAAGCTTATTTTCCGGGGTGCGTGACCGCACTGGACATTGAGGGGGTCCGGCTGGACCAGCAATCTGCCCCCTACGCCGCCAGAAAGGCGGCTACCCCGTGCGTGGCCGCACGGGGGACGATGAAGGTGGTAGCAAGCCGCCCCGATACAGCCAGAAAGGGGACGCCCTATCCGCTTGCTGAGGTTTATAACCGGTGATGCTCAGGGCCGGTATCAGACCGGGCCGGGGTCGGCTCCCTCAGGTGGCGAAGGAAGTTGCCAAACGGGGCGGAATGTGCTTACTGTTCGCCCCGTAAGTGGAAGGGCTCGGCACCAGTCTGAAAATCCCCGACCTGTGGCAGCAGGAGGCTGTTAATTATTTGAAAGAGGGCAAGGATGTCGTCGTCCACGCCCCGACCGGCGCAGGCAAGACCTACATCTTCGAACTGCTGATGAAGGCCGGGTTCAAGCATCAGGCGATTTACACCGTGCCCACCCGCGCCCTCGCCAACGACAAGCTCTACGAATGGCGGCGTCAGGGCTGGAACGTCGGGATCGCCACCGGCGACATTGCCGAAAAGACCGACGCCCCCGTCGTCGTGGCCACGCTGGAGACCCAGAAAAACCGCCTCCTCAAGGGCGAAGGCCCCGGCCTGCTCGTGATCGACGAGTACCAGATGCTCGGTGACCCCAGCCGGGGCGTGAACTACGAACTCGCCGTGGCCTCGGCCCCGCCGGGCACCCAGCTTTTGTTGCTCAGCGGCAGCGTCGGCAACCCGCAGAAGGTCGTTTCCTGGCTGCGGCGCATTGGCCGCGACGCCGAAATCGTTTACCGGCACGAGCGCCCTGTCCCGCAGGACGAAATCATGCTGGAGGCTCTCTCGGACCGCCTGCCGGGCAACATCCGGGGCTTCTGGCCGCGTTTCATCGCGCGGGCGCTGGCGGCCGATTTCGGGCCGATCCTGGTCTTCGCTCCCCGCCGACACGCCGCCGAGGATCTCGCCCGGCAGTTGAGCGCCGCCCTCCCCCTGCCCGAGTGGCTGGAGTTGACCCCCGAGCAGAAGCACCTCGCTGGCGACCCGATGGCCAAGCTCTTGCGTAACCGCATCGCCTTTCACCACAGCGGCCTGAGCTACCAGCAACGCGCCGGGCTGATTGAGCCGTTGGCCAAAAAGGGCCAGCTTCGCGTCATCGTGGCCACAACCGGGTTGGCCGCCGGGATCAACTTCTGCATGAAGTCCGTCCTCGTGACCGACCGCGAGTACCAGGCCGGGAACCGCAGCCAGCTTGTCCGCCCGGATGAGTTGTTGCAGATGTTTGGCCGGGCCGGGCGGCGCGGCCTCGACGAAAAGGGCTACGTGCTGGTGGCCCCCGGCAAGCCCCGGCTCAACGAGGCCCGACCGCTGCAACTGCGCCGCTCCCCGCACATCGACTGGGGAAGCTTTCACGCCGTTATGCACGAGGCCCGGCGCGAGGGCGAATCCCCCGTCTCCGCCGCCGAGAGCCTGTCGGAGCGGTTGTTCAGCGAGCGTCCGGTCGAGTTGGGCCTGCGGCAGTTGAACATTTCCACCGCCAGCCATTCGCTGGTCCACAAGGCCGAAGCCGAGAGCGCCTCCAATGCCCCCCGCCCCAAGATCAAGGAGATGCTCAACTCCGAGGGCGAATGGGAGCGTCAGCGCCCCCGCAGCAAGGTGCGCCTGGGCGAAACCCTGATCCACGCCAAGGGCCGCTGGAAAAACGCCCTGCGCCTGCCCGAGTCGCTGGCCCGCATCCAGGTGGGCAACCTCTGCAAGCTCGGCGGCGAGGCCGGTAATATTTACGGGCGGCAAGTGGCCCTCGCCATGATGCCGCAGGCGGCCAACTCCGGCTCCGTCACGCTGGTCAAATGGATGTACCAGCAAGTCCGCGCGCACTACGGGCAGCTCGACCCCGAGGCCCGCCTGCCGGGCCGGTATTGGCGGCTGGAGCACTTCGAGCGCGACCTGGTGCCGCTGCTTCCGTACTTCACGCAGGGCGGAAAAGTCCTCGACCTGATTGAGCACAAGGGGCTGATCAGCGCCCGGCTCGACTACTCCGGAGCGCAAGTCTTCGCGCGGGTGGACTCGCACGGGCGCGCGCTTATCAACCCGCCCTTCCGCGTCGTCGAGCCGCCGCCCTTCCCCACCTTTGCGGAGTTGGCCGGGCCGCCCGCCGGGCTCCAGCACGCCCGCTCCACCCCCGCCCAGTGGTGGCACCAACTCGGACTCATCGACGAGCATAAGTGCCCGACCCGGCGCGGGGTCATTTTCAGCTTTTTCAACCACGGCGAAGGGCTCGCCATCGCCGCCGCCCTGGAAGACGAGAGCTACGCGCTCGAAGACCTCCTTTACGACCTGGCCAACCTCCGCGCCGGGCACCGCTTCGAGGAGTACGAGGACGCCAGCGCCCGCCTGGGCAATGTCTGCCGCCTGCGCTACCACGGGCTGACCTGCCCCGGTTACCTGGAGCAGGGCGTCCCTCCCGAGTACGGCAACGGCGCGGCCGAAGTCCTGGCCAAGATCCGCACCAGCCCCGGCTCGCGGGCCGAACTGGTCACGGAAAACCTCCGCCACGGCGACATCGAACGCGCCCTGTTGGAGTGGCGCAGCATCCTGAACCACATCTGCTTCGCCCCGGACTACCACTGGGAACGCTGGCGCGAACTCAAGGAGCTGGCTCGGGTCTTTGTTGCCACCTACTTCTCGCTCGCGCAGGTGAGCGACCTGCCCGAGCTGACCCACGCCCAGCGGCAGCGCTTCAACTGCCGCCTGCGTTGGTAAGCCAGCGTTTTTATTTGAAACGCAGGAGCCGCCTCCGGGCCGAAAGCCTTTTGCCCGATAGGGCGGTTAAAAAAATACTGAACCACCATAGTTAAATGGTTAAATGGCCAATTGTTAATTGTTGGATGCGAAACGTAGAAAGCAACAATTAGCCATTTTAACCATTTAGCCATTCGGGCTTTTTGTGGCGGCTAGGACTTTATTCAAGCTCCTGACTACTCCACCTCTGCCATGAACGGCGAGGCGGGCAACCCCTGGCCATTGTAGAGCGTGGCGGGCGGGTTGTTGCGCCAGGCATAGCGCACCTGCGCGGGCTCGGCGACTTCTTCGGCGGAAACGACCACGGTATCCCCCGCCAGCACGGCGTCCGCCGGGACAAAGTCCCCCCCGGCTGAGGCCAGTTCAAAGCCCGCCAACTTGTCCCCCTTCCGGGTAAGCCCGCTGGCCGCTTCGGAAAAGGTCAGCACGACTTCGTTACCCTGGCGGCGGGCCGCTTTGAGCAACGGCCCGGAAGCATCGCCCTGGTCCAACCCGTAATGGCGGACCGAGGCCAGGCGGGCCAGCCGCTGACCGACCTCGGTCTTGTCCGGCGGGTGGCCGATGGGCGTTTTCCCGTCGATCACGATGGCCGCTCCCGTTTCCGGCAGGGCCAGCGCCTCCATTTGCGCCGCCCGGAACTGCGCCCACTTCATGTCCGTGCGGTCGTAGTCCCACTGGTAGTTGGGCAGTTGCACGAAGTAAAAAGGCATTTCCGGCGCCCCCCAGCGCTCCCGCCAGTCCTGGATGAAGACCGGAAACATTTGGGCATAAGAGGCTGCGTTGCCGCTGTTGCCCTCGCCCTGATACCAGAGTACCCCGGCCATCGAGTACGGCACGAGCGGGGCCACCATGCCGTTGAAAATCCCCGAGGGAGCTTCGCGGGTGCCGGGTCCGGGCGGCGGCTTGGGGTATTTTTTCCAGTCGAACTCCTCCCCCTTCGCCTTGGCCTCGGCGGCGCGGCGACGGTACTCCTCGCGTTCCTTTTCGTAAGCGACCATTTTCTGCGGCAGTTCCTCCAGCACCTTCTCCCAGCGCTGTCCCACGGCAGGAAAGGATTCCAACGCGCGCGCACTCATCCAGGCCTCGATGCCAGTGCCGCCCCAACTGCTGTTAATCAACCCGACCGGCACGCCGAGCCGGGCTTGCAGTTCGCGGGCGAAGTAATAACCAACCGCCGTGAACGACCCAGCCGTCTGCGGCGAGCACAGCGCCCAGGAGCCCTCGGCCTCTGTTCCCGGTTCCTCCAGCGAGATGTTGCGGACCTTGAATTCACGGATCAGCGGGTAGTCCGAGCCCGCGATGAGCGCGTTGGCGTCGGGCACGGACTTGAGCGGCCAGGCCATGTTCGACTGCCCGGCGCAGAGCCAGACTTCTCCCACCACGACATCCTTGAGGACCACTTCCCGCGTGTCGCTGCGGACCGTAAAATCCCTTCCCTCGCTGCTGCCCTCCAGGGGCGGCAGCGTTGCCTGCCAGCGTCCGTCCTCGTCGGCCGTGGCCGTGGTGTCATGCCCGGCAAAACTGACCACCACGCCGGAGCCGGGTCGGGCCAAGCCCCAGACAGGAAGCGGCTGCCCGCGTTGCAACACGGCGTTATCGCGAAAGAGCGGAGCAAGCGTCAGAATCAAATCCGGCTCGTTGAGGGAAGCGTCGAGCTCCTCCCTCGTTTGCTCCGGCAAGATCGCAGCCGGGCGCGGAGTGCCGGGGGCGACGGTACCGCTCAACTCCAGCGAATCCAGGCGCAGGTAGATCTGGCTGCTGCCGGACTTGCTGCTCACGTACACGCGAATGTCGAACGACTTGAGTCCCTGATAACGGGCCGCGCCCAGGTCCGCCGTGTAGCGCGTGAAGGTCGGCTCGACTCCGTTAAAGCTGTGGGAAGCCACGGTGACCGAGCCGGGCTTCAGTTTCAGGTTGGCGGAGTCCAGTCCGGTCCGGACAACGGCCTGCACCGTGACCTCGTGGCTGCCCGAACTGCGGCTGCCGCCCAACTCAAAGGCGAACGTCTCCGGACGCAGCACATAGCCCTCGTTCGCCGTGACGCTGAAGCTCAGGCAACGCTCGCCGTCAAACCCTCCGAGCGTCGTGCCCGTGTCGATATAGGCGTTACCCTGTGAGGTGCTGAATCCGCCGCCGGGCACCGTCCACTGGGCTTCGGAGGCCGTCACGTGTTCCGCCACGGAAGCCGTTGCCAGCCCATTATCAAAGGAATAGGAAGCGAGACTACCAGCCTTGGCAACAACGGCAGAGGCCAGCACCACCACGAAGAGGGCGGACATTTTCATGGCAATCAAACGGAAGGGGGTAATCACTGGAAACATCAGTCGTCGGAGTCGGCGCGTGCCTGGCAGGAACGGACGTTTATCGTCTCGATGGAAAGCACACTACGGTATCGGCCCGCGAACAGCAAGGGGCAGTGGTTATGATTTCAGACCATACACTTAGAAATAACCACGGCACGCCAGCACCGAAGGTGAGGCAGCCGCCTCTGCCTGCCCGCGATAAAACTCGACTTCACCGCCCGCGGGCACCTACAACATCCTGAAACTCATCCACCGATCCCAGCCAGCGCTACCAACTCTCATGTACTTTTCAAAGTGCAGAAGGTGGGTACCGCTCCTCCGTTTTTCCCTATGATTAAAGAAGCTTCTTTCCGTACCTGCCCGATCTGCGACGATAGCACGGTCGAATGCCTCCACCACCAGAAGTTCACGCTCCCCAGGGATCATCCCCTGCCCGCCCAGTTCGACGTCGTTTCGTGCACGCAATGCGGGTTCGCCTACGCCGATACGGCGGGTGATGAAAACGCCTACAACCGCTACTACGAAAGCTACTCCAAGTACATCGACCAAAAAAATTCGACCGGCGGTGGCGGCAGCTCCGTGGACAAGGAACGCCTCGAAATCATGGCCGCAACCATCGCCGCGCAGTTCCCGGACAAGGACGCGCTCGTCGTCGATATCGGCTGCGCCAACGGTGGACTGCTTCACATGCTCAAGGGGCTGGGCTTCACGAACCTGCTCGGTGTGGACCCCTCTCCGGTCTGCGTGAAAAACACCCAGGAGCTGTTCGGCATTCCCGCCGAACAGGGCTGGCTCGGCGAACTTCCGCCCGCGGTCCATTCCGCCGGGCTGATCGTGCTCTCACACGTGCTGGAGCACGTGCTGCACCCCCGGCTCTCCATCGAAAAGCTTCGCGACCGGCTCGCCCCCGGCGGTATGATCTACGCCGAGACCCCGGACGCCGACCGCTATGTGGACTGCCTGACCGCCCCCTTTCAGGACTTCAACATCGAGCACATCAACCACTACGGCCCCGCCTCGCTGGAAAACCTCTTCGAGGCCGCCGGCTTCCGGGCCATCTCGGTCCAGACGAAGTTTATGGAAACCGCGCCCGGCATTCCCTACCCGGCAGTCTTCGGCTTTTTCCAGAAAAAGGACGGCCCTGCGACCGCTCCGGCCGAGTGGGTCAGGGACGAGACCTTTCTCCCCCACCTCAACGACTACATCGGGCGCTCGCGCGAAAAGCTGGCCGCCCTCGACCAGCAGTTGACCGAAGCCCTGCGCGGCCCGGTCATTGTCTGGGGCACGGGGCAACTAACCCTCAAGCTCCTGGCCGAAACCCGCCTGGGCCAGGCCGAGATCGCCGCCTTCGTCGATTCCAACCCCTGCAATCAGGGCAAGGAACTCCAGGGCATCGCCATCCTCCCCCCCGCCGCGCTGAGGGACATGCCTGCGCACCCGATCATTATCGGCACCATGCTTCACAACAAGGTGATCCGCGAACAGATCACGCAGGAGCTTCAGCTCGCCAATCCTGTCATTGAACTCGCCTAGCGCCGGGCGGAGGCGGGCTGTTTTTGGACGCTCGTGCCCGCGCACCAGCGGGATTCCACCAGCGTGCAGCAAGGGCGTTCCGGCAGGCCGGTTTCGTGCCGGTTGAGCATCCCCACGACTACATCGACGCTCATGCGCCCGATGGCGTGGTCGTTCTGATCGACGTAGGCCCAGAAGCTGCCCGATTTAATATCCCCGAAGATCACCACGGATAAATCCTCCGGCACACGTACGCCGAAGGATCGGATAGCCTTCCCGGTCTCCTCTCCGCCCACGATAACCGCGTCCGGGCGAAAACGCTCGTACCACGCCTGCCACTGCTCCCGGTTGAAGGGTTCGTCGAAAACCAGAAACGGGTTATCCCCGCTGGAGAGACCGGGCATGCACTTGCCGAGAAAGCCGCCCAGAAAATGGTCGTCCGTGCGCTCATTGTGTTCACGGGAAAGCACCATGCCGATACGCCGATGCCCGAGTTCGCGCAGCTTGCGAATCGCCAGCGCACTGGAGGCGGCCTGATCGTTCGCCACCACGTGCAGCAACGGCGCGCTGAGGGAATATCCCACGCGCACGGCGGAAAACTCGCTGATATCCCACCGCCAGCGCGTGCGCGGCTTCGGGTGCGGGCCGACGATCACCCCCATGATCCCGCGAGCCTGGAGCATGCGGCGCAGCGAGGCCGGGGTCATCCCCTCGGCCTTCGGACAGACCGGCAACAGCGAAAACCCAAGCTCGGCAGCACGCTCGCGGGCTCCTTCCTGACAATCACCGAATGTATGGTAACGAGGCGGATAAACCGCCGTGTCAAACAGGTTGATCCACACCAGCGCCGCCTGGTAACGCGCGGCCTTGGTCTGCTTGCGGTACTCGGACAGGGCCTTCAGCATCGGGTCCGGCCGGTAGCCCATCTTTTTCGCGATCGCGCAGACCTTTTTGCGGGTCGTGGCTGATATTTTCGGGTGGTTGCGCAGGGCCAGCGAAACTGTCACATGGCTCGTCCCGGCCACTTCCGCAATATCGCTCAGCGTGACCCGCTGGGGCAACGGGGGCTTGGCGTCGGCGTCGGGTACTGAGGGCTTCGGCATGACAGGTCTTACACAAACGAAAAGACGGACGGGTCGGTTCTCTCCCCGGCTTGGTAACGCCTTCCAGCTTGCAGGAACCACCCCTGCTCTGGCAAACCGATAAAACCGGCACCGACCGGTGGCCCCACTCCATCGTGCGCGGTTCAAGAGGCAACAGGGTTACCGGAGAAAAATAGGTGCGCCTTACGCGACACCTCCCCGGCAACCCCGCGTGCAGTACCCCTCGACCTCATGTTCCGCCACGCAGGCGGTTGTGACGCCGGGAATTTTTGTTATCGAAACAAAGGCATCAGCCAGTTCGTAAACCAGCGTCCCTGAAGCCGGTCTGCCCGACTCAGCAACGCCGCCCGCGGCGACGCAGCGCAAGTGCAAAGGTGACCGCGGCCAGGCCGACGAAGACGATCGTTCCCGGCTCGGGAACAACAACGGCGAGTTCGCCCGCCGCCTGGTCGAACTGGTAGTTAACCCCGGAGGCGGAGCCGACCCACACATCGCCCTCCTTCGTCAGGGTAACGCCGTTGATAGAGATGGTGTCGAAGTCACCGCTCTCGGAGCCATACCCGGTGAACAGCGCCCAGGAGTCGCCGACCGTGTAAGTACCGTCAACAGTTACGATGAGCGAGCCGCCATAGGTCAAGATCCCGCCGTCGAGCTGGATGTGGTCGTAGGTCCCGGCCCCGGTCCCGGTGATCCCGAGCAGGACTTCCGCCGTCGATTGCAGGCTCAGATCGTCGCCGAAGGAGAACGTGCCCGTACCGGTACCATCCGCGCCGGGCGAGAGTTGACCGGCAACGATGGCCGCCCCCGCGATGTCGCCCGTACCGATAAAGGAGCCGTTGAGCCCGACGGTCAGCGCGCCGGTATTGTTGATGCCCGAGTCTTGCAGGTTCAGCGTGCCGCCGTTGATTTCGAGCGTGGTCACTTCCATTGCCAGCGAACTGGCATAGGTCACCGTGCCGCTGAAGGCGTTGTCGTTGTCCCCGAGCTTGACGTTGACGACCGCGTCCGGGGTCAGGATCGAGCCGGGGTTATACGGGGAGGAAGTCTGCGGTGCGTTGCGGGCTTTACCCAGGTAGCTGTTCGTCGCGAACAACCACGAGCCCGACCCGGCGAAGGTCACCGAACCATTGGCCGAGTCCACTGTGTTCTGCACATAGGCCCGCTCAAAGATGCCCACGCCCGTGCCGTTATTGGTCAAAAGCATGCCCTTGTCGAACTGCAGACGGCCCCGGCGGTAGTTGTTCTGGGTCCGAGTCCCCCCGCCAAAGAACACCCAGCCATCCGTCGTGAAGGCGGAGGTTAGCGTGAACTGCCCGACAGTTTCACTATCCCCGAGCACAAAATAGGGATCGCCTGCCTGATAAAGGCGCGCGCCGGAAATATCGAAGGTGATGGAATTGAGAATGCGAGGGTCTGAATCCCAGCCGCCGATATTTTCAATCGTATTGTCAGCGGCCATCCCGGTGTTGCTGTTGATGAGCACATCCACTCCCGCCGATGCGCTGCTGCCGGGGACTTCGCCGTTGGACCAGTTGGCGCTGTTACTCCAGGACGAATCGGCCGCGCCCGTCCAGGTAACCGTTTCAGCCTGAAGGGAGGAAATGGCTCCGGCAACGAGAAGACCGGCCATGCAGAGGGAATTGGGGTACATTTTCATTGGCATGCCCAGAATCCTACTCCGCCCCCGGTTAGATTCAATGCCGACAGCGGTTTCACATTTAACCTGATAAAAACAGACGTATCAGCCCAAAAACGAACATATTCAACACCGGCTCATCAACGACAAGAACCGCATATCTCGTCAGGTTGGCAGGCCATCTCCGACGCAAGATGCCAACAATTTATCGACAAAACCGCCCGATCCCGGCAATGATCAAACCTCCACCCACGCGCCTGCAACTGCCCTGATTCGTTGAAAAAGGTAATCACGCAAAAAGACCTGGCCGAAGCGACCGGACTGAACCAATCGACAGTCAGCCTCGCCCTGCGGAACGACCCGCGCGTCAAAGAGGCAACTCGCCGCCACGTCCTCGAAACGGCCCGACGCCTCGGCTACCGTAAAGACCCCATGCTCTCCGCGCTGGCCTCGTACCGCAGCCGGCAGCGCGACAGCGTTTTCCACGGGACGCTGGTCTGGCTCTGGCGACCGGAGCTGCTCCAGTACCGTCAGGATCAGGACTCGGCCTGGAACCGCTATCTGGAAGGCGCCCGCCGCCGCTGTGCCGCCCTGGGCTACGCGCTGGAAACGCTCGAAGTCCCCGCCAGCCCGCAGGAGCAACGCCGCCTTTCCGACATTCTCTACCACCGGGGCATCGAGGGCATCCTCGTCCCCCCGCAACAGGTGTCCTCGGAGGCCCCGCATTTCCAGTGGGAGCAGTTCGCCGCGGTCACCTTCGGCTGGTCGGTCAGGGAACCCAACTTCCACGCTGTCAGCCCCAACCACTACCAGAACGCGATCACGCTGGTCAAAAACCTCCACCGCCTCGGCTACGAACGTGTCTCCGGCGTCGTGCTCACGGGAGGTAACTACGACCGGGCGCATTTCCACCTCTGGACTCATGGCCTGCAGGACGCTTCCCGCCAGTATGCCAGCTCCGGCCCCGGCATCCCTCCCCTGCTATTGAAAAAAACGGGAGGTTCCATCCGCGAGGTGCTGCTGCGCTGGCTCGACAAATACCGCCCCGACGCCATCGGCGTGAGCGCCGAGCACACGGATCTCCTCGTCGAGGAGTTGAGCGCGCTCGGCCTGAAAGTCCCCAACGACATCGCCGTGGCCACCCTCTTTCGCCCGGCTTCGGAGAGCCGTTACGCCGGGATCTACGAGAACTCCACCCACATCGGTGAGGCCGCCGTCGATATGCTGGCCGGAGCCCTCCGCCGACGCGAACACGGCATGCCGCCGGTCCGCCGCATGATGCAGATCGAAGGCACCTGGGTGGACGGCCCGACCGCTCCTGGTGCGTGACCGCACCGGACAATCATGCCACACTCAGACCGCTTTCATAAAGCCCGAGATTTAACAGGAAGTGCGGGAAGTGCGGGAGGCTACGCCGCTGAACTGGCTTGGCGTCCTCCCCGGCCTTCCTGTTTAGAGCGGCTTAAATAAAGTCGTAGTCGCCACAAAAAGGCCGAATGGCTGAATGGTTAAAATGGCTAATTGTTGTTTTCCCCGTTCCGCATCCAACAATTAACAATTGGCCATTTAACCATTTAACGATTGTGACTACAGTATTTTTTAAAGCGACCTCAATACGACTTGGCGAAAATGACGCGCTGGGTGCTGGGCTTGCCGGTGTAGATGCAGGTGCCCGGCTCACCGTCGTAGCCGAACTGGCCTTCGAGCGGGATATTGCGGATCGTCACCTTCATCTCCTTGGCGAGGCGGTCCTCGTCCTCGGCGTCGCCGCCCCAGTGGGCGATGGCGAAGCCACCGTGGATTTCCGGGCGCTCGGCGTTCTGCGGCGTGAAGTACGCCTTAAAGTCTTCCAGCGTATCGATAGTCTGGGTGTTCTCGGCGCGGTGGGCCTGGGCGCGGGCGAGCATGTCGTCCTGAATGCCTTGCAGGCGCTCGGCCACGGTGGCGACAAACTCGGCGCGGGGCAGGCCGACCTTTTCGCCGGTGTCGCGGCGGGCGACGAAGACGGCGTTGTTCTCGATGTCGCGGGGGCCGGCCTCGACGATGAGCGGCACGCCCTTCTTGACCCAGCTCCAGCGTTTTTCACCGCCGCGCATGTCGCGCTTGTCGATCTCGACCTCCACACGACGCCCGGCAAAACACTGAGCCTGAAGCTCCTTTTTCAGCGACTCGCAGTACTCAAGCACGGCGGCGGCTGTCTCGGGCTTGTGCATGACGGGCAGGATAACCACATGCGAAGGAGCCAGGCGCGGCGGCAGCACGAGGCCGTCATCGTCGGCGTGGGTCATGATGAGCCCGCCGATCAGGCGCGTGGACACGCCCCACGAGGTCGTCCAGGCGAACTCCTCGTTCCCCGCCTCGCTCTGGAATTTGATCCCGCTGGCCTTGGAGAAATTCTGCCCCAGGAAGTGGCTGGTCCCGGCCTGCAGGGCCTTGCGGTCCTGCATCATGGCCTCGATGGAAAAGGTGTGGTCCGCGCCGGGGAAGCGCTCGCCGGGGGTCTTTTCGCCACAAATGACGGGCATGGCCATGTAATTCTCCGCGAAGTCAGCGTACACGGCCAGCATCTTGCGCGTCTCCTCCATCGCCTCCTCGGCGGTGGCGTGGACGGTGTGCCCCTCCTGCCAGAGGAACTCGGCGGTGCGCAGGAATAGCCGGGTGCGCATCTCCCAGCGAACGACGTTGGCCCACTGGTTGATGAGGATCGGCAGGTCCCGGTAGCTCTGGACCCACTTGGCGTACATTTCGCCGATAATCGTCTCCGAGGTCGGGCGGACAATGAGCGGCTCCTCCAGCGGGCTGTCGGGCTTGAGCCCGCCGTTGCCGTCATCGACGAGGCGCGAATGCGTCACCACAGCGCACTCCTTGGCGAAGCCCTCGACGTGGGCGGCTTCTTTTTCCAGGTAGCTTTTGGGGATGAAGAGCGGGAAATAGGCGTTCACGTGCCCGGTGTCCTTGAACATCTGGTCGAGCACGTGCTGGATGTTTTCCCAAAGGGTGTAGCCCCACGGCTTGATCACCATGCACCCGCGCACGGGCGAGTTTTCCGCCATGTCGGCGGCCTTGATGACCTGCTGGTACCATTCCGGGTAGTCTTCGGCCCGCGTCGGGGAGATGGCTGTCTTCGCTTTTGCCATAAGCGGTCTATGCAAGCGTCCGGCTTCGCCGTGGCAAGCTCATTGCGCGGGCGCGGCCAAGGAAATCTCCCCGCCGGTCAAGCCGGTCGACGCTGCCAGCCGATTACTTGCCCGCCGCGCTCAACGCAGAAATAGCCTTGAGCGCGCGGGCGATGCCCCGGCGCTTGGCGTCCTGCATCCGCCACTCGAAGCTGAATCCACTGGCCAGCCCGCGCAGGCGATGCCGGACCTCGCCCAACGCACCGGGCGCGGGCGGCAAGCCCAAACCGTGCAGGTGCGAAATGACAACATTCGCGTAAGTGGACTCCTCGGCGATGCGCAGCAGGTAGTCTTTTTTCAGGCGGGCGGCTGGCATGAGGTGGACCAGCCGCAGGCTCGGAAAAACCCCGAGTCCGAGGCCGAGCGTACAGGCGGTGAAGGCCAGGTCTGTATCCTCTCCCCGGGCGAGGGAATTGCCGGTCGTGCCGATCTGAGAGCGAAAATCCTTGTCGAAATCCCGCGCGTAGGCCTCCACCACTCTGCGGCGGATGCACAGCCCCGCCCCCCAGGGGCAGGTCCGGTAGTTCGGGAAGCTCGCCCACTCCTCGCGGATAACGTCGCGGATGGCCAGGTGCACGAGGTAAGGGCGCAATTCGGGCGCGGGCTCGGTTTCAAACTCACCCTCCAGGTGCCCGCTCCAGGCCCCCAGAAACGGGTGCGAACGCGAAATCTCCAGCGCCCGCTCCAGATAGTCGGGGGCGAGCAGGTTGTCGTCGTCCACATAAACCAGCAGGTCGCTTTTCGCCTCGCGGCAACCGGTGATCCGCGCCCGGGCCAGACCGGGAACCGGCTCGAAAATCAACCGGAAAGGCCGCTTCGTCCTATCCGCCAGCGCGGACACCGTGAGCGGCTCGGGCGAGGCGTTGTCCACGATCAGCAGCTCCCACTCGCCCGCGGGCAGCGTCTGCTTCGCCAGCGCCTCCAGTGTCCGGCGCAGAGGAGCCGGAGCGGGGTTGTAGGTGCAGATGATAACGCTGAGCATGGAAGCGGTGAGGTCCGTTTACGGTTTGCCGGAGAATTTTTCCTAAAAAAAACGAAATCGACCGATCAGGTCAGTTCCTTAAGCAGCCATTGGGCCGGGGACATTTCGCGCTCCTCACCGAGCAGGTGGAGCAGTTCGCGGGCGGCCTCGCGCGTCGCCTCCAGCCGGGCCGGATCGCCGAGGCACAGGTCGAGTTCGCGCCCGAGTGCGGCGGGGTTGGCTGCGCCTTGCAGGTACTCGGGGTAAATATCGCGCCCAAGGAGGATGTTGGCGATGCCGAGCCGGTCAATGCTCACCACACGCCGCCCGATGAAGTACGTCAGCGGGTTGGCCCGGTAAACAATCGCCCCCGGAATCGCTGCCAAGGCGCAGTTCAGCGACATCGTGCCCGAACTGGTCAGGACGGCGGCGGCTTCCGCCACCTCGCCGCCGGGGCGCAGGCTGACGCGATCCGCCAGTGACGGGAAAGCCGCCAGTTGCTCCTCCAGGACCCCGGCAATGGCCGGGCTGGGAAAAATCGCCACCGCCCGCTCGTCCGGGGAAACACTCCTCTGCCCCGCTGACGGTTCACCGCGGCCCGCGCGCGTGGCAGCGTAACGCCGCTCCAGCGCCCGCAGCATGAGCGGGAAAATCCGCCGCACGGGTGTCTTTCGACTGCCGGGCAGCAGCAGCAGCGGGCCGTCCGGCGCATAGCGCAGCGGCAGGTGGTAGTCCTCCCCCGTGAAGGGGTGGCCCACGTAAGTCACGGGCAGGTCGGTGTCATCGTAACACTTGACCTCGAAGGGAAAAATCACGGCCAGAGCGTCGAGCAGCTTGGCCATCTTGAAGCGCCGGTGCCCTTTCCAGGCCCAGATTTGCGGGCTGATGTAGTAGAGCAGGCGCGTTTCTCCCCCGCCCTTCACGCTGATGCCCTCCTTGTGCAGGCGCTCGGCCAGGCGGAGGTTGAAGCCCGGGTAATCGACGAAACAGACCGCGCGCGGCCGGTGCTCTTTGATCCACGTCACCGTGGCCTCGAAGAGGTTTTTGAAAAAGCCGTAGTTCTTCAAAACCTCAAACAGCCCCACGACGGAATGCTGGGTCAGGTCGAACAAAAGCTGCGCTCCGGCCTTCTCCAGTTCCTCGCCGCCGATCGCGCACACGCCCAACGACGGCTGCGCCGCCCGCGCCTCACGCAGAAGGCGGGCCGCGTGCTGGTCGCCGGAGTGCTCACCGGCGATGATGAGCAGGTCGGGCCGAGCGGTAGGTGTGGGCAAGGTCATGATAGAATGCTAAAGATAATAGCTCACACGGAGGCACGGGGGCACGGAGTTTTACTGGGATTGCAGTTGCCCATTGATGACGCGGCTGATGCCGGTTTTCATGAGTTCGTCTCCGAAGTTTAAAAGGTAGCCCAGCTTGAGACCGGTGAGTCTTAGATAGGTGAGCAATTGCTTGTTGTGGGCGCGGGAGATTGCCTCCACGGATTTAAGTTCGAGAATGACTTTGTTTTCAACGATCAAGTCTGCGCGAAATCCTTCTTCAAAACGCATCTCCCTGAATACAACGGGGACCGCTACCTGTCGCTCAACCGCTAAGCCCCGTTGCTCAAGCAAAGTGGCCAACACCGATTCATAGACAGATTCCAAAAGCCCTGGCCCCAGTTCACGGTGAAGCTCGATCGCCGCCTGGACCACAATGTCCCCAATCGCATTCTCCTCCATCTCTGTGCCTCTGTGCCTCCGTGTGAGCAAAAAGACTACCCGCGCCGTTCGTTCGCCTCGCGGATTTGCTGGGTGATCTTGAGGGCGACCTCAAGCGCGCTGCGGCCGAGGACGGCATCGACTTTCGGGGCGGTGTGCTTGCGCACGGCGTCGGTAAAGGAGGCCAGCTCCAGCAGGAGGGGCTCGCCCTTTTCGATGGGGATGTCCTTCTTGCTCAGGCCGAGTTTGCCCTTGCGGATGAGGTGGCCCTTCTGCTCGGCGAAGTTGAGCGAGAGGTAGGCGTTGGGCTGGAAGACGCGGATCTCGCGCACCGGCTTGCGGCTGACGCGGCTGGTATTGATGTTGGCGACGCAGCCGTTCTCAAAGGTCAGGCGGGCGTTGGCGATGTCCTCGCTCTTGGTCAGGACGTTGACCCCGACCGAGTCCACCCGCACCAGCGGCGATTTCACCAGTTGCAGGATGACGCCAATGTCGTGAATCATCAGGTCGAGCACGACGCTGACCTCCACGCCCCGGATCTTGAACTCCGCCAGCCGGTCCGCCGTGATGAAGCGCGGGTCTTTGACGTGCTTTTCCAGAAAGGCCATGACCGGATTATAGTGCTCGATATGGCCGACCTGCACCAGCAGCCCGCGCGAGGCGGCGGCCTCGGTGATCTGCTCGGCCTCCTCCAGCGTGGGGCAGATGGGCTTCTCAATCAGCAGGTGGCAGCCCTTCTCCAGCAGCGGCAGCGCGACCTCGGTGTGGCGGTCCGTCGGCACGGCCACACTGACCGCTTCGCAACGCTCGCCCAACTCCTCCAGGGATTCACAGACGTGCGCCCCGCCGTGCTGTTTGGCGATCTCGCGGGCGCGCTTGGGGTCGGCGTCGTAAATACCGGCCAACTCGCAGCCGGGGAGCTGGTTGTAAATCCGCGCGTGGTGCTGCCCGAGGTATCCGACCCCGGCCACCCCGCATCGCAAGGGATTTTTATCTGCCATAAACAAAAGAGCTTAGCGGACCGGGAGCATTTTGGGAATGAATTTTTTCACTCACACGGAGGCACAGAGACACAAAGGTATCAGGCGGAAAGATCGCCGTTAATGATACGCTTGATGCCATTCTTCATCAACTCCTCGCCAAAGTTCAACACGAACCCAAGCTTCAATCCGGTCAAACGCAAGTAGGTTAACAATTGTTTTTGATGGGCGCGAGTAATGGCCTCCACTGATTTCAGTTCAAGGATAACTTTCCTGCCAGCAACAATGTCCGCCCGAAATCCTTCTTCGAAGCGCATATTCCTGAAAGTAACCGGAATGGACACCTGGCGCTCAACTTCGATGCCTCGCTCAGCCAGAAGCCGGGCCAGCACAGATTCATAGACACTCTCCAGCAAGCCTGGCCCAAGTTCCCGGTGCAGTTCAATCGCCGCATCGACAACTTCCCGGCCAATCTCGTTTTCTGTCATCTTTGTGCCTCTGTGCCTTCGTGTGAGCCAATCTCCTCCATCGCTCCGCCGCGCATGTAGAGCTGACGGCTGGTGCGGGCGGCAAAGGCCGGGTTGTGCGTGACCAGGCAGAGGGCGACCTGTTCCTCGGCGCACATTTTTATAAAAATGTCCATGACCTCGGCCCCGGTGTGCTCGTCGAGGTTGCCGGTCGGCTCGTCGGCCAGGACCAGCGCGGGGCGATTCAGGAGGGCGCGGGCCAGGGCCACGCGCTGACGCTCCCCGCCAGAGAGCTGGCCGGGCATGTGGCGGAGGCGTTCGGAGAGCCCCACCTGCGCCAGCAGGTCACGGGCGCGTTCTTTTTTGGCGGAGTCGAGCTTGCCCGCCAGCCGCGCCGCCATGAGGACGTTTTCCAGCGCGTTGAGCTCCGGGATCAGGTAGTAGGACTGGAAGACCAGCCCCATGAAGGTCGTGCGACGCAGCGCCCGCCAGTCGGCGGACTTTTTCAGGACGTTCTGGCCCTGCCAGCGGACCTCGCCCGCGTCGGGCAGCTCCAGCGTCGAGAGGATGTAAAGGAGCGTGGTCTTGCCCGCGCCGGACTCGCCGCGGATGCTCACACTTTCGCCCGCGTGGACGGCCAGTTCGACGCCGGAGAGGACTTCGATGTCGGCGTCCGGGCCCTTGAAGACCTTGGTCAGGCCGGTGGTCTGGAGAACGGGGTCACTCATTGCGGAGGGCGTCGGCGGGTTTGAGACGGGCGGCACGCCAGGCGGGCAGCAGCCCGGCCACGGTCGAGACGATGATGGCGAAGGTGATGATGAGGATGAAGTCCCGCGCCTCGTAATGCACGGGCAGCACGCGGAACTGGTAAAAACGCACCAGCGTGTCGGCGCTGTTGGTCGCGCGGGCAAAGGTGTCCACGATCTGCACACGGTAGTGAAGCGCCAGCAACGCCAACCCAACCCCGAGCAAGGAGCCAACCACCCCGATGATGAAGCCCTGGAAGCAGAACACGGCGGCCATCTGCCGGGAACGCCCGCCCATCGCCCCGATGAGCCCGATCTCGCGGGTCTTGCGCACCACGGCGGTAAAGAGCGAGCTGGCGATGGAGAACGAAGCCACCAGGATGATAAACAGGATGATAAACGACATGACGGCCTTTTCCAGCGAGAGGACAAAGAGAATGTCGCTGTTGCGGTCGAGCCAGGTCACGGCCCGGTAGGGGGGCTGGAGCTGGTCGTTGAGCTGCTTGGCCACGGCGTCGGCCTGGTTGCGGTCTTTCAGGCGCAGGGAGACACCGTGCGCACCATCCCCGAGGCCGTAAAGCTCCTGCATCAGCCGCAGGGTCACGATCATGGTGTTGGCGTCGATCTTGTTATAGCCGGTATCGAAGATGCCCGCCACGGTCAGTTCGCGGGGAAGCAGCACCTCGTCGCGCTTGAGCTTTTCCAGCATCAGGGGCGAGTAAACCTCAAGTGTTGAGCCCTTGTAAGCGCCGATGGAGGCGGCCAGCCCGGCCCCGAGGAAAACCGTCTCGTCGTCGAGGTCCTCGTAGCGGCTGTCGCCGCGCAGATAACGGTCGAAGGGGATGATCGGCTCGTCCCCGAGCACATCCACGCCCAGCACGTAAGGGAAGGCCGGGATGTTCCGGTGCATCATCATAACCATACCCTCGGCGTAGGGGGCGACGGTCTCCACGCCCTCGATCTGCTCGGCCATCTCGACCAGCGGCCAGGTCTGATAAATGATCCCCCCACCCTGGATGCGGACATGACCGTCGGTATCGGAGAGCTTGTCGCGGATCTCGTTGCCAAAGCCGTTCATGACGCTCTGCACGATCAGCAGGACCATCACCCCGAGGGTGACGCCGATGACCGAGACGACGCAGAACAGCGACACGAAGCGCCCCGAGGGAAAAAGCTGCTTGAGCGCTAAATACAGGTACCAGGGCATTTGTTCAGAAAAAGTTTGGATAAGCGGATGTCAACTCCGGGTCCGGCCAAGTGTTATGTTAGCTATTTTTTTGGTAAAAATGCTTCACCGCAGAGACGCAAAGGCGCAGAGCGGTTCTGCCGTTTATGGCGCAGTCTGTGTTTTTTGTGCCTTTTGGTGGGAGTTAAATTATTCAAAGAACTTGCTAACACGACCGCTACGGGCTGACAATGATCCGGTAATAACCTTGCGGGAGGGAGCCTTCCCACTCGGCGCGTTCGATCTGGCGGGCCCAGGCCTTTCCGGCCTCCCCCCCCGCGGCGGACGAAAGCGGCAACAGCGAGCCGATGTTTCCGGCACCGGCCCGGTAAAGGATGTATTCGAGCGCCTCGGGCTCGGGCGGGACCGGCAGGATACTCTCCCCGGTGTCGAGCGTGAACTCCCCCATTGCGCGCCCCGTGCTGGCGTCGCGGACTTCCACCCGGGCGACACGGCCGGAGGTTTCCGCCGACCGGGGAGGCTTGGACTGACCGTAGGTCGTGACGCCGTCGCGAGCGTAGCGGGCGAGCAGCCCCTCATAGCTCAGAGGCCCCTGCTCGGCCCCCTCGGCAGACCAGGAAAGGCTGGCCGTGACCGGCAGATTCAGCTCCGTTTCCAACAAAGCCGCTCCGGGCGAAAGCATGCGCAGGGCGTCGTTCTCGCCACGGGCGTTGAGCGCGGTGGGCAGAAAAAGGGCTTCGGAGTCGAGCAGCAGCCATTGTTCGAGCCGGATCATGCTCTCGTCCTGTTGCTCAGGGCCGTTCCAGATAATAAACGGGCGCGGCTGCTCGTGGGCCTCGGCAGGCTCGGACACGACCCGGAAAAGCAGAAAACCGGCCAGATGGATGCCGACTCCGAGCACCAACGCCACCCGCCCCAGCGGCGAATGCCACCAGCGTTGCAAGCGGTGCAGGTAACTACCGTTCTTGCCTTTGCTCATGGGTTGTAGCTGCCGAAGGGTTCGGCGGAGCCCTGCCCTTTCCAGACCTTGTCCGAGACGGAGCTGTTAGCGGCGATCTGCAAGGCCTCGTACCCGGCCTGCCGGGCCAGCTCGGCCAGTTCGAGCAGGGTCTGCATGGGGAGTTCGGCGTCGGCCTTGACCAGCAGGACGCCCTCGCCGGTGACTTCGCCGCGCTCGATCAGGCGCTGCCAGCCCTCCAGCGTGATGACACGCCCGTTGAGGATCATCATCTCGTCGCTCTTGTAAGTGAGCACCGCCAAGGTGGAGATACCCGCCGGGGCCGGATTGTCCATCACGGGGAGCCGGATCGACTCGCCGGGAGCGAAAATAAAACGTGACCCCAGCAGCATGAACATGATGCAGATCAGCAGCACGTCGAACAGTGCCGCCACATCAAAGCGCGCATCCGGCGGGCTCAGGTGGCGTTCGAGTTCGAGGGGACGGGTCAGGGACATGGGTGGGGGAAATGGCTAATTGTTAGTGGGTTAAATGACTGAAGCACTTCAATTAACCATTTTCTTTTTCGGTGTCGCTCTCCTCCTCAGGCACGTCGCGGTGCAGGAACTGGATAATATCGTTGCCGACCCACTCCATGTCATGGACGAGCGCCCGCACCCGCCCGTGGAGGAAGTGGTGCGCCAGATAGGCCATGATGGCGATGGCCAGCCCGGTCGCCGTGGTGATAAGCGCCTGCGCCACGTCACCGGAGAAGTTCGAGGCGTTGGCATAAGGCCCCTTCTCCTGCATGGTCAAAAAGGCGTTGAGCAGGGCGACAATCGTGCCCAGCAGCCCCAGCAGGGGGGAAATCTTGGCAATGGCGGCGATGGTCCCGACCCGGCGCTCCAGTGAGGGTATCTCGACCAGGGCGGCGTCACGGATCGCGCCGCGCATTTTTTCCTCGGACTTGTCGTGGTTGAGCAGGGCGGCCTTGACCACGCTGGCGACGGGGCCGGGCGTCTCCTCGCACACGGTGAGGGCTTCGAGCAGGCGGCGCTTGCGCACGAGGTTCTTGATGCCGTCCACAAAGGTGTTGGTCCGGATCTGGCCCTTGTGCAGGTAGAGGGTCCGCTCCACGAAAAAGATGAACCCGATCAGGCTAAGCACCAGCAGCGGCCACATGAGGGGGCCGCCGCGTTCGATCAGAGAAAAGTCAAAAATACCCATGAGGTTTAAAGCAAAGCAGTTAATGGGCGGGAGGCCGGGCGGTAAAGCCTGGAATCTGCCGCCGAAGGATCAGTTCGCGGGCACGCCCTCCTTGTTGAGGCGGGCCTGGGCCAGATGCCAGCCGGGCAGGCGGTTGCGCACGAGGATTTCCAGAGCCTGGACGGATTCACGGGGCTTCCCGTCAGTGGCCATCATGTCGGCCAGTCGAAGGAGCGACTTGGCCAGCCAGACGCGGCCCGAGGGGGAGAGCGTGGGCTCGACCTCGCCGCCGGGAGCCCCCTGCGTGATGACTTGCCAGAGCGCCTCTTCGGCCAGGTTGCGGTTCCCGGCCTCGCGCAGGCAGTGCGCCCAGGCGAAGCCTGCCTCCAGGCGGAAGTCCAGCGGCGCGTCGGGCCGGTCGAAGAGGTTCTCCAGGTCGGCGGCCACGGCGATGAGCCGCTGCGGCTCGCCTCCGGCCTGAGCCATGAGGGTGTTGGCACGGTAAAGCTCGACCAGATAAACATCCGGACGCTTGCCGTTGAACTGCTGGATAAGGTTTTCGTAGGTCTGCTGGGCGAGGCTGAACTCGTCCAGCTTACGCAGAATGTCCCCCTGCCGGATGCGGGCCGGGAAAACCAGTTCGTGCGCGGGGTATTTGGTGGCAAGTTCCTCCAGGTACTTGAGGGCCTCGGTCAAGTTACGCTCCTGCCCCTGCGCTTCGGCGGCCATAGCCCCCTCGTAGAGCGCGATAGCGGCCTGTGGGGTGTTCGGGTAGTCGTCGGCGATCTTGCGATAGCTCAACTGCGCCTCGTTGTAAATCCCCTGCGCCACGAAGTAGCGGGCTTCTTCGAGGTAGGAAAGCACGGCGGCATCGCTGGTGGGGAATTTCTCCCGCA
Organism: Ruficoccus amylovorans; assembly: GCF_014230085.1. Taxonomy (NCBI): domain Bacteria; kingdom Pseudomonadati; phylum Verrucomicrobiota; class Opitutia; order Puniceicoccales; family Cerasicoccaceae; genus Ruficoccus; species Ruficoccus amylovorans. The sequence continues at coordinate 215,105 of NZ_JACHVB010000012.1, read as the reverse complement.
GGCTGGCGTAGGTGGCGAACGCCTGCTCATTGCGCCCGAGCCGAAGAAGCGCCCGCCCGCGCAGGAACATGGCGTTGGCCGCAATCAGTTCGCGGTCGGCCAGAGGCACGTCGGCGGCGGGAGTGGCTCCGACCTCGGCCAGCAAGCTGTCCGTCATGGCGGGAATGTCCTCGTACTGATTGAGGTCACTGGCGAGCTTGATCTCCAGCCAGCGCAGGCGAAGCCGAAGCGCCGGGGGGATGGTCCCGGCGGCGGGCTGGTCGAGGATCGTGCGCAAGCGGCTGAGCGCGGCCTCGGCCTCTCCGGCCCGGGCCATGGACGAGGCCAGACTCCACTCGGCCTGCCAGCGGCGCTCGGGGGTCGAGTCGCTGATGTCAAAAGACTTGTTGAGCACGTCGCCCGCCTCCACGTAACGCTTTTCCCGGATCAAGGACTCAACGAGTTGAAGCAGCAGATCACCGCGCTCCTTGGGCAGGGGCTCCTCGTTGAGGACGGCCTCATAGACTTCGGCCGCGGCCTGATAGTCGCCGTTGAGGAAAAAGCTGTCCGCCACCAGCCGCCCGTAGTAGCGGTGTTCGCGACCGGGAGGGAGCGCCTCGCGGATCTGGTTCAGGTAATCGGCGGCGGTGCGGTAGCGCGGAGGCGTGGCGTTCCAGGCCTGAAAGGCGAGCAGCCGGATGGCGTCGATGCGCAGGGGCGAGCCGGGGTAGCGCTCGATCAGTTGCTCGGCGTCGCGGATGGCCAGTTCCGGCTCCGGTTCGGCCTTGTTCAGCATGAAGCGCGCGCGCAGCAGGAGCAGTTCGTCGTTGAGCGGGTGGTTGGGCTGGCTAATCAGTTCGTCGAGCAGTTGGCGGAATTCGGCCGGGTTGGTCTCGGGCAGACTGGAGCGGCTGAGGATGTTCAAGGCGATAGCGGCGGTTTCCTTGTCGCTGGCCGAGCGAAGGATCTCCTCCAGCGCGAGTTGCCCCCGCTGGGAGTCTTCCCCCGCCACCAGCGCGATCAGCAACAGGATCTCGGTCTGCTCGGGCTTTTCCTGGTCGGTGAGCAGCCGGAGCTGATCCTGAAGCACCTCAATGGCCTGAGTCTTGCGCCCGAGCAGGTCGAGCACGATGGCGTACTGCCGGGCAAAGCCGAAGCCCACCCGCGTGCCCCGGGTCTCCTCGACTTTTTTCTGCAACAGCTTGGCCATGTCTTCGTTGGCCTCCCCGGCGACGATCTGGTTGCGGAAAATCTCGGCCTCGAAGTCCGAACGCTGCGTCTCGGTGACGGCCTTTTCCAGCGCAAGCTTGAAGTTCGTCTCGGCCTTGGAAAGGCTCCCTTCTGAACGCTCCCTCAGCCCCTGCAACAGGTAATACCAGGGCTGGTATTCGAGCGAAAGATTTTTCGGGGAAACCTTGTTCAGGTAGCCCTTTACCGCCGACATGTCTCCGGCGTAGTAGGCCAGCAGGGCGCGGCTGAGGCGTTCGCGGGGGTCGTCCACCACTTCGGGCAACGCGTCGAGCAGGCGCTGCGCGGGCACGAGCTTGCGCTGGCTGATGAGCGCGACCGAGAGCTTGAGGTTAACCTCCAGGCGCAGGTTCTCGGGGATGGAATTGTCGGAAAGCGCCCGCAGGTAAAAACGCTCGGCCAGCGTCGGCAAGCCCGCCCGCAGCGCGTCGTCCCCGGTCGTGATGAGGTGCGCGGTCGCCGCAGCCACGGCCTGAGGGGTTTCCTCCGTCAGCAGGGGCGTCGTTTCGACCGGTTGCGCGCCCAGCGAGACGGCCAGGAAACCCGCCGCTACCGGTACGCCGCGCAGCATCCGCCGCCACATCCTTTTTAAAGACACTAACACGGTATATACTCTAATTCAGATGCGTGCCCGGCTGGCAAGCCTACACCGGCACAACTCTTTAGCAGACAAGACAAGAACACCGGATTATCATTGCCATTACTTCTAACAGACACAAATATCATAAGCTTTCCGATTATGAAGACCGTTTTCGCCGTTCGTGAGACCGACCCCCGTGAAACCCGCGCCGCGCTCATCCCCGAGCTGGCAAAGAAGTTGGCCGCTCTCGGTCTGAAAGTGCAGGTCGAGTCCGGGCTGGGTGCCCGCGCCGACCTGCCCGACGGACTCTACCGCGAGGCGGGTGCCGAAATCGTGACCGACCGGGACGCCGCACTGGCCGCCGCCGACATCGTCCTGCGCGTACGCAAGCCCGATGCCGACGAGTTGCCCCGGCTCAAGCCCGGCGCGCTCCATATCAGCTTCCTCGACCCTTTTAACGAAAAGGAACTGCTGGGCAAGCTGGCCGCGGCCAAGGTTAGCGCCGTGAGCCTGGAGATGATCCCGCGCACCACCCTGGCCCAGAAGATGGACGCCCTCTCGTCCCAGGCCAACCTCGCCGGTTACGCCGCCGTCCTCATGGCCGCCAACCGCATGAGCAAGATTTTCCCCATGATGATGACCCCCGCCGGAACGCTTTCTCCGGCCCGCATCTTCATCATCGGCGTCGGGGTGGCCGGGCTGCAGGCCATCGCCACCGCCAAGCGCCTCGGCGCGCGTGTGGAGGCTTTTGATACCCGCCCGGTCGTCGAGGAGCAGGTGAAATCGCTCGGCGCGAAATTTATCAAAGTGGACCTCGGCGACACCGGCCAGACCGCCCAGGGCTACGCCCAGGAACTCACCCCCGAGCAGCTCGAAAAGCAGCGCCAGGGCATGGCCAAGGCTTGTGCCCAGGCCGATGTGGTCATCACCACGGCCAAGCTCTTTGGCCGTCCGGCCCCGAAGATCGTCACCGCCGACATCCTCCGCCAGATGAAGCCCGGCAGCATCATCGTTGACCTCGCGGTCGAGGGCGGCGGCAACGTCGAAGGCGCGAAGCTGGGCGAGGAAGTTTTAACCGACAACGGCGTGCGTATCATCGGCCACGAGAACATCGAGGGCTATTACCCGCAGCACGCCAGCCAGATGCTCGCCTCGAATTTTTATAACTTCATCGAGCACTTCTGGGACGCCGAAGCGGGCGAGTTCAAGTACAACCTCGACGACGAGATCCTCAAGGGCTGCCTGCTCACCCGCGACGGGCAGATCATCCACGAGCGCTTCAAATCCGGCTGAGCCCGCACCAACTTTCAAACTCTCAAACTTTCAAACTTTCAAACGTTCAAACTCCAATAACATGGACCTGGTACTCCTCGTATTCATCTTTGTGCTGGCAGCCTTCCTCGGCTTCGAGCTGATCAGCAAGGTTCCCTCGCAGTTGCACACCCCGCTCATGTCGGGCTCGAACGCCATCTCGGGCATCACCATCGTGGGGGCGCTCATCGCCGCCGGTGAGACCACCGGCACGCTCTCGGCCTGGCTCGGCTTCGCCGCCGTCGTGCTGGCCGCGATCAACGTCGTCGGGGGCTACCTCGTGACCGACCGCATGCTGGGCATGTTCAAAAAGAAAGACGCCTCCAAACCCAAGGCCGACTAACCCCGCCCCGCGAACCGCACACGAACCCGACTTTCCAGCGCAAGCAACATCATGGATACAGCAGACATGCTCATCAACCTCGCCTACATCGCGGCGTCGGTTATCTTTATCTTCGGCATCAAAATGCTCGGCTCGGCGGACACCGCCCGCAAGGGCAACCGCCTCTCCTCACTGGGGATGCTCATCGCCGTCGTCGTCACGCTCTTTAACCGCGACATCATCAGCTACCAACTCATCATCGTCGGCCTGATCGTCGGCAGCCTGATCGGGCTCATCGCCGCCCGGCTGGTCAAGATGACCTCCATGCCCGAACTGGTCGCCCTGCTCAACGGCTTCGGCGGCCTCTCCAGCCTCCTGGTCGGCTGGGCCGAGTACGAGCGCATCACGCATATCACAGGCACTACCGGGAGTTTGAATGAAAACGGCGAGCTCATCACAAAGACGATTATCGACCTGAGCCACTTCGACGCCTTCACCGCCGCCACCATCGCCCTGGCCATCCTCATCGGGGGTGTGACTTTTACGGGCAGCGTCTACGCCTGGGGCAAGCTCTCGGGCAAACTTTCCGGTCGCCCCACCCTTTTCAAGGGCCAACGGGCGCTCAACGCGGTCATCGCAGCCCTCATCGTCGTCTTTGGGGTCATCATGACCGTGAGCGCGCCCCACGTCGGACCGGGGCAGATTTACCTCCTCATCCTCCTCTCGCTCGCGCTGGGCATCCTCGCCGTCATGCCCATCGGCGGCGGCGACATGCCGGTGGTCATTTCGCTGTTGAACAGTTGTTCCGGCCTGGCCGCGAGCGCGGCCGGCTTCGTCATCGGCAACAACGTGCTCATCGTGGCGGGCTGCCTGGTCGGCGCGTCCGGGCTGATCCTGACCGTCATCATGTGCAAGGCCATGAACCGCACCCTGGGCAACGTGCTCTTTTCCGGCTTCGGCTCGACCGTCCAGGCCGCCTCCGGCAAGGCCGAGGGCGAGCTCAAGCCGATCAGCGTCGAGGACGCCTACTACGTACTCGAAGCCGCCCACAACGTGGTCTTTGTCCCGGGCTACGGGATGGCCGTGGCGCAGGCCCAGCACGCGGTCAAGGAACTGGCCGAGCTGCTCGAAAACAACGGGGCCGAGGTCCGCTTCGCCATCCACCCGGTGGCGGGCCGCATGCCCGGCCACATGAACGTCCTGCTGGCCGAGGCCGATGTCCCCTACGAGCAGTTGGTCGAAATGGACGACGTGAACCCGACCATGAGCACGGTTGACGTGGCCATCGTCATCGGGGCCAACGACGTGGTCAACCCGGCTGCCGCCGACGACCCGAGCAGCCCGATCTACGGCATGCCGATCATCAACGTGCACGAAGCGCAGACGGTTTTCTGCCTCAAGCGCGGCAAGGGCGCGGGCTTCTCCGGCCTGGAAAACGTCCTCTTTCTGCGCCCCAACGCCCGCATGCTCTACGGCGACGCGAAGGCTTCGATCACGGGGCTGGTCACGCAGTTCAAGGAGTCCTGAGCCTTGGGCTTTCCGGCTGTTTTTTAAAACCGTAAGCTTTTAGAGAAAAAACTTCACCGGGAAGAGAAAGTCGCTTGACAGCAGCCGGTCCTGGCGGTTTTCTCCTCCCTTTCACAACTGCTCAGGTGGTGGAATTGGCAGACACGCTGTCTTCAGGCGGCAGTGCCGCAAGGTGTGAGGGTTCGAATCCCTCCCTGAGCACCACTTTTCAGCCCGCACCGTGCGGGCTTTTTTGTGCATTAAAACGCGATAATCGCACGGGCGATCTGTAGGCCGCGAAACCACGCGAAGGAAACGCCGCCACCACTCGACAAGACGAACCGCAAATGCCCCTTTGAGTCTCTATGGAAGAACTCGCCACACAGCTTGCCAGAGCGTTTCAAAGGACACCGTAGCCATAATATTTGAATGGCTAAATGGCTGATTGCTAATTGTTGGATGATGAACGCAGGAAATAACAATTAACCATTTAATCATTTAGCCATTCGACCTTTTTGCGGCGGCTGCGACTTTATTTAAAACAATCTAGTGTGCCGTGAGCTAAGTTCCTCGCATAAGTTTTGGGGTGCAACCCAGTTTGGATGTTCCTCAGGGATTGTTGCTTTTAGCCAAGCTAAAAGCAACAATCCCTGACGCGATGCGGCAGCATCGAAAGTGCAGGCTATGCCTGCTGCGGGGTTTGGGGGCGCATAGCCCCCAAAAATTATGCAGCAAACTTCGGTAACCGCACACTAGTGTCGTGTTAGCTAAGTTCTTAACAAATGTTAATGGCCACAAAAAGGCACAAGAAGCACAAAAAACTTCGTGGATACAGAGGTCGCTCTGCGTCTTTGCGCCTCTGCGGTGAAAATATTTTTATCAGGAACTAAGCTAACGGGACACTAGTGTGCTGTGAGCTAAGTTCATCGCATAAGTTTTGGGGGTGAAACTCAGTTTGGATGCTCCTCTGGGATTACGGCCTTCAGCGCCGCTGAAGGCCGTAATCCCAGACGCGATGCTGCAAGCATCGAAAGTGCAGGCTATGCCTGCTGCGGGGTTTGGGGGCGCATAGCCCCCAAAAAAATATGCAGCAAACTTAGCTCACGGCACACTAGCGAACGAGCATAGGCTTTTCCAGGTGAGCGGCGAAGGCTTCGGCCTCACGGCGGCCACGGATCAGGGTCGGGACGGTCACCGTCTGCCCGTCGGCGGTGTGGATGAGGGCATTATAGAAGACGCTGTTGCCGGAGGACATGGCCTGCTTGACCTCGATCCGGGTGATCGTCTTGCGGGGGAGCGTGCTGGTTTTTTTCATCCCAAAGCGCCTACTGCGGACCTCCAGCCGGTCCGGGTAGCGGTACACGCGGACGTAGCTCAGCAGCGACGAGCCAACCCCGTAGCAGACAAACAGCCCGAAAAGCAGAAAGACGACGGGAAAAAGCTTGGGCATGCCGCTGTTCCACGCGAAATACGCGAAGGCCACCATCCCGCCGCCGATCAGCAACGGGAAAAACAGCAGGGCCAGGTGCCGCATGGGTTTGAACTCCAGTACCTCGGCACCGGAAAGGTCCGGACGCACCGTCAACCCGGCAATCGCGCCCAGTTCGGGTAACGGCGTAGCGGAGCCGCCAGTGCCGCCCGTGGCCGAGGTGGTCGCGCTCGGCTGCTGCGCATTGGGGTCGCTGTCTTTGGTGTGGAAGACCGGGACGCGGAAAGACGCCTTGTAATCGAGGCCGGGCGCGCGGGCCGTGGCAGTCAGCTCCCAGTAGTCCTGCGAGCCGTCCCGGCGGCGCTGGGTCGGATGGCAGGTGTAGGGGATGAAGAAAAGCACCGGCAAGGCGCTGCGGGTCGGGTCGTCGGGCATCGCTTCCTGATCGAGCACCTGCCGCGACTCCCAGAGCGTTTCGGTGTGGGTGCGGCGGTTCTTGCCCGAGCCACTGGTCCACTGGTGGACGTTGCGCAGGGTCAGCGTAAAGCCACCCTGATGGCGGACATGGACCCGCGTCAGGATCAGCCCGCCGAGATTTCCGCCTATGACGCCGGGGATCTCCGCCAGTTCAAAGACCGACGTGCCGTATTTGCGCCAGCGCAGGATCTGGTAAACCGCCGCCCAGGCCAGCCCGAGACCAATCAGGGGGAACAGCAAGAAGATCAGCAGCGCCGGGTTCTCGCCGAGATTTCCACTACTGAGCATAACGAGGATCACGGTCCACGAAACGCCGTTCCAGAACAGGGCGAAGGGGATCATGAACAGCGCGCCGACCAGGTTGCTGTCCTTGATCCGTCCGGAGGCCCAGGTCTTGTTGTGCATCCAGGGCTGGTCCGGGTACTTCCGGGCCAGCCGTGAGCCTTGCCGGGCCGCCGCGATCACACGTATCCCGCCGACGATGGCCCCCACCCCGAAAAGCAGAAAAACACCCCCCACGAGACCGCCGATAAAATTGGGCGTGCCCGATTCCTCACGGAGCAGGCTGGCAAGCAGCTTGAAGCCGGTGCTGGCGAAAATACCGCCAAAGACGAACAGGACGATGGCGGCAATCCAGGAGCCGATCTGGACAGAGGATGATGAGCGGTCAGACATGCGGAGAAAAGACGAACAGGGAAAAACACTCGGGTACGGGCACCCGGTTCAGAAGCTGTTGCCTACACGAGGCACCCCCCTCCCCCGAGAAAAGCCGCACGGGTGAGGCGGCGCAGACTTTCCCGGCATACACAGTCAGCCCGGAGAGAGCCGGGCCAGCCGGTTACTCCTTACCCGTGACAAATTCGAGCGTGCCGTCGGCCTTGAGACGACGATAGTAGCAGCCGGAGCGGGCCGTGCCGGAGCTGTCCTTGGTGTGGCAGGCGCCCTTGCCCTTCGGGCGGACGAGGTAGAGCAGGGAATTCTGCTCGCAGTTGACGCGGATCTCGACGATTTCGAGGTAGTCCCCCGAAGTCTTGCCCTTGATCCACAGCTCGTTGCGGGATGTGCTCCAGAAAGTGGCCATACCTTCGGCCCGGGCGGTGTCGAGCGCGAGCTGGTTGGCATAGCCGAGGATAAGCACCTCACCGGTGTCCACATCCTGCGCGACAGCGGGCATCACGTCCGCGCCGCAGTCGGCGACCTTTTTCAGCTTCGTAAAATCCAGGCTCAGGACGGAGCCTTCTTCGAGTTCCTTGCTCATAAATATACGTTTGAAAGTTTAAGAGTTTGAAAGTTTAAGAGTTTTAAGCGGGGCTGCCAAGATTGAAGCCTCAACCTCATCGCAATAAACCACTTTAGAGCGTTTCAAAAATTACTGTAGCCACAAACTTTGAATAGCTAAATGGCTAATTGTTAATTGTTGGATTCCGAACGTAGGAAATAACAATTAACCATTTAATCATTTAGCCATTCGGCCATTTTGTGACGGCTACGACTTTATTTGAAACGCTCTAAACAGTGACAAAGCCCTTTGACCAACTCTCAAACCTTTAAACGCTCAAACTCTCAAACTGAAATCGCGGTTTTACCGCGATTTCACAGCCCCAGCCGGAAGGAGTGGGCAGCGAAACCGGCCCCGAAGCTGGTCAGCCAGAGGTCCTTGCCGTCGAGCGGGGCGTTGTCGCCCTTGAGGTACTCGTCGAGCGCGAAAAGGACGGACGGGCTACTCATGTTACCGTAGTTGGCCAGGACGACTTCGGCCTCATGCAGTTCGTAGTTTTTGAGCTTCTTGGCCACGGCCACAAGCACGTCGCGGCCTCCGGCATGGGAGAGCACGTGAGCGATCTGGGAAGGGTCCTGCTTACGGAAAAGCCCTTCGACCGCGATCCCGGCTTTTTGCGGGACGGAGAGGTGCAGCTTGTTGCGCAGCTTGCCATCCTTGTTCTCGAAGCGCAGCAGTTCGCGGTCCTCGGGGAGGTGGACGGTATCGAAATTACGGGCCTGGAGGCCGGTGGGACCGGGCTTGTCAGTCCAGATGCTGGCCGATGCGCCATCGCCAAAAAGACAGAGCGAGACGAGCACGCCGGGGTCGTCGTCGAGGTAAAAGGCGGCCGAGCAGATTTCCACTGCGATGACACCAACCTTCATGCCGGGGTTGGCGGCGATGAGACCCTCGGCGGCGCGCAGCGTGGGGACGGCAGCACCGCAGCCCAGGCCGACGATGTCCTGCAGGTAGGTGTCCCGGCGCATGTTCAGGCGCTCGGCCACGTAGCTGGTGATGCCGGGGCAGATGTACCCGGTGCAGGTGCACACGATGAGGGCGTCGAGTTCGTCTGGCTTGAGGCTTGCCTGTTCGAGCGCGTCGGTCAGGGCGTCGGCGGCGAGCAGCGGGGCCTCGCGTTCAAACTCACGGTTCAGTTGCCCGGCGTCCTTCTTGAAAACATTCTGGATGTCCGGAACGGCCAGATGGCGCTTTTCGATCCCGCTGGCTCCACTGATGAGGACTTTCTCCAGGATGTATCTGGAGCGGGGCAGGAGCTGCTTGAAAGGCTCGGTCGGCTGGAGCATTTCCCAGCACTCTTTCTGGGTGTAGGCGGTCGGCGGGACGCGATTGGCGAGAGCTTGAAGATACATTAATACGTCAGGTTGAACAGGAAGTGAAAGGCAATCAGCCGCGGCGGGCAAGCGTGTTCAGGTCGCCCCCCGGTGTGGGATTAATCGCTGCACGTAGGGCGTTCCGTCTGCCGGAAAGCTGAGAAAGACCCACTAAACTTGAAAAATCCAAGGTGCTTGCTTCCTCCCTGGCGGGCGGATTGTCAAGCCATGATGCACACGCACGGGCATGCAAGCCCCGGGTTTGGACGTGATCGGGGCGCTTAAATCGGCAAAAAACCCTTTCTGACCTCCCCCTCCACCCGCAGCGATTCCCCACCGCATGAGGGCCTCCGGCCTGGCTCGCCCTCCTCGACAGTGGAAGGCCAGGGCAGAGAAAAAAAGGAACCCTTCTCCGGGGTGCAGGACGAAAGAATTCGCCGTTGTCATCGGTATGAGCCGGTGTTATGGCCACAACGCATATGTTTTCCCTTAATTTTCTCTCCCGTACCCGCCCGGCGTTCCTGATGCTGCTGCTGGGAACCCTTGCCCTCGGCGCACAATCCGCCCCGAAGCCCTTCGGCGTGCTGCGGCTCCCCCCCCTGCCCTCCCTGCCGGAGAAGATCAACGCCTTCGGCTACGCCACCGACACCAATCAGACCCTGCAATTCCTGACGCTGTTCACGCTCGGGCAGATCGGCTACCCAACCTTTCCGGGGGCTTCGCGCACCGAGAATTCCGGGCTGGTGGGCTTCGAGACGGGCCTGCCCGGCGACATAGCCTACGCGCTGGTGACGAAATTCTCCGCCGGAAGCTCTGTCCCCGCCAAGATCCAGCAGGTCGGCGGCATGGCGGTGAAGGAAGTCGGCGGGTGGACTGTGATCGCGCCCGATCAGGCTTCCCTGCACTACGTTAATGCCAACAACATTGAAGGAATCCTCCAACTCGTGCGTAAAAAGCGCGTCTTCGACTTTGAATTCGAGGTCACGCGCTCACGCGAGGATATGCAGCGCATGCGCCAAAGCCTCAGCGGCTCAAAGGCCGGAAGCGACCAGCAGGGGCTGGCCCTGGCCCTCGCCTTCATGGAGAACGTCCAGTCCTCACTTTTCGGGATCAACCTCGACACCGAGCGCTTTCAGGTCGGCACGCGCCAGGTCGCCTGGCCCGACACCCCCGAAGCCGCCCTGCTCTCGGCCCCGGCGGGCGGTGAGGTCTCGGTGGCACGCTTCGTGCCCGCCACGGGTAACGCGGGCGTCATCTACCATGTCGATCCGGTAGCCGTCAGTGACTACCTGAAAGTCTTTTTCCAGCGCATGGAGGCCACAGGGGAACAACCCGAGGCCGCCCAGCTCCACGACAAGCTGGAGCAGACCCTCAACACCATCGCCAAAGACTGGGACGGCACCGGGGCCTATCGGCTCGAATTCCAGCCCGAGCAGGTGGACTACGCCGGAGTCGTCGGCGGCGACTGGGAGCAGGAACCCTTCAGCCAATTGCTCGACGAGCTGTTTTCCGACATCATGCCAGCCCTGTTGGAGGAAATCCCCGTCCAGCAGTACGCCAGCGCCGTGCAGATGGCCACCAGCACGACCAAGGCCGCCGGGCCGATCTCCTCGGCCCTGCCCGGAGCGGTCGGTAACGTCGTGGCCGGGGGCAGCCTCAACACCCTCGATCAGTACGAGCCGCCCACCCACCAGATCGTGGACGGGATGATTGTCATCTCCAATCAACCCGAGCGCCTCGAAGAGCTGGCCGCCGCCGTCGCCGCCGACCGGGCAGCCGACGATCCGCTTTCCGACCACCTGTCACTGAAGGACGGCCAGGCCCTGCGAGCCTACGTGGACCTGAAGTCCGTTTACATGCAAAGCCTCCGGCAGATGAACCTGCCGGCCTCGCCGAGCACGACGCTTGTCCTGAGCAATCTGGCCGCCACCCCGCTCGAACCGATGACTATCGAGGTGGACACGGGCAACAACACCATGACCGCCCTGCTGACCCTCCCGGTGGAGACGGTCCGTATCCTCTCCGGCACGCTCCAGCAACTCAAGCAGAGCAGTTCCGAGCAACGCATGCACTAAGCGCTGTTTCAAAATTCTTTTCCGGGGCTGCGCGCCCCGGACCCGCGGCAGGCAGATTGCTGGTCCAGCCGGACCCTGCACTTTCGATGCTGCTCATCGTGTCAGGGATTACGGCTTTCAGTGAAACTGAAAGCCGTAATCCCTGAGGGGCACTCAAACTGACTTACCCCCAAACGAAAAAGGCTCCCTCGCAAGGGAGCCTTTTTTTCGTAAAAGGAAGTCTATGCGGACCAATGCCAAGCGGGATTCGTCCGGTAAACCAAATCGACTAGAAGAGATTCTTGATCGTATCGACAGCCTTGTCCACGGTTTCATCACCAGTGTCAGTAGCGCCCTTGATGATGTCCAGGCCGGCCTTGGTCGGGTCTTTGGCGATCTCCTCGACCTGCTTGCTGATCTGTTCGATGACCTGCACGAGCACATCGGAGAGGACCTTGTCCACCAGTTCGGCGGGGTTGATGCCCTCGGGGGATTCGTTCTGGAGGATGATGTCGGGGATCTCGACCTTGATCGACTGGCCCAGCACGGTGGCGTTGGCCTTGGCCCCGGTGACGCGGACGTTGTGGATGACAAACTTCTTCTGCGAAGCGGCGGCGGGCGGCTGCTCAGCCGTGGCCGGAGTGGTGGTAGCGGGAGCTTGCGCGGCCTTGCCGGAGAAGTCCTTCACATTGTCGAGGATGGTTTGCAGGTTGCTCGACGTAAAAGTCTTCGTGATGTAGTTGAACTCCGCGTCCGTGATGGTGATCTCATCGATCACGATGATGTCGCTCATGAGCGAAGCGGGCTGGAGCGAGACGCTGATGTCCCCCAAGCTGAAGGCGTTGGCCGGCGGCTGGAAGCTTTCCGGGTTGCCGACCTGGAGGTCGCCGATCTTGGCGCTGCCCCCGAAAACCGAAATGCCCACGTCCTTGACCGTGACCGAGGTCTGGGTGGCTTGCGGTCCGTAGGTGTTGATGGCGTACTTGACGCTCTTGCTGACGATATTATCCAGCGTGAAGTAGAGCACCACACCGGCGATGATGACGAGTGCGACGAGCACTAGAAGGATTTTTTTGATCATAATAGAATGAATTAAGGTGGGTTAAAGAATGCGGACCCGCGCAAGAGGTGGCAAGGCTGGAAAACCGCTTGAGGCATCGACCTGGTTCACGTTACGTCCGGTTAAAATCTCCGCCCCTACGGCTCGTTGCGAAAACCCGCCTAACCGACACGCTCCCGGCGCCCGCGTCGGAGGAGGCTGGCAATCAGGCCCAGAAGCCCCCCCGCCGTGAAGCCTGCCACGTGGGCAAGGATGTCGGTCTGCTCCCCCCCGGTGCCGGTCATGACGAGCACGGTCAGCCCGGCGGCGAGCGGCACGAGCCGCGAGCGCAGGCGCTTCATGCCCTCCGGGTTGAAGCCGACCGCCAGGGCGTGCCCGACGAGCAGCCCGAGCGCGCCAAAAATTGCCGTCGAGGCCCCCAGCGAACGGTACGCGGTCTCACGATAGAGCCACGCGCACAGGCCGTTTCCCATAACGCCGCTGGCAATGACCAGCAGCCAGCCCAGCCGGTTGCCAAATATCTGCACCACGAGCCAGATCAGGCAGAGGCCGGAGACAAGGTTCCCCGCGAGGTGGGCGATGTCGGCATGCAGCAGCAGCGCCGTGAAGCAGCGCCAGAGCTGCCCCGCCCCGGTGACGGCCTGCGAATCGTTCATACCCGCCTGTTCCAGACCGGGCCAAAGCTGTTGCCCGATAAAAAACGCCACCAAGACCCCAGCGTAAATCCACAGCCCCAGCGCGGCGGGGTGGCTTTCGACTTCGACCGGCGCGGGCGGCGGCCAGGCGGCGTTCTCCTGCTCGTAGCGGTCGAGCTGCTCCTGCACCGCCCCGGCATGACAGGTGTCCACGCAAAGCAGGTAGCGCCCTTCCTCGTGGATCATCCGGTAGGAGAGCCGCATGGAGAGCACCACGAGGGCGCGTTCGTTAGCGGCCCGGAAGCTCTCATAGGAGCCGACCACGGTCAGACCTTCGGGGACGGGAGCTTGCACGTGTTTAGGGTTGCCGGGCGCGGGCGCAGGCTCAAGGCTTTTCCACATGGAAACCGCGCAATCCCTGAGCCAGATCGACCAGCTCAAGCGCATGGTCGGCGGCTGGACGCAACGGCCCTCCTGGGACGAGTATTTCGCCTCCATGAGCATCCTCATGGCCTCGCGCTCGCCCTGCGAACGGCTCCACGTCGGCTGCGTCCTCGTCTCCGCCGGCGAACATAAAAACCGCCTCGTGGCCGCCGGGTACAACGGCTTTCTGCCCGGCTCGCCGCACCTCTCGCGGATGCGCGACGACCACGAACAGGGGACCGTGCACGCCGAGCAGAACGCCATCGCCGATGCCGCCCGGCGCGGGGTCAGCCTCGACGGGGCCACGGCCTATATCACGCATTTCCCCTGCATCAACTGCTCGAAAATCCTCTGCGCGGCGGGGATCAAGGTCGTCAAGTACCTCGACGACTACCGCAACGACTCCATCGCGCTGGACTTGCTCCGCGAAGCCGGAGTCGATGTGATCAAACTCTAGGTCGTGTTAGCTAAGTTCTTAACAAATGTTAATGGCCACAAAAAGGCACAAGAAGCACAAAAAACTTCATGGATACAGAGTTCGCTCTGCGTCTTTGCGCCTCTGCGGTGAAAATATTTTTATCAGGAACTAAGCTAACGGGACACTAGGTCGTGTACGCAAACCTCCTGAACATCGGATTCTTTATCCCTTTTCCGCCCAAAATGATTTCCCTCAACTCAACAATTCGCCAAATTGCCTCGCTTCGAGAGCCTCATTTTTGCCTAAAAAATGGCAGAAAACTCCTCGTCGTGAGGTTTGCGTACACGACCTAGCCCTTCTCATGCCCGACGATGTGAAGCCCTTTTCCGGTTCTCTGCTGGTCGCCCACCCCGGCCTGCACGACCCGAACTTCCGTAAAAGCATCGTGTTGCTCTCAGCCCACGACGAGGAGAACGGCTCGCTCGGCGTGATTATCAACCGCCCCACTGGCCAAAACCTGGGCACGCTGAATGGCGAGTACGCCTTCGGGCCGCTCGCCCAGGTGCCCGTGTACGAAGGCGGCCCCGTCCAGCGCGACCAGCTCCTGCTGGCGGCCTGGCACTGGCTGCCGGAGAGTTCCGCCTTTCGGTTGTACTTCGGCATTTCTGAGCAGCGGCTGACGGAGTTGATGGCCGAATCGCCGGAGCTGGAAGTCCGGGCTTTTCTCGGTTATGCCGGGTGGTCAGAGGGACAACTCGAAACCGAGCGCCAGCAGAACGCCTGGCTCGTCATCCCTGTCAACGGCCATATGATGGAAGGGCTCGACGGCCCGGCCATGTGGCGCGAAATCCTCGCCAGCACCTGGCCCGAACTCGCCTTCCTCGCTGACGCGCCGGACGACCCCACCCTGAATTGAGGCCAAGGCTATTCTTATTTTTTAACCACAAAGGCACAAAGACGCAAAGGCTTTGAGAAGGATAGGCCGCGTGGCCGAGTTCCTGTGTGGGGTCCGGAAAGAAACCTCCGTGCCTCTATGCCTCCGTGTGAGCTCTCTTCCCTCTCCCCGTGCCCCGAACTCTACTTCCGCCATAAAAAAAACCGCCCGGAGTGACCGGGCGGTTTTGGAAAAATAGCGGAATCGGACGATCCCCTGGCGTTTGCTTACGCCTAGTGCTGGGCCAGCACGCTGATGAAGTAGCCGGCTACCAACGCGGTCCCGATAACACCGGCCACATTCGGGCCCATAGCGTGCATGAGCAGGAAGTTGCCCGGATCGTACTTCTGGCCGACGACCTGCGAGACGCGGGCGGCCATCGGCACGGCGGAGACACCGGCGGAACCGATCAGCGGGTTGATCTTGTTTTTCGAGAAGAGGTTCATGAACTTGGCCATGAGCACACCGGCGGCGGTGGCCACCCCGAAGGCGATCACCCCGAGGGCGAGGATCTTCAGCGTCTCGCCCCGCAGGAAGCGTTCGCCGGTCATGGTGATACCCACGCTCGTTCCCAGGAAAATCGTCACGACGTTGATCAGTTCGTTCTGGGCGGCCTTGGAAAGGCGCTCGGTCACACCGCACTCGCGCAGGAAATTACCCAGCAGGAGCATACCGATCAGCGGCGCTGCCGGCGGAACCAGCAGGATACAGAACACGGTCACGATCAGCGCGAAAAGCAGCTTTTCGAGCTTGGAGACCTTGCGCAGCGACTTCATGCGGATCTTGCGTTCCTTCTTGGTCGTGAGCGCGGTCATGATCGGGGGCTGGATCAGCGGCACCAGAGCCATGTAGCTGTACGCGGCCACGGCGATGGGAGCCAGCAGGTCCGGCGCGAGGGCGTTGGCGAGGAAGATCGAGGTCGGACCGTCGGCCCCCCCGATAATCCCGATGGCCCCTGCGGCCTGTGGTGAAAACCCGAGCAGGATGGCCCCGATGAAGGTGGCGAAGACCCCGAACTGCGCGGCGGCTCCGAGCAGGAGCGTGCGCGGATTGGCGATCAGCGGGCCGAAATCGGTCAGCGCGCCGACACCGAGGAAGATCAGCGGCGGGAACAGCTCCAGCAGGATGCCTAACGAAATGTAGTGGTACAGGCCACCCGTGTGGTCGCTGTAAACGCGCAGCAGCGGCTGGCCCTTGTTCACTTTCTCACCGGCCCCGACGTAGAGGCGGCTGATGTTGCCGGAGGCGTCGGCCCAGACGAGGTAGTCCTCGGGGCTGATTTCAATCGTTGTGCCGTTGAAGGGGACCGCGATGCGCTTCTGCAGCAGCTCGGGGTCGCCCCGGTCAGGCCGGATGACGGCCATCAGCGTGCGCTCGTCGAGGTTCTGGATGGCGTTCTCCTCTTCAAAGAGATTCACCAGATCGGCCTCGTCGGAAAACTTGGTCAGGTGCCCCACCCGCTCGATCGGCACGTGAGGCAGGATGACGTTTCGCTGTTCATCGGCATTGACGGCGACGACTGTCCCGTTGACCGGCGAAACCAGTTCCCCGGCGGGCTTGTTGATCATGCCCTCGGAAGGCAGGTTCGCCAGCAGCGCGCCGAAGGCGATCGGCACCAGCAGAAGCGGTTCGAAGTTGTGCCGTACCGCCAGGTACAGCAGCACACCGACGACTCCCCACATGACCAGCATGCGCCAGTCCAGATGGAAGAATCCGGTGTTCAGGATTAGGTCGATTAATTCGCTCATGAGCGCAGTTGCCCCCTGTGGGTGTTGGATGGAACCGCCGGAGCTTAGCTAAGCGCCAGCAGAGGTTGACCTTCTTCGACCGCGTTACCGGCGCCGACGTGGATGGCCGAAACCGTACCGGCGTGAGGCGCATTGACAAAAGTGTTCATCTTCATCGCTTCGAGCGTGATCAGCTTGTCGCCTTCCTTGACGGCCTGGCCGGGCTTCACATCGACCGAGACGACCACCGCCGACAGGGGGCTGACCACATCGCCGGCACCGGCGGGTGCGGCAGCGGCGGGCGCGGGGGCCGGAGCCGGGGCGGCCACCGGGGCGCTCACGGCAACCGAGCTGGCGGCGACAGGCCGGGGAGCGGCGACCGGGGAGGCATCTTCCTGGCCGATAACTTCAACTTCGACCTCGTAGGTCTTATTCTCAACCGTAATGCGGAGCTTCTTCATGTGCGTAAAGTCTTTCTGTAATTAGTGTGCGGATCTCTCGGGTGCTTATCTAACCTTGTGGGAGCGGAATATCTCGCGGCGTCCTTC
Source organism: Ruficoccus amylovorans (assembly GCF_014230085.1). Classification (NCBI taxonomy): domain Bacteria; kingdom Pseudomonadati; phylum Verrucomicrobiota; class Opitutia; order Puniceicoccales; family Cerasicoccaceae; genus Ruficoccus; species Ruficoccus amylovorans. Next base: position 197,862 of record NZ_JACHVB010000012.1, on the reverse strand, counting down.
GGCGGCCCAGTAGCGGTCCGCAGACGGGCGGATAGACAGGATGCGGTGCGGGTGTTCCAGCGTGGTGTGAACGGCGGCGGCAATCACCGCCACCACCTCGGGGCTGATCCCCTCGGAAGCGGCGGGCGCGGCAGCGGCCGGAGCCGGAGCGGCGGCGGCCACCGGCTTCGGGGCAGCCGGCTTCTTCATCGAGAAGATAAAACCGACCGCCTGGGTCACACCGGCCAGGATGGCCAGCACCACGATGACGAATACAAACCCCAGCATGATGTGGAGTGAGTCCTCGAACTGCGACAGCAGTGAGGCCAGGGAGCAAGTGGCTGCGAATGTCATGGTATCAGAGCGGGATGTTGCCGTGTTTCTTCGGCGGGCGTGTGTCACGCTTGCTGAGCGTATTGCGCAGGGCAAGCGAAATCACGGCGCGCGTCTGCTTGGGTTCGATCACGTCGGTGATCATGGCGCACTCGGCGGCCTGGTAGGGAGAGGCGAACTTGTGGCGGTATTCCTCGCGCAGTTCGGCTTCCTTGGCCTTCGGGTCAGCGGCCTCCTTGATCTCGTTGCGGTAGAGCACACCGACAGCGCCCTCGGCACCCATGACCGCGATCTCGGCCGTCGGCCAGGCGAAGACCATGTCCGCGCCCATGTCCGCGCTGCACATGGCCAGATAGGCACCGCCATAGGCTTTGCGCAGGATCAGGGTGATCTTCGGCACAGTGGCCGAGGCGTAGGCGAAGAGCATCTTGGCCCCGTGGCGGATGATGCCCCCACGCTCCTGGGCCAGTCCGGGCATGAAGCCGGGAACATCCACCAGCGTCACGATCGGGATGTTATAAATGTTGCAGGTACGGATGAAACGCGCGCCCTTGTCGGAGGAGTCGATGTCGAGCGTACCGGCCTTGACCGTCGGCTGGTTCGCGATAATCCCGACCACGATCCCCTGGATGCGGGCGAAGCCGACCACGATGTTTTTCGCGAAATCGGGCATGATCTCGAAGAAGCTCTCCTTATCAACCATGCGGTCGATCACGTCCTTGACGTCCATCGGGGTCTTCGAGCTTTCCGGCACGAGTTCGTTCATGCCGGGGTCGTCGCTCAGGTCGATGTCTTCAGTCGGCGCGTGGGGCGGGTCCTGAAGGTTGTTCGAGGGCATGTACGAGAGCAGCTTGCTGGCAAGCTGGAGCGCGTGCTTGTCGTCCTCGGCGATGAGGTGGATGTTGCCGCTGACCGAGGCGTGCGCGTCGGCGGTGGCGAACTGTTCCAGCGTCGAAGATTCACCCGTCGAGGCCTTGATGACCCCGGGGCCGCAGATGAACATGTTCGCGTTGGTCCTCGTCATGATGAGGAAGTCCGTCAGCGCGGGCGAGTAAGCGGCCCCACCGGCACACTGACCGGCGATGATAGCCACCTGCGGCACCACGCCGGAGAGGAACACGTTCTTGAAGAAAACCTGGCCGTAGCCGGAGAGCGAGTCCACGCCTTCCTGGATGCGGGCGCCGCCGGAGTCGTTGATACCGACGACGGGGATGCCCATGTCATGCGCGTAGTCCATCAGGTCCACAATCTTCTTGGCGTGGATACGGCCCAGAGCGCCGCCACCCACGGTGAAGTCCTGGCTGAAGGCAGCTACGGGACGTCCGTCCACATAGCCCACACCGCAGACAACGCCGTCGTAGGGCATGTCCTTGGTTTCCATGCCGAAGTTGTGGCAGGAGTGCTGGGCGTGCTTGCCGAACTCCTGGAAGGTGCCCTTTTCAAAGAAAAGTTCCAGGCGCTCACGGGCGCACAGAAGGCCCTTTTCGTGGCGCTTCTCTATCTTTGCCTTGCCGCCGGCGGCGTCAGCGCGTTCCCGGCGTTTTTTCAGCTCATCGAGCAGTTCTTTTGCGATAGCCATATTGCAAAATGGTTGAAGGGATCAGTCGGTGCGGACCTGCCGCGTTACTTGGGCATGCAGAACTCGGTCAACACGCCGCGGGTGGACTTGGGGTGGAGGAAGGCCACGAGCTTGCCGCCCGCGCCATCCACCGGCACTTCATTAATCAGCCGCACGCCGTTATCGGAAGCCTGCTTGAGCTGGCCTTCGATGTTGTCGGTACGGAAGGCGATGTGGTGGATGCCTTCGCCGTTCTTGGCGATGAACTTCGCGATCGGGCTGTCCTCGCTCATCGGCTCGAGCAACTCGATGTGCACCTGACCGCATTCGAAGAAAGCAGTCCGAACCTTCTGGGAGGCAACCTCTTCGCGATGCTCGCACTTGAGGCCCAGGGCGTTTTCATAGTACGGGATCGCCTCGTCCAGAGAATTTACGGCGATACCAAGGTGGTCGATTTGCTGTAACATGATGCTAAAAGTTGTTAACCGGGATTGGATTTATTGAATAAGTTTTTCTAAAGTCAACCCATTTCGCGATAAACAAATTTTATTTTTCGCATTGACAGTTTTGGGGGTCAGAAGCTTATCTGATCCACCATAATCCTGTGCGGGTTATTAGCAAATTTATTCCCTCAACCAGTTAGTCATGAGCAACACCGATACGACCACCTCGTCCGTCGGCGACCAGAAAGCATTAAACCTGCTCGAAGAGTTCGCACCCGTCGATTACGCCACTTGGAAAGAAGCGGCGGAAAAACTCCTCAAAGGCGCCCCCTTCGACAAGAAGATGCTTACGCCGACGCCGGAAGGCATCACGCTGCAGCCGATTTACCGGCAGGAAGACATGGAGGGCCTTGAGCACCTCGAAAGCTTCCCCGGCGAGTTTAACTTCTCCCGTGGCGCCACGGACGAAGGCTACCTGAAGAACGCCTGGAAAATCGCCCAGGAGCTTCCCTACGGGTTGCCGGAGGAATTTAACGCCGCCGCGCTCAGCGACATGCAGCGCGGTCAGGACGCCCTCAACGTCGCCCTCGACATCGCGGGGCAGACCGGGCGCGATCCGGCCGAGGCCGGTGTCGGCGAAGTCGGTGCCTGCGGCCTGTCCGTCGCCACGCTTGAGGACCTGCAAAAAGCTTTCAAGGACGTCGTGCCCGAAGCGGTCAATATCAACTTCCAGTCCGGCGTCAGCGGCGTGGCCGTCGCCGCCCTGCTGGTGGCCTGGCTGAAGGAACAGGGCAAGGAAGCCAAAAGCCTCAAGGGCGGGCTCAATCTCGACCCGCTCGGCGTGCTCGCCCGTTCCGGCTCGCTGCCGGTTTCGCTCGATGAAGCCTTCGCCGACATGGCCGCGCTCGCCAGCTACTGCAAGGACAACGCGCCGGAGTTCACGCCCGTGGGCGTCTCCACCCTCCCCTACGCCAACGCCGGGGCCAGCGCGGTCGAGGAACTCGCCTGCGCCCTCGCCACCGGGACCGTTTACCTGCGCAAGCTGATGGAAGCCGGCCTCGACATCAACGAGGCGGCCAAGGCCATCCGTTTCGAGTTCACGCTCGGGGCCAACTTCTTCATGGAAGTCTCCAAGCTGCGTGCCGCCCGCATCCTGTGGTCGAAGATCGTCTCCGAGTTCGGCGGCGACCGTCAGGCGGCCCGCATGCAGATCCACGGTCGTACCGGCCTGTGGAACAAGACCGTCCACGACCCTTACGTGAACATGCTGCGCACCACCACCGAAGCCCTCTCGGGCGTCGTCGGCGGCGTGGAGAGCATGCACGTGAGCCCGTTTGACGAGGTGATCGAAACCCCCACCACCTTCTCGCGCCGCATCGCCCGCAACACGCAGATCATCCTTCAGGAAGAATGCGAACTGCGCGCCGTGATCGACCCGGCGGGCGGCTCGTGGTTCATCGAGAACCTGACCGACCAGGTGGCCAAGGGTGCCTGGGGCATTTTCCAGGAGATCGAAAAAGAAGGCTGCATGGTCGCGGCGCTCCAGAGCGGTTCCGTCCAGGCCCGCATCGCCAAGACCAACGCCGGGCGCATCAAGCTGCTGACCCAGCGCCGCGCCAACCTCGTCGGCACCAATCTTTACCCGAACCTGAAGGAAAAGCCGCTGCCGAAGACGACCCCGGACTTCTCCGAGGTCAAGAAGCAGCGCGTCGAGGCCGTCAAGGCCGCCGCCAAGGACGTGGACCTCTCCACCCTGGCCGACCGCGACGATGGCCTGATCGACCGCCTCGCCGCCGCCGCCTCCCAGGGCGCGACCCTCGGGGCCATCTTCAAGGCGCTCCACACCGAGCCCGGCGAAGTCCCCTCCGTCACCGCCCTGCCCTCCGTGCGCGGCGCGCAGATTTTCGAGGAAATGCGCGACGCCGCCGACGCCTACACCCAGGCCAAAGGGCACGGACCAAAGATGTTCCTCACCACGATGGGGCCGCTGCGCAAGCACAAGGCCCGCGCCGACTTCACACGCGGCTTCTTCGAGGTGGGCGGATTCGACATCGTGGCCGCCGACGGCTTCGACAGCGTCGAGGCCGCCGTGGCCGGGGTCAAGGCTTCCGGCTCGGAGTTGACCGTCATCTGCGGCACCGACGACGCCTACGTGGAGTTCGTCCCGGCCTTCTGCAAGGCCCTCAAGGCCGAGGCCCCCGGTATCAAGATCATCCTCGCGGGCGACCCCGGCGAGAATGGCCCCGCCTACACCGAGGCCGGACTGGACGACTTCATCTCCATCCGCTCCAACGTGTACGACATCAACAAGAAGTACCTCGAAGCCATCGGCGTGATGTAAAGCGCGGCACTTTGGCCATTCGCATGAGAGTTGAAGACACAACGAAATTCAGGCATGAAAACACCAGACTTTACCAGCATTGACTATTCACCGGTCACGGAGCCGATCAGCCGTGAACAGTGGGAAAAACGCGTCGCCGAAAAAACCGGCAAGACCGTCGCCCACTGGGTAACGGAGACCATGGAGCAGATCCCGGTCAAGCCGCTCTACACCAAGGAAGACCTCGCGGGCATGGAGCACCTCGGCTACACCGCCGGGCTGCCCCCCTTCCTGCGCGGACCGTACGCGACGATGTACGTCTTTCGCCCCTGGACCATCCGCCAGTACGCCGGGTTCTCCACCGCCGAGGAATCGAACGCCTTCTATCGCCGCAACCTCGCGGCCGGGCAAAAGGGCCTTTCGGTGGCCTTTGACCTGGCCACGCACCGCGGTTACGACTCGGACCACCCGCGCGTGGTCGGTGACGTGGGCAAGGCCGGGGTCGCCATCGACTCCATCCTCGATATGAAGGTCCTCTTCGACAAGATCCCGCTCGACAAGGTCTCGGTCTCGATGACCATGAACGGCGCGGTCATCCCGATCCTGGCCTTCTACATCGTGGCCGCCCTCGAACAGGGCGCGAAGCTCGAAGAACTCGCGGGAACCATTCAGAACGACATTCTGAAGGAGTTCATGGTGCGCAACACCTACATCTACCCGCCCGAGCCCTCGATGCGAATCATTGGCGACATCTTCGCCTACACTTCGCAGAACATGCCCAAGTTCAACAGCATCTCGATCTCCGGCTACCACATGCAGGAGGCGGGTGCCACGGCGGACCTGGAGATGGGCTACACCCTCGCCGACGGCCTGGAGTACCTGCGCACCGGGGTCAAGGCCGGGCTGGACGTGGACGCGTTCGCCCCGCGCCTGTCGTTCTTCTGGGCCATCGGCAAGAACTACTTCATGGAAGTGGCCAAGATGCGCGCCGCCCGCGTGCTCTGGTCGAAGATCGTCAAGCAGTTCAACCCGAAGAGCGAGAAAAGCCTCGCCCTGCGCACGCACTCGCAGACCTCCGGCTGGTCGCTGACCGAGCAGGACCCCTTCAACAACGTCGTGCGCACCTGTGTCGAGGCGATGGCTTCGGCCTGCGGCCACACCCAGAGCCTGCACACGAACGCGCTCGATGAAGCTATCGCCCTGCCGACGGACTTCTCCGCCCGCATCGCGCGTAACACGCAGATCTATCTCCAGGAAGAGACCGGCATCTGCAAGGTGATCGACCCGTGGGGCGGCTCCTACTACGTCGAGGCGCTGACCAACGAGCTGATGAAAAAAGCCTGGGGCCACATCCAGGAGTGCGAAGCCCACGGCGGCATGACCAAGGCCATCGAGGCCGGGCTGCCCAAGCTCCGCATTGAGGAAGCCGCCGCGCGCCGTCAGGCCCGTATCGACTCCTCGCAGGAGACCATCGTCGGCCTCAACAAGTACCGCCTGGACAAGGAAGACCCGCTCGACATCCTCGACATCGACAACACCGCCGTGCGCCTTTCCCAGATCAAGCGTCTGGAAAAGCTCCGCGCCGAGCGCGACGAGTCGGCCTGCCGTGCCATTCTGGAAGAAATCACCCAGGTGGCCGCCGGAGACAAACAGGGCAACCTGCTCGCCCTCGCCGTCGAGGCCGCCAAGGTCCGCGCTTCGCTGGGTGAAATCTCCGACGCCATGGAAAAGCCCTTCGGGCGCTACAAGGCGCAAATCCGCTCGATCTCCGGGGTGTACGCCAAGGAGTTCGGCTCAGACAGCAAGACGATGGAAGAAATCAAGAAGATGATCGCCACCTTCGAGGAGAAGGAAGGCCGCCGCCCGCGTATCATGATCGCCAAGATGGGCCAGGACGGCCACGACCGCGGCGCCAAGGTGGTCTCCACCGCCTACGCCGACATGGGCTTCGACGTGGACATCGGCCCGCTCTTCCAGACCCCCGAGGAAACCGCCCGCCAGGCCGTCGAAAACGACGTTCACCTGATCGGGATGAGTTCGCTGGCCGCCGGTCACAAGACCCTGCTGCCCGCCCTCGCAGCCGAACTCAAGAAGCTCGGTCGTGAGGACATCCTCATCGTCTGTGGCGGCGTCATCCCGGCTCAGGACTACGACTTCCTGCTCTCGAACGGAGCGAGCGCCATCTTCGGGCCGGGGACGATCATCCCCGAGAGCGCCAAGAAGATGCTCGAACTCCTCCTCGAACAGCAGGCCGCCGAAGACTGAGCCGACCGGTCAAGCGATTGATCCGCTCTTAAGTCAAACACAGTTTACAACGGGCGCTCCACTGCGGAGCGCCCGTTTTTTTGTTTAACAGGAAGAGCGGGAAGGACGCAAAGAAAGGCACAAGGAGATGCCAGACGGCATCTCGGATTCTTAAGGCTTCGCCTTAAGCGGGGGTCTGGGGCGAGCAGCCCCAGTCACTTCCCCTCCCCCAAAACAAAAAAAAGCCCGGCATGCAACGCGCCGGGCTTTTTGATAAAAAACGATCAGCGAAGCGACCGCGCTCAGGCAAGTTCCTCAATGGAAACGTTGTGCTCGACGCCTTCGATCTTCAGATTTAGCCGGGTAACGCGGCCGGGGGCGGAAGCATACTCCGCCGGGGCGGTATGGCCCAGATGAACGACGTTGCGCGCCTCGGCAGCGGGAGCCGGTACGGCAGGGGCCACCTGCGCAGCCGGGGCTTGCGGGGCGGGAGCCGCTTTCGGAGCGTAGTGCTTTTCCAACTGCGCCGGGAACATGGCGTAGATCACGCAATGCTCGTCGTCGGAGGGCAGGCCCTTTGCCGTCAGCTCCTTGCGCAGGTCTTCCATGTGTTTGTGGTTCGAGCCGGAGGCTTCGACCGGGCGGCAGGTGATCGGGTCCTTCTGGAACTGCTTGGCGGCGAGGGCCTGGATTTCCTTGTCCACCGGGGCGGGCGTGGTGCCGTAGTAGCCCAGCGCGATGTCCGCGGCCTGTGGAGAAATCTGCTTCCAGCGGCCAAACTTGACGTTGAGGAAGGCCTGCATGCCGACGATCTGCGAGGTCGGGGTGACGAGCGGGATCCAGCCGAGGGCCTTGCGCACGACGGGGATTTCGGCGAAGACTTCCTCGAACTTGTCCTCCATTTTCTGCTCCTTGAGCTGGTTGCGGAAGTTCGAGAGCATGCCGCCGGGCACCTGGTAAATCAACGTGTCGGTATCGACGACTTCGTTCTTGTGGCTGGTGAAGTCGCTCAGCTCGGCGTACACGCGTGTCATGTGCGCGCGGATACGGGCCAGGCGTTCGTCGTTCTCGGTGGACCACTTCGGGCAGCGCGGGTGCTCGGCCAGGAGCGCGAGCATGCGCGAAGTGTCAGGCTGGCCGGTGCCATTGGCAAAAGGAATCACACTCAGGTCGATGGCGTCCACCCCGGCGTCAACCGCCGCCATGTACGCACCCGCGCCAAGGCCGGCAGTGTCATGCGTGTGGAACCAGACGGGGATTTTGACCTTCGACTTGAGCCCGGCGATAATGGCCGCAGCCCGCGCCGGCGGGACGAGCCCGGCCATGTCCTTGAGCACGATGCCGGTCGCCCCCATCGTCTCCAGACGGCAGCCCAACTCGATGAACTTCTCCGTCGTGTGGACGGGGCTGGTGGTGTAGCAAATCGTGCCGTGGGCCTCGGCCCCGGCCTCGCGGGCGGCGCGGATGGCCGTCTCCATGTTGCGCGGGTCGTTGAGCGCGTCGAAGATGCGGAAGATATTCATCCCGTGCTTGGCGGAGAGCTTGATAAAGCTGGCCACCACGTCGTCGGGGAAGTGCGCGTACTGGACGATATTCTGGCCGCGCAGCAACATCATGTGCGGGGTCTTCGGGCAGGCTTTCTTGAGCGCGTCGAGACGGTCGAAGGGGAATTCGTCCAAAAAGCGCAGGCCGGAGTCGATGGTCGCCCCACCCCAGGTTTCGAGGGCACCGAAGCCTATATTGTCCAGGTCTTCGCAGACGGGCAGCATCTGCGAGGTTTTCATGCGGGTGGCGGCCAGCGATTGATGGCCGTCGCGCAGGACAGTGTTGTTGAAAATTACGGGGGCGGTCTCGCTCATAATGCGTTTATAAACGCATTTGCGGGTGACTGACAACTCTTTGCTTCTGCGCGCCAGACTAATTGAAGCAAAAGCCCTCTCCTCGTCCAAAAAAACTGATAATGCCCTGCCCCATTTTGGAATGAAAATACTTAACCACAAAGACACAGAGAGGGAAGATGGGGCCATGCGCTGTGCCCAACAAGAGCATTAAAAAAGGGGAAAGAAGCTGCCCGCGAAGCCACGCGAAGAGGCGCGAAGAAATATTGCTTTTAAAAACTTCGCGTTCCTTCGCGTGGCTCCGCGGGAAATATTTTCCCTCTCTGTGCGCTTTGTGCCCTTTGTGGTTAATCTCTTTTTCTCAAAGATGGCCCGCAGACACAGCGAACCTGAGCAGCAGCTACCGTTCAATAGCTCCGACGACTCAGGCCTTCTTCCCGGCGGTTTTCTTTTTGCGAGCCGGGGTCTTTTTGCTGGCGACCTTCTTCGCTGCCGTTTTCTTCACCGCGCTCTTTTTGACCACAGATTTTTTCGCCGGGCTTTTGCTGACCGGCGTTTTTTTCACCGCGGCCTTTTTGGACACGGCCTTCGTGGCGGTGCTCTTTTTCGCTGTGGTCTTCTTGCTGGCCGACTTCTTTTTACGCACGGGCACGGCCTCCTCCGGGGCGGCGTCGCGGGCGGCCTTGCGGCCAACCTTCTCGGCCTTTTTCTTGTTCTTGAGCAGCTTCTTCAGCTTGGGCCAGAACTCCTGGGCCACGATGTAGCCGATGCAGTTCTTCGAACCGCAGCGGCAGGGGTGATCCATGAAGTGCTGGATGTCGTAGCCGTAGTCGAAGCCGAGTTCGTCCCCGGCCTTGATGTCACGCAGCGCGACGATCCAGATTTCGCCGTCGTAGTTGACCGCCTCGCAGTTCGGGTCACAGGAGTGGTTGACGTACTTGGCCGGGTTGTTCGGGACGTTGCCGTCGAGGTCGAAGCGCTTGTTCAGGTCGAAGATATAGACCAGCCCTTCGCCCTTCGTCCGGGCCGATGCCTCCCATGCGAGGGCGCGACGGGTAGATTCCTTCTTGGAAATCTTCTCGCCGACATACTGGATGATTCGCGTGCCCGACTCGATATCGGCGGCGGCGAACATTCCCTGATTGTGGATGGTGGACTTACGCAGTTCCCACAACTGGCCCTCGTTCTTTTTTGCCATAAAGTGGTCAAGAGTTGTCCCGCTCAGCCCGCAGCGCAAGCTTTCCTTGCAAGATAAAACGCCCCTCCTCGTTCAAGCGACAACAACGCCCCGCAACACAGATTCCGGACGGCACATTTATTCGCAGCGCACCCAGTTGATTTTAAACGCACCGCCGGGTTGGCGTGTCTTTCACTTTCAATAACTCAGCTCGGCTGGAAGATAAACAGCGCATGAAAGCTCTCCCACAAAAACCACCCCACCCCATAGGCCAAGGCCAGCGCCAGTACCGTGCGTATCCAGTGCTTGCGCAACTGCGAGGGCGTGTACTTGCCGGAGCCTTCGCGCGTAAACGCCGTGTATGTGAACCGCCGGAAACGCGACGGCGGACGCCGACGCCCCGACAGCCGCTGACGCGAAGAGCGCTGCTGCCGTCGATGGTAAAGCCAGAGATAAAACCTGCGGATCACAAGAGCGGGATTATCGGCCCGCTTTGCGCAAATGCAACCCCGACCTGCGCCCATGACCGAACATTATAGGCGGTACCTGCCGCACTGGGCACGGATGACACCGCCCATGCAGTTTCTCTATGAGTTGGCGGTCCACCCGGCTATCGATTCAGCCGCTCCCGGAATCAGCTTGCCAGCGAGGCGGGCAGGGATTGCGATAGGCACGCTATGGGAAAAGTGAGCACCCGCCACATCCGCCAACTCAAGGGCAAGCGCCCTGTCGTCTGCGTGACCGCCTACGACAGTATCATCGCCGGGCTCGCCTCCGAGGCCGGGATCGACCTGATCCTCGTCGGTGACTCCATGGGCACGACCCATCTGGGCTTCGACACCACCGTGCCCGTGACCGTCCCCATGATGCTTCAGGCCACCGCCTCCGTCGTCCGCGCCAAGCCCGACGCCCTCGTGGTGGCGGACATCCCCTTTGCCATCATCCGCCGCAGCCCGGACTTTGTGCTGGAGACCTGCGCGCGCTTCATGCAGGAGGCCGGGGCCGACGCCGTGAAGATCGAGGGCGGCGAGGATGTCGCCCCGACCATTGCCCTGCTGACCGCTTCCGGCATCCCCGTGCTCGGCCATATCGGCCTGCTCCCGCAACAGGTTTACCAACTCGGCGGCTACCGCAAGTTCGGCAAGACCGAAGCCGAAAAGGAGCAGCTCATCCGCGACGCGCAGGCGCTGGAAAAAGCAGGCGCCTTCGCCATGGTGGGCGAAATGATCGCCCCCGAGGCCGCCGCTGCCGTCAGTGCCGCCACCGGCGTCCCCCTCATCGGGATCGGCTGCGGGGTGGACTGCGACGGCCAGGTGCTCGTCTATACCGATCTGCTCGGGCTCACGCCGGGCTATGTCCCGGCCTTCGCCAAGCAATACGCCAACCTGCGCGAAACCGTCAGAAACGCCTTTTCCACCTACGCCGAAGAAGTCCGCGAAAGGAAATTTCCCTCATGAACATTGCCGTCCTCGGAGCCGGTGCCTGGGGCACCGGCATGGCCCTTCACCTGTCCCGGCTGGGGCATCGCGTCACCCTCTGCCCGCGCCGCATGGAGCACGCGCTGGAGTTGGCCAGCGCACGCGAGAACCGCGACTACCTGCCGGGCTTCACCTGGGGGCCGGACATGCAGATCGGCTGCGAGTTCAAGCCCGCCGTGATGGAGGCCGAGATGATCGTCCTGGCCTGCCCGATCCGCGGCTTGCGCGAGTTTTGTCAGGAGCTGGCCGCCGCTCGCGAGTCCGCCTGGCAGGCGAAGATGGTCGTGACCCTGTGCAAGGGCGTCGAAATGCGCTCCCTGCACGCGCCGAGCGAAATTGTTTCCGAGCTGGTGCCCGGCATCGCGGTGGGCGCTCTCTCCGGCCCCTCCAATGCGGCGGAAGTCGCCGCCGGAAGTCCGACCGCCGTCGTCCTTGCCAGCGAGGCCGGGGAGGAGCTGACCGCCCGCATGCAGGAGGCGCTCAACGGCGGTTCGCTGCGCGTGTATCGTTCCGCCGACCTGCGCGGCGTCGAACTGGGGGGCGCGTTGAAAAACATTTACGCCATCGGCGCGGGCCTGTGCGACGGACTCCGACTCGGCGACAACGCCAAAGCCGCCCTGCTCACCCGTTCCCTGCACGAAATGGCGAGGCTCGGTATCGCCCTCGGAGGTCAGGCCGAAACCTTTTACGGGCTCAGCGGCGTGGGCGACCTCATGGCCACGAGCTTCGGCGCGTGGAGCCGCAACCGGGGCTTCGGCGAAGCCGTTGGCAAGGGCCAGCGCGTGGCCGACCTGCTCGACCACCGCAAGACCGTGGTCGAGGGCTACGACGCCACCGACGGCTATTTCCGGATCGTGAAAAAGTGCGGCGCGCGCACACCTATCCTTGATCAAATCCACGCCATCCTGTATCAAGGAGTCGAACCCCGGCAGGCGCTGGGTGTCCTGCTCTCGCGCAGCCTGAAACCCGAACACTCCTGATGGACAACAAAGCCTTTCCCCGCTTCCTCATCGTCGAGCATCATGACGAGGGGCGGGTGACGGTGCTGGTCCACCACCTCGGCCAACCACGGCTGATGGTCGAGTTCGAACCGCGCCTCGACGCCGAGGGCAAAGTCACCGGCGGCACCCTCAAACGCGTCTGCGCCGAAAACGCCTGGTGCGGCGGCTACGGGCAGTATTCGCGGCTCGTCGGCCAGGCCGAGAAATTTTTCCACCGCTCCCTCGAATCCGACATCCCCCCGAACCGCCTCCAGTGGTAATGCCCCCAAATTTAGTGCAAGCACTTGGCTAACGGCACACTAGTTCCACTGTTTACGGGAGCAGCCCCACAGGACGAGGGCAACCCCGACCGCGCCTTGCAGGGCGAGCACGGCAACGGCCTGTCCCGGCGAGGCCACCCACTGGGCGTTGTTCTCGCGGAAGGCGTCCCAGAAGCGCGTGTCGAGCATCGAGCTCAGGTACCCGGCCCAGCCCCAGTAGCTGTTGATAAACGGGCGGCAGACCCAGACCAGCGAATCCGGCAGGGCCAGCACCACCCCCGAGAGTGGGAGTTGGAATCCCACCAAGTAGATTGACAGCAGGCTGGCTTTCTCCGCCGACTTAAAGAGTGCCGAGAACCCGAGGCAGACCAGCGTCATCGAACCGCACACGAGCATGAGCACCGCAAACTGCGTCAACCACGGCCCCGGAAAGCGGCAGATTACTTTGACGAAAAACGTCATCCACGCCCCCTGGAAAAACGCGATCAGGAGCACGAAGGTAATTTTCGCCAGCGCGTAGGGGATGACCCCGAGCCCGCTCAGGCGCTCCTTTTCGTAGAGCGTGCGCTCGGCGGCGATTTCGCGCGCGCCGTTGTTCGAGCCCATCAGGGTGAGCAGGATGACCTGAAACATGATCAGCCCCGTCACCAGCGAGGTCGTCTCCATCGCGTTAATTTTAAAGGCGATATTTTGGCGCATCTCCTCGATGAAGCTGACCGAACGCTCCAGCGCCATGCCCTGAATCTGCGGCAATCCGTCGAGCGCGAAAATCACCACCAGACAGGGAAAGCCGAACGTGATCGCGAGCGTCAACCAGAGGTAACCGCTGTCGCGGAAAAACAGCGTAAAGCGCCGCCGCAGGAGCGTCAGGTACTGCCCCACTCCGCCCGGACGCCGTGCCGGGGCCGGAATGTTGGCGGTTGAAAAAGCGGGCTGAGGGCTGTTTTCAGGGGTCGGGGCGGCGTCTGCGGCGGTGTTTGCCGCGCTCCATTTGTCTTGCCAGTGGGAGAGCTCCTCGGCGTTGAGACGGTCGTAGAGATGGAGCGCGTCGGGAATTTCAAAAAACGCGCACAGTTCTTCCAGCGTCCCCTGAAAAACCACGTCCCCTTCGTACACGACCGTGATCCGGTCGAAACAATCGAGCTTGGCCAGGTTGTGGATGATGCACAGAAAGGTCTTCCCCCGCTCCCGGCAGAGCCGTCGCATGAGCGCGAGGATCTGGTCCTCCGAGAGCGGGTCCAGCCCCGAGGTCACCTCGTCGCAGATCAGGCAGGGCGGGTCGAGGGTCAACTCCAGCCCCAGGCCGATCCGCCGCAATTGTCCGCCGGAGAGCGATTCGATGCGCTTGCTGCGGTGCTCGGCCAGCCCGATGACGGTCAAAATCGTCTCCAGCCGCCGCGACCGCTCGCCCGGATCGCTGACGCACAACTCCAGCGCGTAGCGCAACGACTCCTCCACCGTCAGCTTTGGCTGGGCGATGCTGAACTGCGGCGCGAACCCAACCCGCCCGACCAAATCTTCCGGGCAGGTGATTCTTTCGCCGCCGCAGAAGGCCTCCCCTTGCGCCGGAAGGATGCCAAGAACCGCCTTCATCAGCGTCGTCTTGCCACAACCGGAGGGGCCGATAACGGCATTCATGCCGCCGGGCAGGAAATCCGCCGTCGCCCCGCGCAGGAGTGTGGTCTTGCCATCGGGAGTCGTGACGGTGAGCGCGCGGCAGTGAATCATCGCAATGAGTGTGTAAGCCTGCCCCCCGGCCTTGGCAAATATGGATTTACTCACACGGAGGCACAAAGGCACGGAGGGTGGTATTGAGAAAATGACAATACGCAAAAAGCGAAGATGCTCTATTGAGCGGAGGTGGCCTCGCCTGCCTCCAGCTCTTTAGCCATCGCAGCTTCAACCATAATCCGCCAGCGAACAGCTGTCGGCGGGGGATCACTCTCAACAAGCTCACGTAACCGGTTCTCACTGGCCTCATCCCGAACAACGCCATGCACAAGGACTGAACCATTGGCGGCCGGAGACACGACGATGCTGACTTGGGCAAATTCTTCCTCCCGGCAATCTCCTCCATTTTCACGTCAACATACCCCTGCGCCAAAGCCATATTTTTTCCCTGCCGCGCCGCTGGCCCATAGCGATTCAGCAGGAATAAACCGATCAGGCCCAAGACAACGACGAGCAAAATAAGCCGAAAGCCTCTGAGGGTTAAAAGCTCACGCATAAGCGCGTATTATTCTCTTAATATTGACCAAAAACAAGTAAAACACCCCCACTCAAATCGTTCCAACTCCGTGCCTCTGTGCCTCCGTGTGAGTTTCTTCTAAAAACGTCCTGTGCGGCTCACGGCTCCGCGAACTGGGTCAGGTGCTCGTTGGCGAGAGTACGGAGTTCGTCGATGGTGTTGAGGCGGTCGATGGCGGGGCGGAGCTTGCGGGAGCCTGGCATGTCTTTGGTCAGGGCTTTGACTTTGGAACGCATCCAGGCGATGTCGTCAGCGGGCTTGCCCTTGTACGAGCCTTCCAGCAGCAGATCCAGAAAACGAAAAACCGTGGCCCAGCGCTCGGGGACAGTCGGCGGGGCGGGGGCTTCGCCGGTGGCGAGGGTTTCTTTGATCTCCTTGAAAATCCACGGGTAGCCAAGGGCGGCGCGCCCGATCATCAGGCCGGAGATAGCAGACTCACGGCGCACGCGGGCCACGAAGCGCCAGTCGCGCACGTCGCCATTGCCGATGACGGGGATGGGCAACGCACGGGCCACCTCCTCGATCACATCCCAGTCGGCCTGGCCGCTGTAGCCCTGCTCCTTCGTGCGCCCGTGGACGGCCAGCGCCCGGATGCCGACGGAGGTCAGGATGCGCCCGACTTCCAGCGCGACGATAGAGTTTTCGTCCCAGCCGATACGGATTTTCGCGGTCACGGGGCACTCCGGCAACGCCTTGACCACGGCTTCGGCCACCGCGCCGAGCCGGTCCAGATCCCGCAGGAGCGACGAACCGGCGTTCTGGTCGATGACCTTGCAGGCCGGGCAGCCGTAGTTGATGTCGATAAAGTCGGGCCGGTGGCGCTCCCAGACCAGCCGGGCGGCCTCGGCCATCGTGTCCGGACTTGAGCCGAAGAGCTGGACGCCCATCGGGCGCTGTTCCTCGGAAAAATCCACCGCCCGCCAAGCCTGGTGCCCGCCGCGCAGGAGGCCGTCCGCCTGCACGAACTCCGTTACCATCACGTCCGCACCCTGTTCCTTGCACAGTTGCCGGAAGCCGTAGTCGGTGTAGCGGGCCATCGGCGCCAGGTACAGGGGGAAGGCCCCGTCGGCGAACCAGGGTAAAGTCTCGGGCATGAGGAAGGGAAAAATGTTATAAAATGGAATGGCTGAATGGTTGATAGCCAGGATGCTTGTTTTTTGGGAAAATCGGAGCTACCGTAAAGCCCGGAATCGCCCGGACACACCCGATACGCCCCAGCCATTTGACCATTTTCACATTCGACGTCGATCAGTATTCCTTATAAACAAAGCGAATAGCCACCATTAAAAATACCCTTGCGTATTTGCAATGGCGAAACAGGCTTTATAGTTTACAGACCAAATTTTACCATGGAAGTTATTCGAGCCCAAAGTGCCGGCTTTTGCTGGGGAGTGGAACGCGCCATCAACGTCGCGGCCAAGTTCGCCGAAGAAGGCAAGCGACCCGTCTATACCGACGGCCCCCTCATCCACAACAAGCAGATGATGGAAAAACTGGAAGCCGTCGGCATCCAGGAAGTCGGCGATTACCAGAGCAAGACCGAAGTCAAAGTCACCGAGCAGGACCGCGAGCACGGCGTGCTCGTCGTGCGTGCCCACGGCATCTCCCCCGAGCGCCGCAGCTACCTGAAGGAACTCGGCATGGATTTCAAGGACGCGACCTGCCCCGACGTGGGCATCATCGCCGGCAAGATCAAGCTGCACTCGCGCAAGGGCTTTACCACGGTGATCTTCGGAGACCCGAAGCACCCCGAAGTCATTGGCCTGATGGGCTACACCGAAGACCGCGGCTATGTGGTCAAGAACGAGGAAGACATCCGCGCCCTGCCCAACCTCGGCGACAAGGTCTGCTTCGTCTCCCAGTCCACCATGTTCACGGACGAGTTCGAGCGCCTCGCCGCCATCCTGCGCGAGACCTACCCGGACGCCCAGGTTTTTGACACCATTTGCGGGGCCACCAAGGAACGCCAGAGCGACATCCACGTACTCAAGGACGCCGGGGCCGAGGCCATTATCGTGGTCGGAGGCCGTCATTCGGCCAACACCCGCAAGCTCGCCGCTCTGGTCGAAAAGACCGGCCTGCCCGCCTATCACGTCGAGACCGCTTCCGAACTGGACTTCGGCCACCTCAAGGAGCGCTACAAAAAGGTCGGCGTCACCGCCGGAGCCTCCACCCCGGAGTTCCTTATCCAGGAGGTCGTCGAAGAGCTTCAGCGCGTCTGAAGCCCGACGGATGGACGGCGCTCTCACCCGACAACACACGCTCTTTTTTTATCGTCATGAAACCGTTGATACTCGCGATCACACTTCTGGCGGGGGCTTCCTGCGCGTACGCCCAGGATTCGGGCAGCGACGACGGTGGCGGTATCCTTGACGGCGGCTTGCTGGGCAACATCCGGGAGCGCGTCAACCAGCGCACCCAGACGATTACGGACAACAGCTCCATCCTGAGCAACACCTCTTCGCTCGACGCCGACAGCCAGCCCCGCCCGGCACAGGAAGTCGTCAGCACCGTGACCGATCCGGTCAAGGAGGGCCTCAGCGACATCATGCCGACCAAGGCCGCACCCATAACCAAATCCGGTTTTCTTCCCAGCTACGACGGCTTTCAGGAAGATCCCGACACCGGCGCGTGGGTCTGGGTCAAGGAAAAGGGCGTGCTTGCCGACTACAACCGCTTCATCCTCTCGCCCATCGTCGTCTATCCCGCGGATGACGCCGAATTCAAAGGGGTCAACCCCGACGAACTCAAAAAACTGACCGATTATTTCCGTGCCGAGCTGACCAAGGCGCTCGACCAGGCCGGGTATCCCGTGGTTTACCAGCCGGGCAAGGGCGTCGCCGTGGTCCGCATCGCCATCGTCGGCGTCGTCCCCGGCAACCCGGTCATGTACGCCGGCTCGTGGATGCCCTACGCCCGCCTGGCCGACGCCGCTCAGCAGGCCACCGGGGGCACCTCTATGGGCGTGGGCTCGATTTCCATCGAGGCCGAACTGCTCGATTCTTTGACCGGCGCGCGCGAAGCAGCCGTGATCGACACCCTGGCGGGCAAGAAGCTCGAAGTGCGCCAGAGCCTGAACAAATGGGGCGACATCGCCCAGGCCATCCAGACCTGGGCCGGGCGTTTCTCCGCTCGCGTCACTAAAGCCCACGGCGGCAATTCCAACTAAGTCTGCGCCGCCTCCGATTCTCCATCCGGCGGCCAGGCAGTTTGCCCGCCGTTTTCAAGCTATTTTGAATTTACTGTAAAAACCAGCATCCCAAATTCCGGCGGGAACATTTTCGCCCGCAGGACGACTCAAGCTCCTTACTTTTTAACACCGCGGCTATCGATGAATATGATAGTTGTCATAAAACCTGCTATCACCGTTTTCCGGTGGTGGCCAAAGCGCTCCCTGGCATTGCATTTTAACAGCCGCACGCTATAACTGGCAGATTGGACAAAACCATGGCCTTCGATCTGAAAGCGATTATCACCGAACGGCAGGGCGAAAACTACGACCTGCACCACAAATACGTCAACCGCACCCTGGCCAAAGTCCTGGGTACGATCGGTTTTGACAAGGTCTATGCCCGCGCCGAGGGCTCCTATCTCTACGATATGGACGGGCGCGACTACCTGGACTTTCTCAGCGGCTACGGCGTCTATAATATGGGGCGCAACCACCCGGTCATCCGCAAGGCGATCGAGGACGTGCTCTCGATGGACCTCCCGAACATGGTGCAGATGGACTGCGCCCTGCTCAGCGGCCTGTTGGCCGAGAAGGTGGCCGAGATCACCCCGCCCCACCTGGACGCGTGCTTCTTCTGCAACTCGGGCACCGAAGCCGTCGAGGGCGCGATGAAATTTGCCCGCGCCTCCACCGGCCGCACGCGCATCCTCAGCTTGGCCGGGTCTTACCACGGCCTCAGCTACGGCTCTCTCAGTGCGACTCATAACGCACAGTTCCAGGAGGGCTTCGGGCCGCTCCTGCCCGGCGTGGAGAAAGTCGCCTACAACGATGTGGCCGACCTGGAGGAAAAACTCAAGCAGGGCGACGTGGCGGCCTTTATCGCCGAGCCCGTGCAGGGCAAGGGCGTCCACATCCCCGACGAGCACTACTTCCCCGCCGCCCAGGACCTGTGCCGCAAGTACGGCGCGCTCTTTATCGCCGACGAGGTCCAGACCGGCCTCGGCCGCACCGGTAAGCTCTTCGGGTTCCAGCACTGGGACCTGGAGCCGGACATCATCACGATGGCCAAGGCCCTCTCCGGCGGCTATGTCCCCTGCGCGGCCATCGTCACCACCCGCAAGATTTACCAGGGCGTCTTCTCCCGGCTCGACCGCTGCGTGGTCCACTCGACCACCTTCGGCCGGAACAACCTGGCCATGGCCTGCGGCCTGGCCTCGATTGAAGTCATCAAGTCGGAAAATCTGGTCGAAAACAGCCGTGTGATGGGCGAAAAGCTGATGGAGGGCCTGCGCGCGCTCGCCTCCAGGCACGACCTGATCAAGGAAGTGCGCGGCAAGGGCTGCATGATCGCCATTGAGTTCCAGCAGCCGCGTTCGCTCAAGCTGAAGATGGCCTGGAAGGCCATTCACAAGGTGGACAAGGGCCTCTTCGCGCAGATGGTGGTCAGCTCACTGCTGGACCGCCACCGCATCCTCACCCATGTGGCCGGACACAACATGGACGTGGTCAAGCTCCTGCCCCCGCTCATCATCGGCCAGAAGGAGATCGACCGCTGCGTGCAGGGCTTCGACGACGTGCTCCAGCAGGTCACGCGCTTCCCCGGCCCGATGTGGGAATTCGGCACCAACCTGGTCAAGACCGCCATCGGCCAGAAGCGCCAGAAGCAGACCGCCCAGGCCTGAGCCTTTTTCACGTCTCCGCTAGATTTTTTAAACAGGAAGGACGGGAAGAACAGGAAGACGCGTTCCTGCGATTGCTTGCTGTTCTTTCCGTCCTGCCTGTTTAAAAATTCATGGAGCCAAAAAAAAGTGAGTAATGGTATTAGGTCCGGGTAGGCGCTGACCGATAACTAATTAACAATTTTTGCTGGCCTTCGGCGGCAAAGACTTAAAGGCTGCACGACAGCGGATATCCTCTCATTTTTTCCCTGAAAATGCCACCAACCACGGATCAGCGACTGGCAGCCAGAACCCCGGACGGCAAAGCGCCTCTGGTATTCCTCCAAAACTGGGAGCACCTGCTCCTGTTGCATTGGAAAGTCGATCCGGAGCAGATCCAGGCCACCCTCCCGCCCGGCCTCCATGTCGATACCGCCCAGGACAGCGCCTGGCTGAGCATCGTGCCCTTTGCCATGTCGTGGGCACGCCTGCGCCGCCTGCCCGCCCTGCCCTTTATCTCCCACTTCCTCCAGCTCAACGTCCGCACCTACGTGTACGACGACGAGGGCAAGCCTGGCGTGTGGTTCTACTCGCTGGACTGCGGCAGCGGCCCCGCCGCCTGGCTCGGGCGGAAGTTTTTCAAGCTCCCCTACTTCCAGGCCCGGATGAAGGCCGCCATCACCGACGATGTGCACTACACCTGCCGACGCGCCGACCGCTACGGCGGCGCTCCCTACGGCAGCTATCGCCTCTCGGTCTACCGCTACAGCGGCGAGGGCCAGGTCCGCCTCTGCGAAGACCCCGAAGGGCTCCCCTTCTTCCTCATGGAGCGTTATTACTTCTACGCCTGGGACGGGCAACGAGTCCGCCGGGCGCAGGTCGCCCACAGCCCCTACCGCTATCAGGACGCCGATGTCGCCACCTTCGACACCATCCCGCTCTGTTTGGACGACCTTCCCCTGCCCTCCACTCCGCCCGACCTCAAGCACTACGTGGACAAGGTCAAGGTCGATGTGTACGGCCTCCAGTAAGCAGGGAAAAAGTCCCGCCCTTTTCCGTGGGGCTCGCGGCTCGCAACCCGCAGCGGAGCGGGAAGTTGTCTTTTTAACCGCAGAGGCGCAAAGACGCAGAGTTTTTTTGTTTTCACTTCGCGCTCCTTCGCCTGACTTCGCGGGCAACCTCTTCTCCATTTATGATCCTATTTGCCCACGTTTGCTCTCTGCGTCTTTGCGCCTCTGCGGTTAATAAAAAAACATCCCCCCGGCCACTCCCCCACCCGCCGGAGAAAATTTAGGCTTTGACAAACGCGGATTTTTCGTCTCTTCATTGCAACCGATAATGAAGTTCAACCTCGTAGCCGTGCTCGTAAACGTAGTCGTAGTCCTCGTGACCTCGACCGCATCCGCACGGGCCTAGAGATTAGAACTTCCCACTAAAATTTCTAAAAACCCCCTGCCGAATGCGTTCGACAGGGGGTTTTTGTTTACCCAGCCATGTCGAGCGCTTCCGGAGGGCCAACCAAGCCAACCAGATAAAAATTATGAAAATGACCGGAGCCGACCTCGTTATCCGCCTGCTGGAACGCCAGGGTATCCGCTTGATTGCGGGCATCCCCGGAGGAGCTAACCTGCCCCTCTACGACGCGCTGGCCCGGCGGCCAGTCATCCGCCACGTCCTCTCCCGCCATGAGCAGGGAGCGGGCTTCATCGCGCAGGGACTGGCCCGCACGACGGGACGACCCGCCGTGTGCTTCGCCACCAGCGGCCCCGGCGCGACCAACATCCTCACGGCCATCGCCGACGCCAAGCTGGACTCCATCCCGCTGGTCTGCATCACCGGGCAGGTCCCGCAGGCGCTCATCGGCACGGACGCCTTTCAGGAGGTCGATGTCTTCGGGATGAGCCTGCCCGTGACCAAGCACAACTACCTCGTCCAGTCCGCCGAGGAGTTACTGAGCGTCATCCCCGAGGCATTCCGTCTGGCCGCCAGCGGACGCCCTGGCCCGGTCTGGATCGACATCCCCAAGGATGTCCAACTGGCCTCTATCGAGTTCGACGCCTGGCCCGAGCCCGGCACCGCCGACGCGCCCGCCGAGCCCGAGGCCGAAGCCGTCGCGCAGGCCGCCGCCATGATCGAGGAGGCCCGCCAGCCGATTCTCTATCTGGGCGGGGGCATCATCCACAGCGAATCCAGCGCCGCCGCACGCGCGCTGGCCGAGCGTTCGCACCTGCCCACCGTCAGCACGCTGATGGCGTTGGGGGCGCTGCCGACCGATCACCCGCAATCCCTCGGGATGCTGGGCATGCACGCCGCCCCTTACACAAATCTGGCCCTGGAGGAGTGCGACCTGCTGATCGCGTTGGGCGCGCGCTTCGACGACCGGGCCACGGGCAAGGTTGCCGAATTCTGCCCCCACGCCCGCGTCATCCATGTCGATATCGACGCCTCCGAACTGGGCAAAATCCGCATGCCCACACTGTCCGTTCGTGCCGACGCGGGACGTTTTCTGGAAAGCCTGCTGGCCATCCTGCCCGAGCGCCAGCGCCCGGACTGGAACGCCCGCATCGCCGAGCTGAAAGCCACCCACCCGATGGAAATGCCCGGCGCGGAAGATCCCTCCACGCCTTACGGGCTGATCCACGCCATCGCCCGCCACGCCGGGCGCGACGCTATCGTCGCCACCGACGTCGGCCAGCACCAGATGTGGACGGCACAGGCGTTTCCCTTCTGCCGCCCCCGCCAATGGCTGACCAGCGGCGGCCTCGGGACGATGGGCTTCGGGTTGCCGGCGGCACTGGGCGCGGCTCTCTCCGAGCCGGGTTGCCCCGTCGTCTGCATCAGCGGCGACGGCAGCTTCCTGATGAACAACCAGGAAATGATCACCGCCGCCGAAGCCGGGGCCGACATCAAGGTCGTCATCATGAACAACCAGTCGCTCGGGCTCGTCCACCAGCAGCAGACCCTGTTCTTCGGCAAGCGCCTCATCGCCTCGAAGTTCGAGCAGGGGCCGGACTTCGCCATGATGGCGCGGGCCATGGGCATGGAGGCCGTCGATCTGGCCGGGGAACCGGACATCGACGCCGCGCTGGCCGAAGCCTTCGCTCGCCCCGGCCCGGTCCTCATCAACGCCCCCACCGGCGTCGAACAACACGTCCTGCCCATGGTCCCCCCCGGCGGCGCAAACCGTGAAATGATCCGCACAGCCTGCGCCCGCTAGTGCGTGGCCGCACTGGACATTGAGGGGCGCTGCCCCTACGGAGCCAGAAAGGCTCCTGGCCCCAGTGCTGCTTTAGGCCGCGTGGACAAAATACGGAACGAGCAGCCGAAGCCTGCACTTTCGTTGCTGCGCATCGCGTCAGGGATTGCGGCTTTCAGTGAAACTGAAAGCCGCAATCCCTGAGGGGCATCCAAACTGAAGCGTACCCAAACTTGTAGAAATAACGAAGTGGACGCCACCGGAGAAGGGAAACCAGAGACGTGCAAGTCTCTCGGCGTGGCCAACACCACTTTGTGTCTTCGTGCCTTTGTGGTTAATAAATCAAACCACCAAGGACTTAAAAAACCTGACGGGACCGGCTTAACCGCAGACGACGCGGCCGCACATGCTCAGCGCGTTTTCCCCAGCAGGACGCGCTCGCGCAGGATGGCCTTGAGTTCGGGCAGGCCCTCCTCGCTCAGGCAGGAAAGCTGGTGCACCTTGCGGCGGATCTTCTTTTTGAAGCGGGCGAGGTTTTCCGGCGACTCCGGCTCGTCCATCTTGTTGGCCACGATGAGCTGCGGCTTGTCGAGCATGGCCTCGTCGTAGTAGCGCAGTTCGCGCACCAGTTGCCGGTAGTCGTCCACCGGGTCGCGCCCGTCGGTCCCGGCCATGTCCACGAGAAACAGCAGCAGGTTGCAGCGCTCGATGTGGCGCAGGAAGCGGTGCCCGAGTCCGCGGTTCTCGTGCGCGCCCTCGATCAGTCCGGGGATGTCGGCCATGGTCAGGCGCTCGTAGGTCTGCGGGTACTCGATCACGGCCACGGTCGGCTGGAGCGTGGTAAAGGGGTAGCTGGCGGTCTTCGGCTCGGCGCCGGTCAGCAGGCCGATGAGCGTGGACTTGCCCGCGTTGGGGAAGCCGACCAGCCCGATGTCGGCGATGGACTTGAGTACGAGCTTGTAGGTGCCCTGCTCGCCTTCCTGCCCGGGGGTGTACTTGCGCGGGGCCTGGTTGGTGGACGACTTAAAGGTCGTGTTCCCCTTGCCGCCCTTGCCGCCCTTGAGCAGGAGGTACTCCTTGCCGTACTCGATCAGCTCAAGCACGGTGTTGCCCGTCTCCTCGTCGATCACGACCGTGCCGGGGGGCATTTTCAGCTTGAGCGAATCGCCGTTGGCACCGTCCTTGTCCGAGCCCTTGCCGGGAACACCGTTCTTGGCGGCGGCGTGGGGCTTGAACTTGTAGTCGGTGAAGTCCGCCGTGTTCGGGTCGCACACGAGGATAATATCCCCGCCCTTGCCGCCGTTGCCGCCGTCGGGTCCGCCCTTGGGGTTGTGCGCCACGCGCCGGAAGCTCATGCAGCCGTTGCCGCCGTCTCCGGCCTTGAGGCGAATAGTGACTTCATCCACAAACATGCCGCTGATTTGTCTGCGCTCGGGGGCGGCGGGTCAAGGGCCAAAGCAAGGGCTGAGCTTCGGGCTTGCCGGTTTTTTCGCCGAAACTACCCTGCTTCCATGTCCCGGCGACACCCCTACGAGTACCTGATGGAGCCCCTGGCCGAACGCCCCGGCTACGAGCGCAAGCACATGTTCGGCTGCCTCGGCTGCTACTACCGGGGTAAAATCGTCGCCGTGCTGGCCGAGGGCGAAGACCCCTGGAACGCCTTTCTCGTGCCCGCCGAGCGCGACCAGCACGCCGCCATCGTAGCAGAATTCCCTATGCTGACGAACCACCCCGTCCTGCCCAAATGGCTCATGCTGCACGCCGAAGACGACGCCTTCGAGACCGTGGCCGGGCGCATCGTCGAGTACCTCCTGGCCGAAGACCCGCGCTTCGGCGTCGTCCCCAAGCCCCGAAAGCGCAAAAAAAAGCCCGGCGCATAACGCACCGGGCACAAGAGAGGGGCAAACTTCCCTCCTCGAATGCTCAAAGACGAGAGGTCGCTACCGTTAAAAGGATATAAGGGCTAATTGTTATTTTCCGGATTCTACATCCAACAATTAGCAATCAGCCATTTAACCATTTGCCCTTCGTGGCAGCCGGATCTCACAAAAGCTCTTAAAACGTGTCCTCGAACACGATCTCGTCGAGCGGGAGCTGGCCGCCGCGCGGGCGGGCGGGCTGGACGGCCTTGCCGACGGCGATCATCATACCGATGACGTGGTCCTTCGGCAGCTTGATCAGCCGGGAGACCGTCTCCATGTCGAAGCCGATCATCGGGCAGGTGTCGTAGCCCATGGCCTTGGCGGCGACCATGATCGTCTGCGCGGCCATGCCGGAGGAGCGCAGCGCCTCGTCGCGCTGGAGCTGCTTGTCGTCCTTGTAAAACTGGTGGATCATCCCGACCAGCATCTTGCGGGTCTCTTCGGGAGCATTGGCCCAGTAGCGCTCGGTCCGCAGGCCCCAGGCGTTGAGGTCGGCGCAGACCATAATGAGCGCGGAGGCTTCACGCACCTGCGCCTGGTTCCAGGCCGCCGCGCACAGTTGCTCGCGCAGTTCCTTGTCGCGGATCACGACGAAGCGCCAGTTCTGGATGTTGAACGAGGTCGGCGAGAGAGTAGCCAGCTCCAGCAGGCGGTCGATGTCCTGCTGCGGCATGACAAACTCCGGGTCGTAGAGCTTGACCGAGCGGCGTTCGCGGATGGCGGTAAAGGTGTCCAGGGGACTGGTGGCGGTACTGTTTTCCATTTCGTGTAAAAGAAAACGCCCAGCTTATAGCAAAATCCACCCTCCGGCAAGCCGGGCCTCGCATTTTGCGGCAACAACGCCGTCGCCTCCACAACAACACCGGCACCCCCTTTCCAAGTGCGAAACCTCCCCCGCCCCGAAGCTTACAACGTCGCCTGCAAGCTGTGGTAAGAGGCGTACAACTGCTCCTCCAGCGTATCCCACTCCTCCGGGCTAAGCCCGGTGTCGCGACGGTCATCACGGTAGCGCATCGCCGTCACCCGCAGTTGCGCCGCCGGGAGCATATCGTCCACCGGCTGGTCGTTGAGCAGCGCATACAGCCGGGCGAGCACGGCGGCGACTTCGTCCCCGGTAGCCTTTTCCCGCCGAAGCTGCCACCACTCAAGCTCCAGCCGGGCGGCCTCCTCGTAGTCGAAACTGTTATCAAAGGAGTCCGAGATCACCCGGTAATAGTCCACCAGATACGGCAGGGCCAGTTCGGCCTTTTCCCGGCTGGTGGATTTCTGGAAAACGCGGGCAGCCTGCACCCCGTAGTAGGCGATCCGGGTATCCACCCACGGCGAGCACCCGAACTGCGTGCGAACCGTCCGCCAAAGCCCGGCCCCCAAGTCCACGTAATCCTTCGCGTAATAGGCCTGCCACATCTTCGTCTCCAGCCGCGCCATCTCGCGCGGGTCAAAGTCGCGGTACGTGCACGGGCGCGGCCAGAAAAACCACAGCGCCCCGGCCAATACCAACAGCGCGGCCACCAGACCACCCCACTTGATGAGGATTCGCTTTCTTATTGCAAACATGACTGCCCCGTTGCGGAAGGTCACCCCAGCTTGGGTTAAAAACGCCTTCGGTTAAAACAAAAAAAGTGCGCCAGCAAACTGGCGCACTTTGAAATGTATATGGAATTCGGCTCTTCGGGAGTGAATGAATCACCCCGAAGAATGCGACCCGCCTAGTAGCGGTAGTGGTCGGGCTTGTAGGGGCCTTCGACCTGAACACCGATGTAGTCGGCCTGGGTCTGCGAGAGCTTGGTCAGCTTGCAGCCGATCTTTTGCAGGTGCAGGCGGGCGACTTCCTCGTCGAGGTGCTTGGGCAGGATGTAAACGCCGGGCTTATAGGTCTCGCGCTTCTTCCACAGCTCGACCTGGGCCAGCACCTGGTTGGTGAAGCTGTTGGACATCACAAACGAGGGGTGACCCGTGGCGCAACCGAGGTTGACCAGACGGCCCTTGGCCAGCAGGTAAATGCTGTTGCCGTTCTCGAAGGTGTACTTGTCCACCGCGCCCATGTGGTCGGGCTTGATCTCTTCGACCTGCACGCCGGGGAGCTTCGCCAACTGGTCCACCTGGATCTCGTTGTCAAAGTGGCCAATATTGCAGACGATGGCCTGGTCCTTCATCTTCGCCATGTGGGCGGCGGTGATGATGTCCTTGTTACCCGTGGTGGTAACGTAGATATCGCCGAAGCCGAGGGTGTCCTCGACCGTCAGCACGCGGAAGCCTTCCATCGCGGCCTGGAGCGCGCAGATCGGGTCAACTTCGGTCACCACGACGTTCGCACCCTGGGC
The DNA here is from genome assembly GCF_014230085.1 of Ruficoccus amylovorans. Classification (NCBI taxonomy): domain Bacteria; kingdom Pseudomonadati; phylum Verrucomicrobiota; class Opitutia; order Puniceicoccales; family Cerasicoccaceae; genus Ruficoccus; species Ruficoccus amylovorans. The sequence goes on along the minus strand of NZ_JACHVB010000012.1, from coordinate 170,711 downwards.
GCGCATGGCCTGGGCGCAGCCCTTGCCCACGTCGCCGTAGCCGCAGATGACCGCGACCTTGCCGGAGATCATCACGTCAGTGGCACGCTTGATGCCATCGATGAGGGATTCGCGGCAGCCGTAGAGGTTGTCAAACTTGGACTTGGTGACGGAGTCGTTCACGTTGATCGCGGGGATCAGCAGCGAGCCCTTCTTGTGCATCTCGTAGAGACGGTGCACGCCGGTCGTGGTTTCCTCGGAGACGCCCTTCCACTCCTTGACCACTTCGTGCCAGCGGGTCGGGGACTCACCCTTGACCTGCTTGAGCAGGTCCTTGATGACCTTCTCCTCGTGGCTGGAGGATTCGCCTTCGACCCAGTCGGAGCCGTTTTCGAGTTCGTAGCCCTTGTGGATCAGGAGCGTGGCGTCGCCGCCGTCGTCAACGATCAGTTGCGGGCCCTTGCCGTCCGGCCAGGTCAGCGCCTGATAGGTGCACCACCAGTACTCCTCCAGCGTCTCGCCCTTCCAGGCGAAGACCGGGATGCCGAGGTTCTTCGCCACGTAGGCGGCGGCGTGGTCCTGGGTGGAGAAGATGTTGCACGAGCACCAGCGCACGTCGGCGCCGAGAGCCTGAAGGGTCTCGATCAGCACGGCGGTCTGGATCGTCATGTGCAGCGAGCCCATGATGCGGATGCCATCGAGGGGCTTTTCCGCCGCATACTTCTCGCGGGTGGCCATGAGGCCGGGCATTTCAAACTGGGCGATCTCGACCTCCTTGCGGCCGAAGTCGGCCAGCGAGATGTCCTTCACCTTGTAGTCGGTCGTGGTCAGTGTATCTGTAGACATGATCTTTAATTAAGTTGCCCGCGAAGACACGCGAAGAGGCGCGAAGGTCAGCGGGAGTGTGCTAAGCGTTTGTATTCTAGTTTGCCGAGGGAGCCGAAATTAACCAGCAGTCCGAGCGGAAGCCGGGTGGCGGAAAGGTAATTGAGCAGTTGAGCTTCATGTTCCGCCAAGAGTGATTTCAGCGATTTAATTTCCAGGAGAATCGAGTTATAGAGGAGAAAGTCTGCAAAGTATTGGCTTTCCAGTTGGCGCCCCCGGTAGTGAATGGCGATAGGTGCCTGTTCCCTGAACGGTATCCCGGTCTGATCAAACTCAATCCGCAGACATTCCTGATAAACTCTTTCCAAAAAGCCGCTCCCCATCGCGGAATGAACCCTCATACAAGCCCCAATGATCTCGTAGCATTCCTGCTTAAAGATCACTTCGCTCATCTTCGCGTTCCTTCGCGTAGCTTCGCGGGCAATTTCCCCCCTTAAACGGCGGCGCCGAGAGCGGCCTTGAGTTCGGCGGCGCGGGCGGTGCTTTCCCAGGGCAGGTCCGCCTTGGCGAAGTGGCCGTAGTTGGTGGACTGGCGGTAAATCGGCTGGAGCAGGTTGAGCTGGCCAACGATATCGGCAGGCTTGAAGGAGAAAACCCGCTGCGCGGCGGCGGAGATTTCCGCGTCAGAGAGGCCATCCTTGGCCGTGCCAAAGGTGTCCACGTGGATGCTCGTCGGGTACGGATAACCGATGGCGTAGGCGACCTGGAGCTCGCACTCGTCGGCCAGTCCGGCGGCGACGATGTTCTTGGCCACCCAACGGCAGAAGTACGCGGCGGAGCGGTCAACCTTCGAGGGGTCCTTGCCGGAGAAGGCGCCGCCACCGTGGCGAGCCCAACCGCCGTAGGTATCGACGATGATCTTGCGCCCGGTCAGGCCGGCGTCGCCCTGCGGGCCGCCGACGACGAACTTGCCCGTCGGGTTGATGAGAAACTCGGTTTCGTCCGTGATCAGCTCAGCCGGGAGCACCTTGCGGATGACCTCGTCGATGCAAAACTCGCGGATCGTGCTGTGCTTCACGTCCTCGATGTGCTGCGTGGAAATGACGACATTGCGGATGCCCTTGATCTCACCGTCCACGTATTCAACGGCGACCTGGCTCTTCACGTCGGGGCGGAGCCACTCGACGCCGACTTCCTTGCGCTGGTAGGCCATCTCGCGCAGCAGACGGTGCGCGAACATGATCGGGGCGGGCATCAGCTCCTCGGTCTGATTGCAGGCGTAGCCGAACATGATCCCCTGGTCCCCGGCGCCCTGCTCGGCAGTGTCCTTGCCATCGGCCGCAGCGGCGTCAACGCCCTGCTTGATGTCGGGGGACTGGGTGGTCAGGCAGTTGGAAATGAAAACTTCGTCGGCGTGAAAAACGGCGTCGTCCTTGGCATCGATGTAGCCGATGTCGCGGATGGCGTCACGCACGACCTGCTCGTAGTTGAACTTCGAGTTGGTGGTGATTTCTCCGGCGACGAACACGCAGTTGCTCTTGACGAGGGTTTCGCAGGCAACGCGGCTCTTGGGGTCGTCCTTGAGGCAAGCGTCGAGGATGCTGTCAGAGATATAGTCGGCAACTTTGTCCGGATGGCCTTCGCCCACCGATTCAGAGGAGAAGATGAAACTTTTGTTCATAAGCCGCTAAATCTGCACAATCTCACAGCGCCCGCAAGTCAAATCATCAAAACATCCAGATTTATTGATATGAGACTTAGTTTCAATAACAAGACCCGCGTTGACCTTCGTAACGGCCCGGCAAAAAGTGTTCCCTCCGGCACGAAAAAGCCGCCCGGCGGGAACCGGACGGCTTGAGAAAAACGGAAACAACCGGAGCCACCCAGGACGGTTGATGCGCCCCTCGCGGCCTCTTATTTAGAGCCCCGAGACCTGCACGTCTTCGGGCCAGGTGACGCTGAACTCGAAGGGCGTCTTGACCTCCTGGCCGGGGTTGAGGTTGTAGATCCACTCGATGAATTTCTGCGAAGTCATCTTCAGCGAGGCGGTGTCGGCGGAATACTTCGGCTGGATCAGCTCGACGGCGATGTCGTCGTTTTCCGAGACGGGGATCTGGTCCCAGACCGAGAGCGTGATCGGCGTCTGCTTGTTGTTCTTGATCTCGAACTCGTAGCGCCAGGTCATGCTTTTGCTCCCGCCGAAGAACCCGGCTTCGCCCTCCTTGCGGTCGAGGAGCTTGCGCTCGACCGTCACGCCCTGGTCGATCCCGAGCCACGTCCAGAACTCCTGTCCCGGCGGCACCAGATCGAGCGCGGACTGACCCACGAAGCTGCCGTCGAGGTAGATATTCCCCGGCCCCGGCAGGAAGGCGTATTCGCTGGCGTTGGTGACTTTCGTCTTCAGGTAAACGTGCGGAGAGAGCTTCGGCACGGCCGAGTAGCGGAACTCGCCCGGGAAGCTCTGCGTGGTGATGGACACGCGCACCGGCTGGTTGTCGCTGGGGATGGAGGCTGTATTGGGAATCTGATACACCACGGCAGTCGCTCCGCTCTGCACGGTCGCCTCCTGCACCTGCATCGGAGCCGAGGCGACGAACGAATCGGCCATGATCTCGTTGGTAAGGCCGCTGGCCATCGCCGGGCGAGCCTGCTTGGCGCGGGCGGATTCATAGGCAAAGGGCGGCTCGACCGGCATCGGCTTGAACACATTGACGAACCACGGGTTCAACTCAGGCTCGCGTCCGCCGACCTGCGGCTGCGCGGTCGAGAGGCTCAGACGCACATCGGTCCAGTCCTCGCCGGTGTTCTGGGTCACGCTGCCGTAGCTGGCGAGCGTCACCTGCTTGTCCGTGGTGTTGGCGCGGATGTCGTAGCTGGGGGTCCAGCGCGGGCCATAGACGATGCTCGTCAACTCAACGACGACCTCCGAGGAGCGGTCGAGTGAAACCACCACCTTGGCCACGTTGCTCTGCTTGCGGGCGTTGGCGTTGAGCTGGGAAATCTCGCGGCGCAGGCGGTTCTGGATTTCACTGACCTGCTGGAGCGCGGCGTCGTTCTCCATCGTGGACTGGTCGATCTTTTCCAACTGCGTGTTATAAAAAGTCAGCATCTCGGTCCACTGCACGGCATCCATCGGCGCGGGGGCACTACTGTCCTTGGGCGTGGCGGTGACGCGGGCCAGCACCGCCTCCAGCGCGGCACGACGGTCCTTCAGGCGGGTGGCCGTCATCCCGAGCGCCTTGGCCTGGGTGTCGGCTTTTTGCAGTTCGTCGGTCAGCTCCTTGAGCCGCCCTTCGGGCAGGTCGGTGAGCTGCCGCGTCTCAAAGCGTACGTCCTGCAAAGTGAAGCCGCCAGTGCCGTCCACCTGAAGGCTCCCGGCGTCGGTCTGCGCGGGCAGATCGGTAAAGATCAGCGTGTGGACGCCGGGGTCGAGCTTGAGCCCGGCCTGGCGGACGACCTCGGCCCGGTCGGTGTAAACCGTAACCGCGTTGAGGTGCGAATCGAGGACTTGCTCCTGCGCGGCAGGCAGTGAGAACGGTGCCGCCAGAGCGGCGAACAAGAAGGGGGATAGTCGGGTCATCGGCATAGTGACAGTTTATAACGGAATCGGTTCTCAGCGTGAAACCCAAAAGCTGTAAAAGTTTTGTCATGCCCGCCGAAGGCTTGCACCGCCCAGCCGCCCCGCCTAAGAACCTCAAACTCTAATTATGACAAAACTAGCGCTGCTGACGGCTTTCTGCATCCTGCCCGCCTCTTTCCCGGCAGTCTTCGCCACCCCGGTGAGCGCGCCTCCGCCCGCCTGGCGCATGTCCTACCCCGACCCCGCGCTGCCGCTGCACTACCAGGAAGAGGAGACGTTCTTTCTCACCTCGTTCGGCTTCCGCGCCGCCAGCACAGGCGAAAGCGCCAGCACCCTGGCCGAGAATGCCGAGGGCGGCACTACGGGCTTCAGTATCGACATCAGCAGCGAGAGCTTCGAGGTCGTGCAGGATCTGATCGCGCTCGAAGGCGAACACAGCTTCCACCTGTTCCACAGCGACGGCACCGACTCGAGCCTGACACTGGCCAGCCCGGTCGCCGTCACCGCCGGGATGAAGCTCTTTTTTGAAAGCTGGCTCCGTTACTCGACTCAGTCGCAGATCGCCCGCGTCCAGCTCTCCACCGACGACGGGGCCACCTGGCCTGTCACGCTCTACAGCCTTCCCGGCAGCGGTGGCGAGACCGAGCTATCCCCCTCCCTGCAACAGCTCGACCTCTCTCCCTACGCCGGGGAAACCGTGCGCCTGCGCTTCCTTTACGAAAGCACCGGCAGCTACTATCCACTCACCGCCCCCGAGCACGAACCTCTCGTCGGCTGGTTCTTTGACAACATCCAGGTTGGCACGAGTTTCATCAAGCGCCCCTACTCCATCGGTGATCCCAGCGACGACGAACAGTACTACCTCGAACTCATCAACCGCGCCCGTGCTGACGCCAACGCCGAAGCCCAGCGACTGGCCGCCCCGACCGACCCCGATGTCATTGCCGCCATGAACCACTTCGGCGTCAGCATCCCGCAGATGATCGTCGAGTTCGCCGATCTGGAGAACAACGTCCAGCCCCTCGCTTTTAACAAAAAGCTCCTCGCCTCCGCCCGCCTGCACACGCAGGACATGCGCGACCATGTCTTTCAGGACCACACCAGTTCCCCCGATGCGCCCGCTCCGAACCAGCCCGGCGACACGCCCGGCGACCGCGCCACCCGCCAGGGCTACGATTTTTCCTACATCGGCGAAAACATCTATCTCAACGCGCTTTCCGTCACCCACGGGCACGCCGCCTTTGAGGTGGACTGGGGCGACGACGCCAATGACGCCCCCGCCTACGCCGGCACGGTCCACGACAATGACGGCATGCAGGACGCGCCCGGCCATAGGCTCAACCTCCACAACCCGCTTTTCAAAGAGGCCGGTATCGGGATTTTGAATACAACCGGCCCTCTCGCCGGCCCCCAGGTCGTGACGCAGGACTTCGGTCAGCCGCAGGCGGACACCGCCTACATCACCGGCGTCATCTTTGACGATTCCGACGGCGGCAAGTCCTACGCTACCGGCGAGGGTGCGGGCGGCGTCCGCGTTGATGTGGACGGCAGTGTTTACTACGCGATCAGCACCACCAGCGGCGGCTACGCCGTCCCGGTGTACCGCGACGGCACCTATACCGTCACCTTCACTGCACCGGGCTACCCCGTGCAAACGCGCACCGTAACCGTGACCAATCTGCAAAATGTGAAAGTGGACTGGCGACGCCTGCGCCTGAACGTCGAGACCGTTACGCACAGCCCCGGCGGCCTGACCAGCATCACCTTTGACCCGGAGAACGAAAGCCCCGGCGCGACCTTCACACTTCTCAAGGCAACCGCCCCCGGCGGCCCCTACTCCGCCGTCCCCGAGGCCACGCCTTCCGGCCCCAGCGGCCCCGACAACGCCTACATCTACACCTATCAGCACGCCCCCGGCGAAGACCTTTTCTTCCGCATCCTCATCCAAGACTAGCGGGTTACACCCGCTGGCATTGAGGGGCGATGCCCCTACGGTGCGTGGCCTTTCTGGACTTTGAGGGGGCGACGCCCCCTCAAAGTCCAGAAAGGCCGCTACCCCTCCCCCGCCGGAGAGTGCGGGTTTCGCAGGTAAGCAAGTCTGCTCGGAGAGCACGATTCGGCGGGACAAGGACAGCTCCCCAGCGCAAGGGTTCGGCGCTTTGATCCGGATGAGAGGTGCTATTCCTCTCCCAACGCTCCCGCCCCTTTAACTCTCAAACTCTCAAACCCGAAACTCTCAAACTCTTAAACGCACAAGCGTTTAAGCTATAAAAAGACGCCCGGCGTAGAAGCCGGACGTCTCGGGGTTGTTCGTTAAGATCGCGAAATCTTAAAGGCGGGAAATGAGCAGTTCGCGTTCGAAGATCAGTTCCTTGGGCAGGTGGTCGAAGAGTTGGAGGAAGAGCTCTTCGTGCTGCAGGGTCTGCATCTTCATCTTTTCGCGGTCGATGCTCATGAGTTCCTTCCACTGATCTTCGGAGAAGTCCAGGCCGCGCCAGTCGAGGTCGCAGTAGCGGGGCACCCAGCCGATCGGGGTTTCCTTGGCGAAACCGCGGCCGTTGGCACGCTCGACGATCCAGCGCAGGACGCGCATGTTCTGGCCAAAGCCCGGCCAGAGCCACTTGCCGTCGGCGTTGCGGCGGAACCAGTTGACGTGGAAGATACGCGGGGTTTCGTCCAGGTCCTTCTGCATCTTGAGCCAGTGGCGGAAGTAGTCACCCATGTGGTAACCGCAGAACGGCAGCATGGCCATCGGGTCGCGGCGCAGTTCACCGGCCTTACCTTCGGCGGCGGCGGTGCGCTCGGAGCCCATGGTGGCACCGAGGTACACCCCGTGACTCCAGGTGAAGCTCTGGAAGACGAGCGGAATGTCGCTCATGCGGCGGCCACCGAAGACCATGGCCTTGATTTCAACACCGTCGAGGCGCTCCCAATCCGGGTCGATGACCGGGCAGTTGCGGGCCGGGGCGGTGAAGCGGCTGTTCGGGTGCGAGGAAGGACGGCCACAGTCGGGGGTCCAGTCGTTGCCCTGCCAGTCGATCAGGTGCGCCGGGGCTTCCGCAGTCATGCCTTCCCACCACACGTCGCCGTCGTCGGTCAGCGCGACGTTGGTGAAGATGGTGTCACGCGAGCAGGAGTCCATCGCACTCGGGTTGGTGTCGTAGGAGGTACCGGGGGCCACGCCGAAGAAACCGGCTTCCGGGTTGATGGCGCGGAGCTTGCCGTTGGCGTCGGGCTTGATCCAGGCGATGTCATCGCCTACGCAGGTGACCTTGTAGCCTTCCATTTCCTTGGGCGGGATGACCATCGCGAAGTTGGTCTTGCCGCAGGCGCTCGGGAAGGCAGCGGTGACGTAGGTCTTCTTGCCGCAGGGCTCTTCCACACCGAGGATGAGCATGTGCTCGGCCATCCAGCCCTCGTCGCGGGCCATGGTGGAGGCGATGCGCAGGGCGAAGCACTTCTTGCCGAGCAAGGCGTTACCGCCGTAACCCGAGCCGAAGGAGACGATCGTGCGCTCTTCGGGGAAGTGAACGATGTACGTATTTTCCGGGTTGCAGGGCCAGGCGGCGCTCTTTTCGCCATCCTTCAGCGGCTGGCCGACAGAGTGCAGGCAGGGGACGAAGAAGCCGTCCGTGCCGAGGGCGTCCAGCACCTTCTGGCCGACGCGGGCCATGATACGCATGTTGACCACGACATAGGCCGAGTCGGTGACTTCGACGCCGATCTGAGAAATCGGGCCGCCCACGGGGCCCATGCTGAAGGGGATGATGTACATCGTGCGCCCCTTCATGCAGCCTTCGAAGAGTTCCTTCATCTGGCGGCGCATCTTGCGGGGTTCTTCCCAGTTGTTGGTGGGACCGGCATCGTCCTTGTTCTGCGAGCAGATAAAGGTACGGGATTCGACGCGGGCGACGTCGCGGGGATCGGAGCGGAACAGATAGCTGTTCGGGCGCTTCTCCTCGTTAAGGCGGATACAGGTGCCGGCTTCAACCATTTCGGCGAAGAGGCGGTCTGCTTCCTCCTGAGAACCATCGCACCAGTGCACCTTGTCGGGCTTGCACATCTCGACCATCTTGTCGACCCACTTGAGCAGGGCGGCGTTCTCGGTTTTGGGTTGGGATTCTGTGGCAGTACTCATGATTAAGTTAGTTGCTGGGTGTCGTAAAATTAAAAAAACTAATCCACAAAAACTGAAATGAATAGCAACACTAATTTAAATCCAGACGAGCAAACGCGTCCCGATCCTCTAATTACGCATGCGACTTATGGCTTCCATTTACAAATCTAATAAAAAACACCGACAGGACAATCCAAAACAAGAGCTGATACTTCCCCTGAAAAGCACGGTCATAATAATTAACCATACCCGACAACAAGCCATGCCTGGCGCTTTCGGAAGCCAGAAAAAACCCCGCACCAGTGCAGGTGCGGGGTGTAGTCAAAGGGAGAAAAGCTCTGTTTATTTCAGCCCTGGAAAGTCGGCGACACCGTACGGCGCTGGCCGGGCTCAAGCTCGATCATGTCCCCGTCAGCGGGGATTTCATCGTTCTTGTAGATGCGGCAACTGATGGGCTCCTCGCCATCGGGCGCGGTCCACTGCCATTTTCCGATTTCGAGAAACTCCATCGGCACGCCCTCATCCGGCGAAAGACCGGGGCCGATGCCGCGCACGTACGGCTTGTTGCCGATGCCGATCAGCACCTGGGCAACCAAAACGGTCGCGCCTTTCGGGCTCTTGCGGGGCTTTTCCCGCAACGGAGGCAATTCCTCCATCAGGTTCGGCTGAGAAAGGCCCTCGGCGGCGTCATTGTCATCGGCATCACTGCTGGTGCCCTCAGCGGCATCCGCTGAGGCGGCTCCGGCAGAGGCGTCCAGTGGGCGGGAGTCGGTAAAGACCGGCCCCTCTTCGCGGGCGAGATCGGCGGCGGCTTCTTCGCGGCGGGACTCAAGCTCGTCGATCTCGGCTTCGTAGGCCGCGTCTTTGACGGACAAATCCTCGGGCACGTCCTCAGCCCCTTCAAGCTCCTCTTCGGCGGATGGCTCCCAGGAGGGCTGTGCAGGCTCGGATTCCTCGTCCGCCTCAAGCAGGTCGTCATCGGAAATCACGCTTTCGTCATCAGCCACGTCCCCGGGCAAGGTGTCGCCGGGCAAGAGCTCCCCTTCCTCGGCGGCCAATTCTTCGGCGGCCTCGGCCAAGTCGGCTTCAAGCTCGTCGATCTCGGCCTCGTAGGCGGCGTCCTTGACGGCCAAATCTTCGGGCACATCCTCAGCCCCTTCGAGCTCCTCCTCAGGCGTCTCCTCACCGGGAACTTCCTGCTCGGCCAACAGGGTCTCGTCGGGTTCGACCGTCTCGTCGTTGGCGATGTCGGCGGGCAGCGTATCGCCAAGTGCGAACTTCGTGTGGGCGTGCGATAAACCACCTTCCGTCTCCAGCGCCGAGGGCTCGACCGCCTCGTCGGCGTCGGAAGCGTGAGCCGGGGCCTGATCCGGGGCTGTGCGGGCGGCTGCGTCGCGGGTCAGTTGATACTGCACCTGCTCAAGCTGGCCGCTGAGATTGACCAGCGACACCTCGATTCCGCCAATGAGGGCTGCGGTGTCCTCCGCCGAGGCCACGCTCTCAAGCGCCTGGGCCACATCCTTGCGCAGGGACTCGACCGAGTCGGACAGCGCCTTGATCTCGCCGCTGTCACCGGGCTGGCCGGGCGTGTGCCCCTCCAGCCGGGCAGCAGCCTCGGTCGTCTTGGCCAGGGCCTCCTCGGCGCGGTCGGTCTGGCGGGCGACGATGGCCGCGATCTCGTGGATCTCGGCCAGCACCCGCTCGATGCGTTCGGCGTTTTCCAGGTTGGCCTGACTGCGGTCGTACTCCATCAGGTTCGCCCGGATCTTGAACTCCAGGAAAAAGGGAATGAACGCAAGCACGCCGCCGAGCCCAACACTGACCACCACCCAGAAGAACTGCATGGGGCTCATGGGGCCATCGCCGCTGAAGGCAAAGATCAAGCCGAACGCGACGAGAAGGACGTCGGCGACGATCATGCTGATCTTCTGAAGCCGGAAATTGTTTAGGTCCTCCATTCTGATAATTTGCAGCCAGTTTGCAGGATAAAGTGCCCGCTGACAAGAACCTATCGCAAGAGTCGCCAGACGGGCCACGCTGGCGATCTTTTCTTTCATGTCATCGCGGGCGTTTTCCCCGCTTTTAGCCCCGGGGGACTTCGACGAAACCGGCCTTGCGCCAGACCTTGGAGAGGGTCTTGTAGGCGCGCTTCTGGGCGGCGGCGCTGCCGTCGCGCAGGACGGACAGGAGGTAGTCCTTGTCGCCGTGAATGGCCTCGTAGCGCTCACGCACCGGGGTGAGCATTTCGACTACGGCCTCGGCCACAGCCCCTTTGAAATCGGCGTAGGTCTTGCCCGCGAAGTCCCTTTCCAGCATCTCGACCGGCTGGCCGCTGGCGGCGGAAAAGATGTTCAGCAAATTGGTGATGCCGGGCTTGTCGGCCCCGGCGCGGATCTCGCTGCCGGAGTCGGTCACGGCACTGCCGATTTTCTTGCGGATCGTCTTGGGGTCGTCGATGAGGTAGATCGTGCCGTTCTGGTTGGTATCGGACTTCGACATCTTCGACTCGGGCGACTGGAGCGACATGATGCGCGCCCCGGTTTTCGGAACGTCGATCTCGGGCACTTTGAAGGTCGGCGAGTAGGTCTCGTTGAACTTCTGGGCGATGTCGCGGGTGATTTCCAGGTGCTGCGTCTGGTCCTCGCCCACCGGGACGCGGTCGGCGTTGTAAAGGAGGATGTCGGCGGCCATCAGGACCGGGTAGTAGAGCAGCCCGCTGCCGATGAAGCCCGCGCTGCCGGAGTCCTGCTGCTTGCGGGACTTTTCCTTGAACTGGGTCATGCGCTCCAGGCGGCCCAGAGGGGTCAGGCAGCCGAGCACCCAGGTCAGCTCGGCGTGACCGGTCACATGCGACTGCAAAAAGAGGTGGCAGCGCTCCGGGTCGAGGCCGCAGGCGATGTAAGTCGCCAGGAGATCGAAAGTATTCTTGCGCAGGTCCGCGGGGACATAAGGCACGGTGATCGAGTGCATGTCCACGATGCCGAAAAAGCATTCGTAATCGTCCTGAAAGCGCACCCAGTTTTTGACCGCCCCGAGGTAATTGCCGAGATGGATTTTCCCGGTGGGTTGGGCGCAGGTGAGAACGACGGGTTTGTCGGCGGTTTGTTCAGCCATTTTTAAGGGAAAACGCCCCGGACCACACCGGGGCAAGCCAAAACGTGCGGGGACGCATAGAGCGTTTGAAGAAATATTATAGCCACAATGGTTAAATGGCTAAATGGCTGATTGTTAATTGTTGGCTGTTTGAACCCGGGAAATAACAATTAACCATTTAACCATTTGGTCATTCGGCCTTTCAACGGTTGGTAACGACTTTATTTACTCCGCCCCCTAATACGCGGTCCCGAGCTTGTAATGCGGGTTCCAGTAGCCGTTGTTGTCGGTCGGGCCAAACCAGCCGACGGTGTACTTGCCGTTGTCGTCGCCGTAGGCATTCTGGCTGGTGTCGGCGTCGTTGGGCGCCTCCAGCGTGACGTGACCGTCGCACCAGGCCACGAGCGCCTTGCCGTTGAAGCGGAAATGCGTGGTCGGGGTCAGTCTCTGCCCCAGTTCGGTGCCGGAAAGCGCATGGTAGGGCGCGGAAAGATAGGTCTCCACCACTCCGCCCTCCTTGACCAGCGCGGCCGAGGTGAACATGACGGTATTGGCCGGATCGATGAGTGCGCTGGGGCGGTTAGCCGCTGTCTCCGTGCGAACTGGGCGGGTTGGACGCGTGTTTCCACCCCCCGACGAACCGGAAGGAGCAATCGTTGCGGCGGGATCGTTGCCTAGGTAAATCCCGTTGTAGCCGTAGCCACCGGTGCCCTTGTTGAACTGGTTGCCCTCGTCCTCTTCGAGGATCTGCTCAAAGACCGGGCACAGGCTCACCTTGCGGTCCTCTCCCAGATAAGGCGTCAGGTAGCCGCCGTAACCAACCCAGTTGTTGGAGCTCTTCTGCTTGCCGTGCCAGTGAACCGTATCGGCCAGGTTTTCAGCCTTGGCGAAGCGCCCGGTGTCGGCGGCACAGGCGTAATTGGCAGTGACGAGGGCGCGGATGCTCCCCATCGAACGCGAGGTCATGGCCTGCTGCCGGACACTGCCCACCACGTTGACCACGAGCGTGCCAAGAATGGCGAGGACTGCCATAGCGCTGAGCAGTTCAATCAGGGAAAAGGCGCGGCGGAGCCGCCCGGAAGTCTTTGTCTTTAGTGTCATTGTGCGTCAACCCAGTCGATGCGCACGCGATAGAAACGCGTGGTGTCGGCGGACAAGTCGGTGAAGCTGACAGTTTGCCAGACACCGAGCGTGGCTTGAGTGTGACGAGATTCGGCAGAAGTGGTCGCCTCCAGGCCGGGGAGCGAGACCACGGGGTCGGAAAAGGCTTCAACCCGCGCAACCTCGTACCAGGCAACGGGGCTCAGGCTGTCGGTCGCCTCCAGCACGTAGGTGATGTCGCTGTTGCGCACGTCGCGGCGGAAGCTAAGCTGCGGCTTGCCGTCCACCAGTTGCATCCGGGGGAGATTACCGGCGTCGGGGGCGGCAGGGTTCATATCGAAGGCGTATTCGAGCAGGTTAACGACGCCGTCGCCGTCGTCATCGTCGAGCGGGTTCATCGCCGTCGTACCGCTCCAGTCGTAAAAGCCGCGCTCCTGCCCGATAACCCCGATGGCGTCCAGATCGAAGCCGCCCGTGCCCTCGTTATAGATGTTGGTCGGGTACGGGTCGTAAATCGAGTTGCCGAGAGAATCCAGCCGCGAACCGTCGCCGGGGATATCGACGATTCTGATATAGCGGATGTTGTTAATGTCCACCTGACGCTCAATGTCTTCGTCGTCCAAATAGGTCAGGTCTTCCTGACGCAAGCTGGCGAGGTCAAAGGGCGTTCCCCAGCATTCGCCCTGATTGTTGACGTGTTTACCGGCGAGGTTGTAAACATTCGTCGGGTCGAGCGAACCGTTGGGGCCGTAGGCGGCCTCGGTCAACGAGACCGAAGGGAAGCGCGCGAAATGCACCCCGTCCGAGGAAACCTCGACGTAGGCCAGTTCGGCGAAAACGCCACCAATCCCCTCGCCGGGATCTCCGCCATCCTCGCCCAGTTCGGATTCGGAAAAAATCGCGTTCTCGAACACGACGAGATCCGCGCCGGGCACATCGCGCACCGGCTTGCGAAAATAAAGGGTGATGTAGCCCGGTTCAACTTCTGCGGTATCCTGGCCCGGCGCATAGCCCCCCAGCGAGCAGACATCGTTGATATAGGGAAACAGCGGCCCCTCGGCCATCACCGGCTCGGACCAGGGCCAGTAATATCCCTCCACGCTCGGCTCATAGGCCACCCCCGGATAGATCGTGCCTTCTTCATCGTAGTAATAAGCCCAGCCGACAAAGACCGGGTTGATGTAGTTGCCGATGTTGACGGTGGGGTTGCCGTACTCGTCCGGCAGGGGCACGCCGCCCTCACCTGCCGGGCCGACCCAGCCGGGGATGGGTGCGTCGTAGGCGTTGTCGGGGTCGTACTTGCCACGCGAATAGTCCCCGCCATGCAATAGCGGGGACATCAGCGCCAGCAGGCACAAGGCCGAAACCAGCATTTGTCTATTATTCCAAGCCACCATACATTCCAGGTCTTATTCCCTCAACCGGGTCACGCGGCGGCGATAATAAAGTGAAAACGCGAGCATGAAGATCCCACCGGCCAGGGCGTAAACGCTCGGTTCGGGCACCGCCTCCAGCACCGAGATGCCGTCCTGGCTCCAGGTCGTGTAGTAGAGCTTCCCGTCCAGCTCGTCCAGATAGACGATTCCGTCATAGAGGGCGGTCCCGATCACATTGCCGTCTGAGTCGGTGATTAGAGTTTCGTAGGTCGAGTAATCATTGCCGGAGTAATAGATGGTGCCGTCTTCGCCCACGGCAACACCGCCGATACCGCCGTTGTTACCCGTCATGGAGTAGGTCTCAAGGATATCGCCATCGCCGACCAGCAGCGGCGTCCAGGTGCCACCAAGCTCCATGGTCTGGAGGAAGCTGTTGAGCTGCGCGTTGCTGTAGCCGAGGATGTAATTATCCCCCGTGAGGCCGTAGGTCCCCACGACCATGCCGGAGTCCCCGAAGGTAAGCTGAGCCGAATTCGTCCCGAACTGGGCAAAGGCGGTGGTGCTGCCAGTCTCGCCATCGATCCAGTAAACTGTGTTCCCGGCCATGACGAAGGCTTCCGTGTTGTAGAAAGCGAGGCTGTAGTTGTTGGTCAGGCTGTTCACCTGGGTCCACTCGCCGGACGAGCTGACCTTGTAGATCCGGTCGATTGCGGGATTCTGCCAGTTGGTGAAGCCGACCCAGACGGAACCGTCCGAGGGGTTGTAGCTGACAAAGGAGGGCGAAGCTGCCGAGCCAAGATCAGCATCGGGAGCGCCCAGGTTGCCCGTCTCGGCTCCGCTGCTCATGGAGTACTGCTTGAGCGCGCCACCGGTCCAGCCGTAGGCGTAGCTTGAGCCGCTTCCGGCATCGGTGTAAATGTCAAAGGCCCCGAAGGAACGCCCCGTCAACACCGTCGAACCGGTGTACCCGGCCCCCGGCGTGATCGCCCCCTGGGCACTTGCGGCCAGCAGGGCCGCCACCATAAATACAATAATCTTGGTCCCTCGTAGCATAGTAGATTAGAGGACGTTTTTGGCATGCGAGTGTCAATTAGAAAATGTACTTTGCACGGCGGTTTATTTCCCTAAGCTGCCCCATAACGCCACCAAGCATGCACGGGAAAAGAAAAACCAAACAGCGCGATGCCATCATCCACGCCTTGCAGCAGGCCCAGCGCCCGCTGAGCCTGGACGATATCCTCACCTCGGCCCGCCAGGACTGCCCCGGTATCGGCCAGCGGACGATTTTCCGCAACCTGGCCGAGATGATCCGCGAGCACATGCTCATCCGGGTCAACTTCCCCGGCCAGCCCGTGCGCTACGAGTTACCCAACCCCGACGGCGGCCACCACCCGCACTTCATCTGCCGCGAGTGCAACCAGGTCTTCGTCCTGCCCGGCGAGACCCCGGCGGTCATGGACAAGGTGCAGCAGCCCCCGGAATTCGAGTTCGAGGGCGAAGAGGTCATCATCTTCGGCCGCTGCGTAAAAAAGCTCTGCCCCCTCAAGTCTGAGGAGAACCTGTAGCTGTGCTGCCCATCTGGCCGTCCTGAAGGCGGGTCAGGTATTTTTTCAACTCTTCGGAGCGCAGGGGCTTCGTCAGGAAGGCGTTGACCCCGGCCTCGTGGCACTCCTGCTTGAAGTCCTGAAACGCGCTGGCCGTGAGCGCGATGATGTAAGGTTGCCGGTCCCGCGCGTAGCTCTCGCGGATGTTGCGTGTGGCCTCCAGCCCGTCCATTTCGGGCATGTGCATGTCCATCAGGATAACGTCGTAGTGGCGCTTGCGCATGGCGTCGAGCACCTCCAGCCCGTTGTTGGCGATGTCGGCGGAGTAGCCCATTTTTTTCAACAACAAGCCCGTCACCTTCTGGTTCACCTTGTTGTCCTCGGCCATGAGGATGTTCAACTGCCGTCGCTCCTCGCCCTCCGCAGAGGACTGCGCGGAAGGAGCCTGCCTGACAGGCGGCAGCGGACGGGTGGAGAGCTTGAGCGCGTCGGCCATATACTTTGAGAGCGTATTCAACCGGTAGGTTGGAGGGAGCGCCAGTTCAAAGGTCTCGGTGTAGTTCTGGCTCAGCCTGGCATTGCTCGCACGCAGCAGCACCAAGCTGAGTTTCCCCTCGTAGATGCGGTCAAGCTCAATGGCCAATCGGCAGGCATCGTAATTTTTCAGGTCCTGCGCGATAAGCACCAGGTCGATGTTCCCGTTAAGCTTGGACCAGGCCAGGCACTCGTGGGCCGAGCGAAAGGCCTCCACCCGCAATCCGAGGGTTTTGAGCTGCCGGGTGTAGTATTCGCGTGTCAGGGTGTGGCTCTCCACGATCATGACGGACTTGCCCGCATACGGCACGGCGGCGGGTTCCTTCACCTCGTCCGAATTGTTGTGGACGCTTTTCATGGGCACGACGACATGGAAAACGGTCCCCTTCTCCACCACACTATCGACCCATATCCGCCCGCCCATCCGCTCCAGCAGCTTCTGGCTGATGACCAGCCCCAGGCCGGTCCCGCCATGCCGCCGCGTCGAGGACGTGTCCAACTGGCTGAAGGACTTGAACAGCCGGGTCATCTGCTCCTGCGAAATCCCGATCCCGGTGTCGTGCACGTCAATCGTGACCTCGTGGAAGCCGGAATTTTGCAGCCGGGCGTTAACCAGGATCGACACTTCACCCTCTTCGGTGAACTTGACGGCGTTGCCCACCAGGTTGAAAAGCACCTGGCGGATGCGGGTGGCGTCGCCGAGGAAAGTCTCGGGCATGCCGTCGGCAAGGCGATAGGCCATGCGCAGGCCCTTTTCGGCCGCCTTGGGGCCGAGCAACTCCAGGGTGCTCTCGACGCAGTCGCGCACGCTGAAGGGGGCCTTGTCAAAGTCCATGCGCCCGGCCTCGATCTTGGAGAAGTCGAGGATGTCGCTGATAATGGCCAGGAGCGACTCGCCGCTGAGCTGGATCGTCTCCACGTAGTCGCGCTGCTGGGCGGTCAGCTCGGACTCCATCAGCAGGCCGGTCATGCCGACCACCCCGTTCATCGGAGTACGGATTTCATGGCTCATGGTGGCCAGGAACTCGCTCTTGGCGCGGTTGGCGGCGTCGGCGTCGGCGAGGGCCTTGCGCATCTCCCTTTCGTGTTCGAGACGCCGGGTGATGTCTTCAATAAAGGTCACGACCTGCTTTTCGCCCTCGCGGCCGTCGATCATGATGTTCTGAAAGACGACGGAGACCCGGTGCCCGTTTTTATGGAAAAGCTCGCTCTGGAAAGGCCCGCTCCAGCCCTTTTCCATCATCAGCGCCCGTTCCTGCTCAACCTCCTCCAGTCGGTCCTCGGGAAAGAGTTCACGGTATGAACGCTGGGCGATGTCTTCCTCCGTGCAGCCAATGACTCCGAGAAAGGCCTGGTTGCTGTGGAGCATGATCCCGTCCGCGGTCTGGATCACCATGCCGATGGGAGACTGGCGGAAAATGGCGCGGAAGCGTTCGTCGGCCACACGGCGGGCGTCCTCCTCCACGTTGCGCTTGATGGCAGCGCCCAGATTACGCGCCGACGCGGCGAAAATCGCCCGCTGCTCCTCGGTCCAGTTGCGCTCCCGGCGGCAATCCTCAAAGGCCATGAAGCCCCAGCAGGTATTGTCGAAAACAATCGGGCAGCAAAAAAGCGAACGGATGCCGAAACGGGCCAGGAAATCGGCATCGGCGCGTTCCGCGCCCGGCAGCGAACAGAAAACCTCCCGCTCCTCGACAAAGCGCTCGTACCAATGCCTGAGCCCAAACTGATTGTAGGAAAAAGGCTGGAATTCCCGGTTGTCCATGTGCGAGGTCATCCCGGTACGCGCCCACTCGTAGTGCTCCTCGGCCTGGGGCTTGTCAGGCGACATACCCGCCGGATGGTGCATCAGGTACACGCGGTCCACCCCGGCGGTTTTCCCCACCAGACGGAGCGCCTCGTTAATGGACCGCGAGAGGTCCGGCTCGCTCAGGATGATCCGGTTCATCTCGGCGATCGACTTGAGCAGCTTCTGGTTGTACTCCAGCTCTTCCAGCGACTGCAGCGAGCGGCGACGCGCCTGGTTCTTGACCGCCTCGGCCTTGATCAGGATAAACTGAATCCAGGCCGCAACACTGCCGAGCATCCCGCTCAGGATCAGGGAGAGGATAATGCCTCCGGTCGCCACCCCCCGTACTTCGGCCATGCGCTGGTTATAGACGTCGATCGGCAGATCGACCCCCGCATAGGCCACAGTATTGCCGGACGAGTCCACCACTGGCGCCAGCCCCGACATATATGTGCCGAAACGGTCCGTGTAGGGTTCGCTGGTCGAATAAACTTCATTCGGGCCGAGTTTGCGGATCGCCTCCTGGTCCTCCGGCGCAAAATTGCCCGAATAGGGCTCCATGATGGCGATGGGCTTCAGGTTGCCCGGCTTGCGTTTGAGCAGGTCGATCTTCTGGCTCGTGTCGAGCACGATGCTGTAGCCGCCCTGGCTTCGGGGCGTCATGGTGTAAACCCGCTCGATGTCGGGCGCCGCGTTGTGAAAGGCGATCATCGGCTCCAGCAGCAACTCGTGCATGAAGCTGTCCTGCTGCTGCGGAGAAAGGATCTGCCGGTGCTTGTCTCCGTCAATCTGGGCCGCCACCAGACGTGCCAGGCGCTCCAGGTCGCCCCGGATGCTTGAGACTTGCGTGCTGCGCGCCTGGTAATACACATAGGCCACGACAATGCACCCGACCGCAAAGATCATCCCGGCAACCAATAGCCCGAGTGCGGCCGGTCCGAAACGGACCCCAGTCTTTTCTTGTTCTTTTTGCAAGCGTGCTTTGTATCGGTAAATTACAGTAAAAACTAAACAGAGGACTTTACCCTATATTTGCAGACGATAATAAATCTGCAACACCGAAGAAGAAGCCTTAATTCCCTGCAAAATTCCCTCTCATGAGCAAGTTTGAGCACTTTTCAGCACAAATGGCAATCGACGCCGTGCGCAAGGCCGCACTTTTATGCGCACACGTCCGGGCAAACCTGACTGCGGACGGTGCGCTGGCCAAAAACGACAAATCGCCGGTCACGATTGCCGACTACGGCTCGCAGGCCGTCATCCTCCACCTGCTCCAGGCCGCCACCCCGGATATCCCGGTGGTAGCCGAGGAAGACGCCGACGCCCTTCGCGCCGACGACAACGCCGCTCTGCGCGCCCAGGTCTTCGCCGAGGTCAGGCGTATCCTGCCCCAGCTTGGAAACCCGGAAATCCTCGCTGCCATCGACCGCGGCAACCATACCGGCGGTCCCGCCGGACGCTTCTGGACCCTCGACCCCATCGACGGGACCAAGGGCTTCCTGCGCAACGACCAGTACGCCATCGCCCTTGCGCTGGTCGAAGACGGGCAGCCCGTGATGGGCGTGCTCGGCTGCCCCGAACTCCCCTGCGGCCATGAAGCAACGGCCAAAACCGGATGCCTGCTCGCCGCCTGTCGCGGAGAAGGGGCCTGGCTCTACCCGCTCGACGCAGGCGAAGCCGCTCCGGTCAAGGTCTCATCGACCGCCGACACCGCCCTCGCCTGCTTCTGCGAATCGGTCGAGAGCGGACACTCCCGCCATGACTGGTCTGCCACCGTGGCGGAGAAACTCGGCATCACCCGGCCTTCGGTCCGGATGGACAGCCAGTGTAAGTACGCCTCCATCGCACGCGGAGACGCGGACATCTACCTGCGCCTGCCCACCCGCCCCGGCTACGAGGAGAAGATCTGGGACCACGCCGCCGGCTGCCTCGTGGTGGAGGAAGCGGGTGGCACTGTCACCGATATCCGCGGCAAGCCGCTCGACTTCAGCGCCGGGCGCACGCTCCGGCACAACAGCGGTGTCGTCGCCACCAACGGACGCTGGCACGACCAGGTCATCGCCGCCATCCAAGCGGCCACCCCGGCATAACCGGGGCGGTTTAAATAAAGCCGTAGCCGCCACTAAAAGAGCGAATGGTTAAATGGCTAATTGTTGTTTTCTAGATTTCGCATCCAACAATTAACAATTGGCTACTTAACCACTATGGCTACAGGTTTTCTTAAACACCTAACAATAAACGAGCTACATTTACCGGAGCGTAGTCGTGGCCTCGGCCACTGGCGCTTCGTTGCGTGATTGCGCACGGTGGCTGACGACAGCACCGACGACAAAAGCGATAGCCACGGCAATAGTGAGAAGAATGCCGGGCGTAGTCATTTTGTTCCTGACAAGTTTATACATGAGAAAGAATCGTTAGGAGGTCAGAAACGAGAGACGGGGACGATTTTCTTGCGGAAAAGCCTCTTCAAGCAGAGGAGCGCGGGGTCGGGCCAGTACCGACGGGCTGCGTGAGAGTCGCCCGCTGTTTGGCTGGATATGGACGGCGCGGTCATCCCAGAGCTCAACCATGTCCATATCGACACGATTGGTGATCTCCAGGCCTTCCAGGCCTTGTTTGCGCAGCCACTTCTCAATCGGAGGGAGAGACTCCGGCAGGGTTGCCCGCGCAGTCACGATTTTCACCTGGTAACCGGCGGCCCGCCAGCGATGGATACGGGCCAGCATCAAGGGGATGGGGCGCCCCACATGCTTCAGCCCTTTCCAGCTCTTGAATCTGGCTAACGTGCCGTCCAGGTCCACTCCGATCCAAGCCTTCTCCGTGAGCGGCGGAATCACTTCCGTCGATGCCAGAGAAGCCTCAACCTTGGCTGCGTGACCCGTCAGCCGCTGGAGTATGGACTTCATATGATAAAAACAACAACCGGGGAAGTCGATAGCACCTCGTAAGCAACTATTCGTCACTCATGGGTTTTCCCTAGTTTCGATAGGTAAGACTATTTAAACAGGCCTCGAAAGCAAGCTTTAAGCGCGTGAGCAGCGTCCCTTTACATTTAGATTACAATAACTTATGAACATAGTTAGCTTTCATCACACAACAGTTAAAATCAGGTAAAAAGACAACGAAAGCCCTGCTGCCGATCTCCGTCTGGACCTTGTTTCGCCGCCTCCGCACAACCTTTCGCCTGCGCGCACGCTTTTCTTTGCAATTCGCCCACTTCCTCACTAGAGACATTTATCATGCCGAGCCGAACGGTTGAGAACTACATCCGAAACATTTACCTGCTCGCGGACCGGGCTGAACATGGAACCGTTACGGTCGAGGAGATCGCGGACAGCCTCGACCTCATCCCCGGCACGGTCTCATCCATCGTCAGCGGGCTGGCCAAGGCGGAACTCGTCACCGAAGAGCCCCCGCAAACAGTTCGGCTCACCTCCAAGGGCAAGGAACTGGCTGTGGGCATGATCCGCCGCCACCGCCTGCTGGAATATTTCCTGGCCGAAGTGCTGAAAATGAACCTCGCCGACGTCCATCACGAAGCCGAGACCCTCGAACACGCCGTCTCGGACCGCTTGCTCGAACATTTGGACGCCTTTCTCGGCGAACCACGCTTTGATCCGCACGGCGACCCCATCCCGACGCGCGAAGGTCACATGCACCGTCGCCACATGCATCAGATGACGCACCTGACTCCCGGCCAGCGGGCCAAAGTCGCCCACATCGCCGACCAGCAGCCCGATTTTCTCGAACACGTACGCTCGCTCGGGCTGTTGCCCGGCACGCCGTTCAAGGTCAGCAAAGTCCACACCCCCTCGGGAGTCTTCACCATCGAAATCCCCGGCCAGGCCCCCAGAGAAATCGGCCTGTCCGCCGCAGGTAAAATCTGGGTCGAACTCTGACCCGCCCCCACCCGGAGCCTCAGCCGGTTATTCTATTTAAGGGTCTCTCCAGCATCCAGTTATATCACTTTCTGAAAAGAAGGATAAAATGAAAGCGGTGCCCGCGAAGGACACGAATAGGCGGAAAGGAACTTCGGGCCCCTTCGCGTGGCGTACCAGGCAACCCTCTTGTTTAAAAAAGCCGGTCCGCAACGGACCGGCTTTTGCCAGGTAAATTGAACCGTTAATCTACGGGCGCATCTCAACTGCACCCCAGCGAAGTGCCGCAGTTCAGGCAACAGGCGCAGGTGCCAGTGACCTTGACCTTGCTCGACCCGCATTCGGGGCAGGTCAGGTTGCCCTCGGACTGAGTCAGAAACTCAAGCTGCTCGGTGTCGATGTGCGCCTCCTCTTCCTCCTTGGGGATGGTCGTGCTGCCGGGGTGCTGGTCCTCGAAGCCACCTTCGGCCTGGAGGGCGGGCGACATACGCTCCTTGTAGCCGGGGATAAACTCCATGCCCAGCAGGCGGGCCACGTAATCAACCACACTCTTGGCGAAGGGAATGTGCGGGTTGCGAGTCATGCCCTCGGGCTCGAAGCGGACGTGGCTGAACTTTTTCACCAGCGTTTCCAGCGGCACCCCGTATTGCAGGCAGAGCGAAACCAGCGTGCCGACGGAGTCCATCAGGCCGTTGATGGTTGAGCCCGCCTTGGCCATCTGGATGAAGACCTCGCCCGGCTTGCCGTCGTCGAACTTGCCGATGGTGAGGTAGCCCTCGGTCCCGGCGATGGAGAATTTATGCGTAATGGACTGCCGCGTGTCAGGCAGCTTGCGGCGGTACGGCTCGGTCACGACCTGCACGACCGGCTTTTCCTCTGGCGTGTCCTTGCGGGTCTTGATCGGGGCCGAACGCTTCGAGCCGTCGCGGTAGATGGCGATGCCCTTGATGCCCTTTTTCCAGGCTTCGATGTAGGTCTGGCGGATGTCCTTGACCGAGCACTCCTCGGGCATGTTGACCGTCTTCGAGATCGCCCCGGAGAGGAAGGGCTGGACCGCGCTCATCATGTCGATGTGCGCCGTGTAGGGCAGGTAACGCTTGCCCATACCGGAGCGGAAGGCCGAGTCAAAGACCGCCACATGCTCGTCCTTGATGCCGGATTCGCGCACCTTTTCGCCCATCTTGATGTTCTCGACCGTGCCGTACTCCTTGACGTGGGCGCAGATTTTTTCAATCGCGGCCTTGTCGTAGCCGAGCGTTTCCAGCGCCAGCGGGATGGACTTGATTGGCAGGGTCATGAGACCGCCGCCGGCGAGCGTCTTGTATGCGACCAGGCCGATGGCGGGCTCGACGCCCGTGGTGTCGCAGTCCATGAGAAAACCGATCGTGCCCGTGGGCGCGAGGACCGTGACCTGCGCGTTGCGGTAGCCGTAGCGTTTACCCAGGTCGGAGGCTTCCTTCCAGACCCTGGCGGCGTATTCGGCCACGGGCTTGGGGGAGTGGTGGTCGAGAGCCTCGACATGGCTTTTATGCAGTTCGATCACGGCCTGCATGGAGGCGACGTTGTCGGCTTCGGGTGGGTTGGGCACGCCGTAGTGGGCGGCCTCGTGGTAGCCGGGGAACGGCCCCTTGAGCGCGGCCATTTCGGCGGAAGTCTTGTAGGCCACGCCGGTCATGGCGGCGGTGATGGCCTTGGCCAGCCCGAGTCCCTCCGGCGAGGCATACGCGTAACCGTAGGACATGAGGAGCGCACCGAGGTTGGCGTAGCCGAGCCCGAGCGTGCGGAACCAGTGGCTATTGTAGGTGATGCCCTCGGTCGGGTACGAGGAGCGGTCCACGATGATCTCCTGCGCGATGATGAAGATACGGGCGGCAGCGGCGAAGCGCTCCACGTCGAAGCCCTCTGGCGTGCGGAACTTCATCAGGTTGAGCGAGGCGAGGTTGCAGGCGGAGTTGTCGAGGAAGAGGTACTCGCTGCACGGGTTGGTGCAGTTCTGACGGCCCGAACCCTTGCAGGTGTGCCACTTGTGGATGGTGTCGTCGAACTGCATGCCGGGGTCGCCGCAGATATGGGTGCCCTCGGCGATCTTGTCCAGGAGGAAGGACGCGTCTTTCTCCTCGCAGGGCTGCCCGTCGGTCACGCGGCGGGTGAAAAACTTTTTCCCGTCGATGGCGGCCTGCATGAACGAGTCAGAGGCGCGGATGGAGAGGTTTTCGTTCTGGTACTTGATCGAGGCGTAGGCATCACCGTTAAAGGACGGGTCGTAGCCCTCCTCGATCAACGCCCAGGCCTTGCGCTCCTCGACCTGCTTGGCCTTGATAAACTCCTCGATGTCCGGGTGCCAGTCCTTGAGGGTGTTCATCTTGGCGGCCCGGCGGGTCTTGCCGCCGCTCTTGACCACCCCGGCCACCGCGTCGTACACGGCCAGGAAGCTGAGAGGGCCGCTTGGGCGTCCGCCGCCGGAGAGTTTTTCGCGGGTCGAGCGGATGCTGGAAAGGTCCGTGCCCGAGCCCGAGCCGAACTTGAACAGCATGGCCTCGGCGCGGGCCAGGTCCATGATCGACTCCATGTTGTCCTCGACGTGCTGGATGAAGCAGGCCGAGCACTGCGGGTACTCGTACTGGCTCTCGGCCCGCATGACGACATCGTGCTGCTGGTTCCAGTAAAAGTTGCCCTTGCACGAGTCCTTGCCGATTCCGTAGGCGTGGTAGAGGCCGAGGTTGAACCAGACCGGCGAATTGAAGGCGCCGTACTGGTTGGCAAGCAGCCAGGTCAGCTCGTCTCGGAAGATGTTCGCCTGTTGCTCGTCCTTGAAGTAGCCGTCGGCCAGGCCCCAATCGGTGATGGTGCCCGCCACGCGGTCAATCACCTGCTTAAAAGAGCTTTCGCGGCCCCCGTTTTTCGGATCGGTACCGTTGTCGATGTCGCCGTAGAGGTATTTCGAGGCGAGGATTTTTGTCGCCAGGTCGGAGAAGGCGGCCGGGACTTCGATGTTGTCCTGCTTGAAGATGGCCTTGCCCTTATCGTCGGTGATTTCGGCAGTGCGGTATTCCCAGGTCAACTGACCATAGGGGTGGACGTCCGAAGAGGAAAAGCAGCGGTTGATGGTGAGCGCGTGCCTGGGAGTCTGGTTGCGGGTGGAGGATTGGTCTTTCATGCGAATAAAATGTGAATAGCGGTGAACAACTTACTACATGTGGGGTGTTTTTAGCGTAAAGCCGCTAAATCTAGTAGTCGAGTAAAACCGATCCAAACACAATGGCACGCGGAAACGGCCACCCGTCCGCACTTTCAAACGCCGGTTTAGCTCTTCATTAGCCCCCCTAATCCAGCCATCTCCTTCCGCCCAAAATTGAAAAATCCCCAACCCCCTGACCACGAAGCGCTATCGGGTAAATGGCATAAAGACGCCGTCATTTTTCGTCGCTCGCGATGTGCGCTGGTCGGTGGCTGTTCGGGTCGGGCAAGCGACGAAAGTCCTCGTGCCAGGTGCCATCCACATAGCACACACCTGCCGAAGAAGCAGAGCCTGCGCATGCTCCGGGGTGCCTGCCCCGCCCCCGCCTATCCGCGTGCACAAACCGGACCCTCTATATGGGCGATTTCGCTGTCGCTGAGTCGGAAATCCATCGCCCCGATGATGCCTTCCACCTGGGCGGCGTTGCGCCCGCCGACGATGGCCCCGGTCACTTCCGGACGCCGCAGGGTCCAGGCGATGGCGGCCTCGCCGGGAGTGCGACCGTGGGCGGCGGCGACTTCGCGCAAACGCTCGACCAGACGCAGGTTTTCGGAAAGCTTCGGCTCCTGAAACTCGGCGTTGCCGCTGCGCCAGTCGGCCTTGGGGAGCTTGGCGGCACGCTCGCGCGTCATGGCACCAGTGAGCATCCCCGAGCCCATCGGCGAGTAAACAATCACGCCGATCCCGTGTTGGCCGCAGTACGGCAGCACGTCCTGTTCAATCTCGCGGCGCAGGAGCGAATACGGCGGTTGCAAGGAGGTGACGGGTGCGATTTCCGACGCCTTCTCCAGCTCTTCACGACTAAAGTTCGAGGCCCCGATCCAGCGGACTTTGCCCTCGGCTTTCAGCTTGGCCATCTCGGCCCAGCCTTCGAGCGTTTCGTCCAGTTCGTCGGCGGGCCAGTGCATCTGGTAAAGGTCGATCACATCGACCTTGAGCCGCTTCAGGCTGGCCTCGATCTCGCGGCGGACCGACTGCGCCGGAACCTTGAAATCCACCTCCCCTTTTTCATCCCAGACGATCCCGCACTTGGTAAAAACGTAGGGCCGCTCGCCCGGCCAGTCGGCCAACGCGCGCGCCACGACCTCCTCGGAGTGTCCCAGGCCGTAGGCCGCGGCGGTGTCGATCCAGTTCACGCCGAGTTCGAGCGCCTTGTGGATAGCCGCGACCGAGTCCTTGTCCTCCTGGTCGCCCCAGCCGTATTTCCAGTTGCCGCCGACCGCCCAGGCCCCGAAGCCCACGGGCGTGATTTCCATGCCAGAATTACCGAGAGGTCGCTTGTTCATAGCAACCAGTATAGCGCGCTCAACTCCACGTGCAACCACGGGCACGCAGCTTACCCTATTTTTCGGGGGCAACAGGTTTTCTGACCCCGCTCAGGCCATAGCGAGAAAGACACCCGCCCCGGCGAAGAAGCCGATCAGCGCCAGCCAGGACACCCGCTTCAGGTACCACAGGAAGTCGATCTTCTCCATGCCCATGGCGGCGACCCCGGCGGCCGAGCCGATAATGAGCAGGCTCCCGCCCGTGCCCGCCGAGAGAGCGATAAACTGCCAGACCGGCGCGTTCAGCGGATCGTTGTACATCCCAATCGAGGCGGCCACCAGCGGCACGTTGTCCACCACCGACGAGAGCATCCCCAACAAAAGCACGACGATATTTTCGTTGGGGATGACGGTCCGCAGGCTTTCGGCCATGTAGCGCAGCGCCCCCATCGGCTCACCGCCGACCGAGCCATAGACCAGCGACTCCAGCACGCCGACCGCCATCAGGATACCCCAGAAAAACAGAATGCTCGACATCTCGATCTTCGAGAGTGCGCGGTTGGAGGAGTACAGGTAGCGCCGGGCCTGCTTGAAATCCCTTTCCGGGTGGATGCTCTCCGACACCGCCCAGACAATTCCCAGTCCCAGCATGATCCCCATGTAGGGGGGCAGGTGGACCAGCGCCTTGAACACCGGCACCGAGACAATCGCCCCGAGGCCGAGCCAGAGCATCGTCCGGCTGCTGAGCAGGCGTTCCTCTTCGAGGTCGGACTCGTTGTCCACCGAGAGGTTTCCCCGGAACACCGGCAGGAACGAGGCGATCCCGAACGGCACCGCGAAGCAGATAACAGACGGCAGCACGGTGTAGAGCACCAGATGCGTGGCAGAGACCTTGTTCGCGATCCAGAGCATGGTCGTCGTCACGTCACCGATCGGAGACCAGGCGCCCCCGGCATTGGCTGCAATCACAACCAGGCTCACGTACCAGATGCGCTCCTCGCGGGAGGAGATGAGCTTGCGCAGGAGCGTCACGAGGATGATCGTGGCGGTCAGGTTGTCGATGACCGAGGAGAGGACAAACCCGCCAATCCCGGTGATCCACAGCAGCTTGCACTTACTCTGGGTGCGTACGGCCCCCTTGAGGATGCCAAAGCCCTGGTGCAAGTCGATGATCTCCACGATAGTCATCGCCCCGATCAGGAAAATCAGGATCTCCGCCGCCTTGCCGAGGTGATGCAGGATAATCGCGTTCAGCCCGGCCATCGAGGCCTCCGCCGTCTCCGGCGTAAAACTGAATACCTCTCCTTCCCCGTTAATGATTGAAAACCAGCCCTCCCGAAAACCGCAGGTCAAGACCGCCCACATGATCACCGCCATCAGCAGCGCGGGGACGGTTTTATCGAGCTTGAGCGGATGCTCCAGCGTAATCGCCAGATAGCCCAATACAAAAATAAGCACCAATACAGGTTCCATACCACCTGCACTTAAATTACATATTCTAATTCAACACAATCCCAGAATATAAATATCTAATTGAATGGGTGATTTTAAGCCCGTGTGCGTTGCTGTATTTGCCCGCCTAATGACATGGACACGCAATATGCCGGGGGATTGCCCAAAAAAAGCCATTTCCCGATAACAGCTTATGGTCGCGGCAGAAAAGTCACCAAATAGAGACAAAAAAAGAGGACGCACAGGTTGCGTCCTCTTTTCAAAGCACTGGCAGTCGCAAGGGCCACCTTCGGGGCTGGTGCGGTGACTCGTTAAACCCGCAACTTGATGACCACCTTTTTAGATTCCACATCGGCCTGATGCGAGCAGCAGGGCAGGTGCCCGTCCTGCGGGAAAAGCACGGTGAACATGCCGGGCGTCAGGATGAGTGCCTGGCTGGCCGCCCCACTGTAAAAGATCACGTCGCGCTCGGCATCGTAGGGGATGGATTCGCTGAGCACGTCCAGCGGGCTGTGGTAGATGATTTCCTCGCCACTGACCATGTACTGGAGGTCCACGTAGTTGTAGTGGGACTCGAACTGCCGTCCGTCCGCCGGCGAAGTCGTGTAGCTCTGCACCAGCGCGAAAACGCGGTCACCGTCCAGATCGACGCGACCATCCGGGGTGCCGGGGTCGAATCCGGCCAGGTAATCGAAGGCCAGGTCAAGGCCGGGGTGGCAGTTGCGGTAGCGGAACTGTTGTTCCAAATGATCGTAAATCATGGGTAATGGGTCGGTTTTCAGTTTGCTAAAAACTGCCCTGCCCTCTGCGGAAAAACACACGCCGGGCGCAGCAGCACCTCGAAACTGGTCAATAGCCCCGCACCGGGCAAGCCTATCCCTCTCCGCCTGACAGAAATTTCCGGTCCTCAGATATAGTACATGGGGCCGGTCTCGGCAGCCAGGTCCGACAGGCGGATTTTCCGCGTCTGCTCGGCGAAGGTTTCTCCGATCTCGGCCCAGACCGCCTGCACGGCCTGTCCGGACTGGCCGTTGGCGGAGACGGAGTTCTCCAGCATCTCGGCGTCAACGATACGGATAATGTCGAAGAGGGAAATTTCCCCCGGGGCCTGGGCCAGCGCGTAGCCCCCCTGCTTGCCCCGGCGGCTGATGATAAGTCCGCCGTTGCGCAACTCGTTCAGGATCTGGACGAGGTAGTTGGCCGGCACGTTTTCAGCCTCGGCAAGATCTTCGATATGAGCCAGTTGCTGGCTCCCGTGGCTGCGCGCCAGTTGAGCCAGGACGCGACAGGCGTATTCGATTTTGAGAGAGAGTTTCACGGGAAAAACCCCATTCTTGAGCGAGCTACCCAACAAAGGCAAGACAGGAAAGCCCCGCCGCAGGCGAAGTCAGCCGCCGCTTGCTATAAGCTTGGCAAGCAGCCTCCGTTGCGCCAGAAAAAGTTTATCCCCGACAGAAGCGATGAACGAGGAAATCGAGCAAATCCAGCAGCACACGGAGTTTATTGTCCAATTTCTGGTCGAGAACGGCTCCAAGATACTCAGCGCGTTCATCATCCTGCTGATCGGGTGGATCCTGTCGGGCTGGCTGAAGGGCTTCCTGCTGAAGCGCTTCGAGAGGCGCAACCTCGACCCCACCCTTTCGCGGTTCTTCGCCGGGAGCGCACGGGTCATGATATTGGCCGTCGGCGTCACCTTCGCCGTGGCGAAGTTCTATAATATAGCGCCGCTCATCGCCGGTCTGGGGGCCATCGCCTTTGGGGCCACCCTCGCCATCCAGGGGCCGATCTCGAACTACGGCGCGGGCCTGGCCATCATCCTGACGCGGCCCTTTGTCGTCCACGACACGATCCTCGTCCAGGGCCAGTACGGAATCGTGCACGAGGTTACACTGGGCGTCACCCGACTCATCACCGAGGACAACGAAGTCATCTCCATCCCCAACAAGCTCATCATGGGGGAGATTTTTACTAATTCGCGCGCCAACCGCATTGTCGAGGCCACTCTGAACATTCCCGCCAGCGCCGACGCGCAGCGGGCCTGCCAGGTCATGACCGAAGCGATCAGCGCCGTAGAGGGCGTGGCCAGCACGCCCGCTCCCATGATCGGGATCGATGAGTTCCGCGACGGCACGATCCAGCTCGGCTACCGCTACTGGCTGCCGACCGAGCGCTATCATCAGCTCCGCTATCAGGTCAACGGCGCGATTGACGCGGCTTTCCGCTCGGCGGGGATTCCCTTGGCCGTGCCCCCCTACGAGGTGCGCATGCGGGGCGGCGAGAGCGTCTCTTAAACGCCTTCTGCGCGTTTTGCGCTCAAAAATCCCCCTCCGCCACAGGTGTTTCCGGCCTGTTCTAAACTTTTTGTTCGCCTTGAGAACGCCGTTTCCCTATTTTTGATCCTTTACCAGCATACTTATGCCAGACACAGACCCTTCGCAAAGCACCACACCCACAAACTATTCTCCCAAAAGCAATTACGACGTTGACTCCCTCGGCAAGCTCGAAGGGCTCGAAGCGGTCCGCAAACGGCCGGGGATGTATATCGGGGACCCGACCAACGGCAGCGCCCTGCACCACTGCGTGTTCGAGATCGTGGACAACTCGGTGGACGAGCACCTCGCCGGCTACTGTAACGAGATCAACATCACGATCCACATGGACGGCTCCTGCTCCGTCGAGGACGACGGACGCGGCATCCCGGTCAAGGTTCACAAGCAGTACGGCAAGACCGGCGTCGAAATGGTGCTGACCGAGCTGCACGCCGGGGGTAAGTTCGGCCAGGGCGGCTACAAGGTCTCCGGCGGTCTGCACGGCGTGGGCGCCAGTTGTGTGAACGCCGTCTCCGAATGGCTCAAGGCCGAAGTGCGCCGCGACGGCGAAATCCACCGCATGGAGTTCTCTCGCGGCAAGGTGACCGAACCGCTCAAGGTCGTCGGCAAGACCAAGTCCACCGGCACCAAGATCACCTTCCTGCCCGACACGGAGATTTTCGTCACCGCCAACGAGTTCGTTTACGAAATCCTGGCCAAGCGCCTGCGCGAGATGGCGTTCCTGAACCCGGGCGTGTCGATCAACTTCAGCGACGAACGCTCCGGCAAGAGCGAGCTGTTCAAGTTCGATCAGGGGGCGGCCCAGTACGTCACCTGGCTCAACCGCTCCAAACAGTGCCTGCACCCCGAGCCCATCCACTTCACCGGCGAGATGGCCCCGGACGACACCAAGCCCGACGAGACTGTGGCGATCGACATCGCCATGCAGTACAACGACTCGTACAACGAGCAGATCTACGCCTACGCCAACTCGATTTTCAACGGCGACGGCGGCACGCACCTTTCCGGTTTCCGCACCGCGCTCACGCGCATCATCAATAACTACGCCAAGTCCAACAAGCTCGTTAAGGACAAGGACCCGCAGATCTCCGGCGACGACGTGCGCGAAGGACTCACCGCCGTCATCTCAGTCAAGCTGTTCAACCCGTCCTTTAACAACCAGACCAAGGACAAACTCCTCAACCAGGAGGTGGACGGCATCGTGCAGCGCGTGATGGGCGACAAGCTCAAGCTCTTCTTCGAGACGAATCCGCAGATCGCCAAGAAGCTGATCGACAAGTGCCTTAACGCCGCCCGCGCCCGCGAGGCCGCCCGCAAGGCCCGCGAAACCGTCCGCAAGTCCGCCATGAGCGGAGGCGGCCTGCCCGGCAACCTGGCCGACTGCTCCGAGAAAGACCCGTCCCTGTGCGAAGTCTTCATCGTCGAGGGTGACTCCGCCGGTGGTTCGGCCAAGCAAGGCCGCGACCGGCGCTTCCAGGCGATTTTGCCGCTCTTCGGCAAGCCCCTGAACGTCGAAAAGGCCCGTCTGGACAAGATGCTCAACAACAAGTCCCTGCGCCTGCTCATCACCGCGCTGGGCACCGGCATCGGCAAGGAGGGCGACGGCTCATTCGACGTCTCCAAGGTCCGCTACCACAAGATCATCCTGATGGCGGACGCCGACGTTGACGGCTCGCACATCATGACCCTTTACCTGACGTTCTTCTTCCGCTTCATGCGGCCGCTGATCGAGCACGGCTACGTTTACATCGCCCAGCCCCCGCTCTACAAGATCAAGCGCAAGAAGCGTGAGCAGTACATCGACAACGACGCCGAGATGAACCGCATCCTGCTCGAACTCGGCTCCGAGGATGTCGTGCTGAAGCGCTTCCGCGACGACCACGAGTTCCCCGGACCCAAGGTGGACAAGATCGTCGAGACCCTCTCGCGCCTGGAGGCAATCAGCAACAGCGTCTCGCGCTTCGGATGCAGCCCGGCAGCTTACCTCGACCAGCACGACGAGGAGACGCACGAACTGCCCCAGTACATCGCCCGCATCCGCACCGGCAATGTCGAAGAGTTCGCCTTTATCCGGGACGACGACGAGCGTTCGCGCTTCTACGTCGAGCACGACATTCAGGAGGACATGTACGCGGGCATGAGTATCCGCGAGGTCACGGTGGACGGTAACACCGTCCAGCAGCGCATCTCCGTGCACGAGATCCACGAGGCCCCCGCCATCAGCAAGCTGCTCAAGGAACTGGCCAAGATCGGCCTGGACATCCGCAACTTCACCCCCTCGGAGGAAGCCCGCTACACCATCACCGAAAACGTCGGCACCAAAAACGAGAACGTGATCGAGCTGCACTCCATCCTGGAGATCGTCGGCAAGATCCGCGAGCTCGGCCGCCGCGGGCTCAACATCCAGCGATACAAGGGTCTCGGGGAAATGAACCCCAAGCAGCTCTACGAAACGACGATGGACCCGTCCAAGCGCCGCCTGCTCAAGGTGGACATCACCGACGCCGCCCACGCCGACGAAGTCTTCTCCCGCCTCATGGGCGAAGACGTCCCGGCCCGCCGGACCTTCATCGAGGACAACGCCCTCAACGCCGCCAACCTGGACGTGTAGCAATATAATTTTAAGTCACGAAGGACACAAAGAAGGCACGAAGAGCACGAAGTATTTACAAGCATGCTCGATGTGAAAACCGGCCTCTCCTCTTTGTGAACTTGGTGTCTTCTTTGTGTCCTTTGTGACCCTCTTTAACTGATTATTTCCCATGTACACCGAAAACGAACGCCTCGAACCGCGCTCCATCACGCAGATTATGGAGACGGCCTACATCGACTACTCGATGTCGGTCATTGTTTCGCGCGCCCTGCCCGACGCCCGTGACGGCCTCAAGCCCGTCCAGCGCCGCATCCTCTACGCCATGCAGGACATCGGCCTGGCGCACAACCGCCCCTTTAAAAAGTGCGCCGCCGTCGTCGGTGAGGTTCTGGGTAAATACCACCCTCACGGTGACCAGTCCGTCTATGACGCCCTCGTGCGTATGGGCCAGAGCTGGGTCATGCGCTACGGCCTGATCGACCCGCAGGGTAACTTCGGGTCCATCGACGGTGACCCGCCCGCGGCCTACCGTTATACCGAGTGCCGCCTCGCCGCCATGGCCGAGGACCTCATGCGCGACATTGACAAGGACACGGTCGATTTCGTCCCCAACTACAACGAGGAAACCGTCGAGCCCTCCGTCGTCCCCTCCGGCCTGCCGAACCTTCTGATGAACGGTTCGACCGGGATCGCCGTGGGTATGACCACGAACATCCCCCCGCACAACCTCGGGGAGCTGATCGACGCCACCTGCGCCATCATTGACAACCCGAACATCACCGTCGATGAGCTGATCCGCATCATCCCCGGCCCGGACTTCCCCACCGGCGGCACCATCGCCGGTCGCGGCGGCATCGACAGCTACATGCGCACCGGGCGCGGCATTGTCCGCATCAAGGGCACCGCGCACGTCGAGGAGGTCAAGGGCGGCAAGGAACAGATCGTCATCACGGAGATCCCCTACAACGTCAACCGCGCCAACCTCGTAACGAAGATCGCCGAGCTCGTGCACGACAAGACGATTAATGAGGTCTCCGACCTGCGCGACGAGTCTGACGAAAACACCCGCATCGTCATCGAACTCAAGCGCGACGAGTCCACCCGCGTCGTCATCAACAAGATTTCCAAGCACACGCCGTTCGAGAGCTCCTTTGGTGTGATCCTGCTGGCCCTGGACAAGCGCCGCCCCAAGCAGATGAACATCAAGGAGATGATCAGCTGTTACATCGAGCACCGGCGCGAGGTGGTTTACCGCCGCACGCAGTTCCTGCTCCAGAAGGCCGAAGACCGCGCGCACATCCTCGAAGGCTACAAGATCGCGCTCAACAACCTGGACGACTTCGTCAAGATCATCCGCTCGTGCAGCAACCGCGACGAAGCCCGCGAAAAGTTGATCGACAAGTACGCCCTCTCCGAGCGCCAGGCCAACGCCATCCTCGACATGCGCCTGTACCAGCTCACCGGGCTGGAGCGCGAGAAGATCGAGGAGGAGTACCGCCAACTCATGATTACCATCGAGGAGTACCGCTCCATCCTGGCCAGCGAACACAAGCTGCTTGCCGTCATCAAGACCGAGCTGCACGAACTCAAAATCAAGTACGAGTCCCCGCGCAAGACCCAGATCATCGGCGAGGAAGGCGAATTCCGCATGGAGGACGTCATCGCCAACGAGGGCTGCATCATCACCGTCTCGCACAAGGGCTTCATCAAACGCACCCCCGTCAGCTCGTACCGTTCGCAGCGTCGCGGCGGCAAGGGTGTGATCGGCTCCGGCCAGCATGAGGAGGATTTCACCGAGCACCTCTTCACCGCCTCCACCCACGACTACATCATGTTCTTCATGAACAATGGCCGCGTCTATGTGGAGAAGGTTTACGAGATCCCCGAAGGCACCCGCACCTCCAAGGGCCGCTCCATCGTCAACGTGCTCCAGATGCAAAAGGGCGAATCCATCGCCGCCATGATCTGCGTCAAGGAGTTCGAGGGCGAGGACAGCCTCATCATGTGCACGAAGAAGGGCATCGTGAAGCGCACCATGCTCATCGACTACCAGAACTACCGCAAGGGCGGCATCATCGGCATCAAGATCGACGAGGATGACGAACTGATCGGCTGCAAGCTGGTCAAGGACGGCGACGATGTGGTGCTCGTCACGCACCACGCCATGAGCATCCGCTTTACCATCAACGAAAGCAACGTCCGCGCCATGGGCCGCGCCACGCGCGGGGTCAAGGGCATCACCCTGAAGAAGGCGGACGATTTCGTCGAGGCCATCGAACTGGTCGATCCCAACGCCGCCCTGCTCATCGCAGGCGAGAACGGCATCGGCAAGCGCACCAGCTACGACGAATACCGCGTGCAGAGCCGCGGCGGCTCGGGCATCATCGCCACGAAGACCCAGGGCAATGTCGCCGGGGCGCTCAGCGTGCGCGAAGAGGACGAGATCATGATGTTCACGCTCGGCGGCCAGGCCGTTCGCAGCCCCGTCAAGGACATCCGCGTCATCGGCCGCGCCACCCAGGGCGTGCGCCTGATCAACCTCGCCGACGGCGACACCCTGGTGGGCATCTCCCGCATCGTGGAAGTCGAGGACGACAAGGCCGACGCCGAGTACGAGGGAGCCGATGACTCTGCCGAGGCTGCCGGAGACGACGAGTCCGACGAATCCTGAACCCATCCATAGAAACGCTTTCAAAGCCCCGTGCGCCGTTTGTGGCCACGGGGCTTTTTTCGCTCCGCGCCGAGGACAGCATTCTCCCGCGCCCCCCCCCGGTAAGATGAAGCGTTCTACTGCCCCAGCCTGTCACATGAATGCAAACTTATAGCCCTACAAGCGGTTTAAGAAATACTGTAGCCACAACCGTTAAATGGTTAAATGGCCAATTGTTAATTGTTGGATGCGGAACGGGAAAAACAACAATTAGCCATTTTAACCATTTAGCCATTCGGCCTTTTTGTGGCGGCTACGACTCTATTTATACCGCTTTCGGTGCCTGTTTCTGTCGAAACTGGTTGCACGTTGGCCCGCGTCCTGCATCTTGTCAGCTTTGATGGACTTGAAAAAAGCGATTGGAATTGAAGCGGGTAAACGTGAGACGCCATTGCGCGATCCCTTTTTGCTCGAATACGTCAACGTCAAGCTCGCCTCGCTGGGGCAACCCATTTACGGCAAGCCCACTGATTACCAGTTCATGCCGCTGGCCGGAGCCCTGCTCGGGGATTATCAGGAGAAGAGCCGCCTGCTGAGCGGACACCTCTGCCCGGTGGACATGCGCATCCAGGCCTTTATCGACGCCTACCTCTCCGAACTGGACGAGGCCGAGCCGCGCCCGCGCCTGCCCGAGAACACTCTCGTACTCGACCGCCACGGCCTGGCCCGTATGCTCTCCATCCCGCCGAACAAAGACGAGTTCCAGTCCGACATTGTGGACTCTTTCCGCGTGCAGCAGGGCGTCCTCCACAACCCCAAGAGCGACCGCCGCACGACCAAGGGCGTCTTCCACGTGACCGAGGGCGGGCTGCCCATCACGGCAGACAAAGTGGCCGTGCCGAAGGTCACTTTCGCGCGCATGCTCAAGGCCGCGCTCAACCCACCCAGCGACTTGATGCGCCTGCCGTTGACCTCCTGTCAAGAGCAGCAGGCCGAGGTCTGGGTGTCGCTCATGCTGCGCCCGACGGTC
Source organism: Ruficoccus amylovorans (assembly GCF_014230085.1). Lineage (NCBI taxonomy): Bacteria > Pseudomonadati > Verrucomicrobiota > Opitutia > Puniceicoccales > Cerasicoccaceae > Ruficoccus > Ruficoccus amylovorans. The sequence goes on along the minus strand of NZ_JACHVB010000012.1, from coordinate 134,337 downwards.
AGCCCGGACATTCCCGGCACCATTGCCAAAAAGCGCTACGAGTGCCGCTTCTTCGCCCCCGGCAACCTCGTCAGCAACCTCGATTTCGTCGAGTCGATCTTCGGCAACGCCGGGGACCCCGTCCTGCCCGAGAACGACTCCGGCCTCGACGCCAAGGGCTGGACCGGCCACACCGGCTGTGTCATTCTCGCCCCGCACCTCATTGGCATGACCAAGAAGGAGCTCGGCCTGCCCAACATCTCCGAAGCCACCGAACGCCAGAAGAAGGAAGGCATGTGCTGGGAGAAAGAGGACGAGATTTACAACGGCGGCAGCGCCTTCAAGCTCACCTGCCGCAACAGCACAGGCGTGGTTGTCACCATCATCGCGGACAACTACTTCGGCTACTGCAAGAAGGAAGTCAAAACGCAGATCAGCTACTCGGCTAACCTCTACGGCTTGGCCGAAGAGGAGCACGCCGGCGGTGCTCTCGCCTTCCCCAGCTATGACCTCGGGGAAGACTTCCGCCTGGCCACCGTGCTGCACGACCTCGACCACACCTATGAGGACGTTATCAGCCGCTTCGCCGACCTGCTTGAGCCGCAGCCGCAAGGCTACGCCATCGACCGGCATTACCCGGACGTTTACTACGTGCCCGAGGACGCCTTTTTCTCGCTCGCCGAGCAGTCCATCACCTGGACCAAGGACGGCGAGGAGCACGCCATCCGCCTCAGCCCCGGCATCACCTACGTGCTGCCCTCCGGCTACCGGGTCGAGATGGTCAAGCCCGCCGAAGGCCGTCGCTGGCGTCTCATCGGCACGACTGCCGAGGGCACCTATTGCCATAAGCCCTGCACCGTCTCCGGCGGCGGCAAGTCCGAAATCTCCAAGTCCATTTCCGACGCCATCATTTACGGCCCGGTCATCGTGACGGACTTCAAGAGCGACTTCGACAAGGTCGAGGAGATCGTCAACAAGGAGTACGGCATGCGGTTCAAGGACGCCTCGCGCAACCGCGAACACGGACGCCCCATCCTCGGCAACGAGCGCTCGCTGGGCTCCGTCATCAAGCTCTTGACCCCCTCCGCCGACTACACCGAGGAGTACAACGAGTGGCTCAAGAGCATCCCCTACTACATCAAGGAGCTGGTCTTCATCGTCAAGCGGCACTACAAGCCCGACTGGGGCAAGAACTGGCGCGAGCGTTTCCATGTTGACCTCGTCAACGGCGTCGGCGGCAACCAGCTTCGCTACCGCGAGAACCTCCTCGTCACCCAGTACCTGCGCATCGGCTTCACCGAGACGGGTGCCTGGCGTACCTTCGGGCTGCGCAAGGACTTTTACCCGTCCTTCAAGCTCCAGACCGAAGACGATATTTCGGCCTCAATCGTGATGCCACGCGAGCGCATCCCCGGCCTTCCCGCCGGGCTGCCAAACGAGTCGCTCAAGTTCATCGACAACTGCGAGTTCCGGCTCTTCCAGCGCCCCGACGAAGCCATCCACCGCGGCTACGACAAGCGCACCGAGCTGGATATGTCCCTGCCCGGCAATTTCTTTAGTAACTACCAGCCGCTCAGCCGCGAAGAGGTGCAGGCGATCCGTCAGGACAGCATCCGCTTCGACCAGTACACCAAGCCAATTAAGGAGCTGATCAACAGCTTCCTGGCCGCGGACAAGCCGGACTACCTCGTCATCCCCTCGCACCCACGCCTGGTGGACGGCAAGCCGACCAAGAACCCGCGCTACCTGCAGGACCGCGACGACCTCGTCAACCCGCGCCGCTTCTACCTCGGCGATGTCGGCACGCGGCTCTACCGCACCATCCCGACGAGCGAAGGCGTGCCGCGCCCGGTCAACGCCGTGCTGCCGGGCCGCCGGAACAACCCGCCCGAGCCGGGCATCCGCCCGCTGGCCGTCTTTAACCCCGTGCACTACCTGCCGCTGCCGGAGTTCTTCATGGAGGTCATCTCCAGCATGACGGGCAAGTCCCCCTCGACCACGGGGGCCGGTTCCGAAGGCGCGCTGACCAAGGGCCCCTTCAACTGCCTGCCGCAGATCATCGACTTGAACAACGCGCTGGTCAGCTTCGTGCTCACCGGCTACCAGCCGTTCATCACGGCGGCCGGGTACGTCGGCCCGAAGTGCCGCGTCGATCACGACATCAGCCTGCTGGTGCCCGAGATCTGGTGCCGCCTCAAGCCCGAGGAGCGTTGCCCGCAGTTCATGATCGAGCACGGCTACCTGGAGAAGTGCCCGGACGTGGAATTCGAGGGCAAAACCATCCCCTCGTCCATCCTGGGCTACCGTCTGACCGACCGCTTTGTGCGGACTTTCTTTGGACGCGTTTTCGCCAACCCCGGCTCGGTCTTCACCGAGGAGATGCTCAAGCCCGAACTTCAGGGGCTGGACCTCTTCGCCGACGGCATGGACAACATCATCGCCACCCACGAGCGGGTGGCCAAGAGCTACTTCGAGGATGGCACCATCGAAGGCGCCTGCCCGCCCCTGCGCGCCCTGCTCAAGATCATGGCCGAGGGCGATTTCGCCGCGCTGGGTGACGAGTCCTTCCGCCAGCAGTTTACGCGCGAGGCACTGATCCAGAGCGACTGGTACAAGAAGCGTCTGGAAACCCGCCAGCAGATCGAAGTGGACCTGTGGAAGAAGCACATCTCCTACCTGGAGAGCTTCCAGCACAAGCCCAGCCATCTGCGCGAAGCTGAACGGCTCGGCATCGGTGAAATGCTCGCCGACGCCCACAACACGCTGGAGGTTTACTCCTCGCCGGACCACCTCAAGCAGCTCATCGGCACCCTCGGCACAGACCCCTACGCCCACCGCGCATAACCGGCTCGTGGTGCGGAGGCGCGAACCAGCCGGAGCAGTCATCCGTTTACCAAAAAAGGAGAGGGAAATTCCCTCTCCTTTTTTCGTCTTTGGGCGCGAGTTTTTTTGTATCTCAGTGGCTTCACGTTTGGCAGGCGGGCAGCCCTGTTCACACAGAACGCGGGCAGAGAACGCCTCTACTTGGCGTAGCGTTTGAGATCGATGCCGTACTTCTTCACGCGCAGGCCCATCTTGCGTTCGGTCAGGCCGAGACGGCGGGCGGCTTCGGCCATGTTGCTGCCGGTTTCCTTGAGCGTATCGACGATCATCTCCCGCTCCACCGCCTGGATGGCATCTTCCAGCGTGGACGATTCCGATTCTCGGCGTTCGGCGGCGTTCTTTTTCTGAAGCGTAGGCGGCAGGTGGTGCGCCTTGATCGACTGCCCCTTGGAGAGCAGCACGGCACGCTCGACGCAGTTCTCCAGCTCGCGGACGTTGCCGGGCCAGTGGTAGCTCATCAGCAGGTCAATCGCCGCCGAGGAGATACGCACCGGCTTGCCCCCGGCGCGGGCGGTGTACTTGTCGATAAAGTGGTCGGCCAGCATGAGAATGTCGCAGGTGCGTTCCCGCAGCGGCGGCATGTAGATCGGGAAGACATTGAGCCGGTAGTAAAGGTCCTCGCGAAAAGTCCCCTCCTCCATCATCGCCTCCAGGTCGCGACTGGTGGCGGCGATGATGCGCACGTCCACCTTCTGCGTCTTCTGACTGCCCACGCGCTCGAACTCGCGTTCCTGCAGGACGCGCAGGAGCTTGATCTGCGTGGAGATGGAAATGTCCCCGATCTCGTCGAGAAAGATCGTGCCGCCGTGCGCCAACTCGAAGCGCCCCTTGCGCATGGCCAGCGCTCCGGTGAAGGCGCCTTTCTCGTGCCCGAAAAGCTCACTCTCGATGATTGAGTCCGGCAGCGCCGCGCAGTTGAATTTGACAAAGGGCTGTTTCTTGCGAGGGCTTTTTTCGTGGAGCGCCTTGGCCACGAGTTCCTTGCCCGTGCCGCTCTCCCCGCGAATGAGCACCGAGGTCACACTGGTGGCCACCTGCTCGATGTGGTAGTAAACCGACTGCATGAGGCTGGAGTTGCCGATCATGTTTCGCGGGCGGAAACTGTGCGCGATCTCCTTCTGGAGACGGTCGTTCTCCTCCCGCAGGCTCTGGATACGCTCGGCGGCCTGCTGACGCACGCGCGCGGCCTGGGCGATGATCGAGGCAATCATGCTCAGGATACGCAGGTCCGCCTCCCAGCCCACTTCCGGGTCGTGTGGCCGCTCGATGCTCAGCGTGCCGATGGCCTCGTTTTCGAACTTCAGTGGCACGCTCATCAGCCCGGCCTGTGGGGCGATGTTGAGCGCTTCCAGCAGCTCGGGTTCGGTCCCCTGCTCCCGGAGCCAACTCGCGAACCGGGGCACGATGACGGGGTTGCCCTTCTTGACTGTTTCCTGCAACTGCGGGCGGATCAGTCCAAGATAATCGTTCGAGCGCACCCCGCGCGGAAGCCCCACGGCCTCGGAAAGCATGAAAGCCCCCGTCTCGCGGTTGAGGATCGCGATGGTCCCGCGCTCGAGGCCGATCATGTCCTGCAAACGACGCAGCACGGGCTTTACAATATCGGTCAGGTCAAAGCTCTTTTCGAGGGTCTGGCTGATCGCAAACATCAGGCTCAGCTCCTGCACGGAACGGCAGCTCACCCCCATGGTACGATTCAGCAACTCCAGCGAGGGGCCCTCCCTCGCCAACACGCATCCCACATTTTTACAGCGATCCAGCTCAGTCATAAGTCATCACGGGTGTAGCTTACCCGGTGCCGAATCCGCTGGCTGTGAAAATTTCAGCCAATTACTGCGCCGATATACGCAGTTATAAAGCCGTCTCCAATCCGCTTAACAGTATCTGATAGGTATGAGCAGCGGGACATAGGGATGCCCGCGGATTCGATTAGATTTGCATCATCTGTCAATTAGGAAGGCTTAACAAAAACAAACCCAAGTGAACCTACATTTATGTAGGATTCGTTCCCGGCATCGCACATCGACGTAGGTTTTTCGGCCAGAACAGCGTTAACCACGGCCAGTTACTTTAAATTTATAATCAAACTATGTATTGATATTCAAATAGTTACAAAATCCACAACAACCATTGGCACGCCCTTTGCGATAGAACTGGCACCAAACAACTGACTCCGAACTCACAACTATAACAACAAGGTAAAACAATGGTTACACAGCTTGAACAGCCGGTCGCCGAAAAGGCCACGGAAAAGAAAATGCGCAAAGTCGCCATCTACGGCAAGGGCGGCATCGGCAAGTCCACCACCACGCAGAACACAGTGGCAGCGTTGGCCGAGATGGGCAAGAAGGTCATGGTCGTGGGTTGCGACCCGAAGGCCGACTCCACCCGCCTCCTGCTCGGCGGACTGGCCCAGCGCTCCGTCCTCGACACCCTCCGCGAGGAAGGCGAAGACGTCGAACTCGAAGACATCCGCTCCGGCGGCTTCTGCAACAGCCTCTGCGTGGAGTCCGGCGGTCCCGAGCCGGGAGTGGGCTGTGCCGGTCGCGGCATCATCACCTCGATCAACATGCTCGAACAGCTCGGTGCCTACGACGAGGAAAACGAGCTGGACTACGTCTTCTACGACGTGCTCGGGGACGTCGTTTGCGGCGGGTTCGCCATGCCGATCCGTGAGGGCAAGGCCGAGGAAATCTACATCGTCTGCTCGGGCGAAATGATGGCCATGTACGCCGCCAACAACATTTGCAAAGGTATCATGAAGTTTGCCGAAACCGGCGTCGTCCGCCTCGGCGGCCTCATCTGCAACAGCCGCAAGGTTGACCGTGAGGACGAGCTGATCGAAAACTTCGCCAAGCGCCTGGGCACGCAGATGGTGCACTTCGTTCCGCGCGACAACGACGTGCAGCGCGCCGAGATCAACCGCAAGACGGTCATCGACTGGAACCCGAACTGCCCGCAGGCCGACGAGTACCGCACCCTCGCCCGCAACATCGACAACAACCAGCTCAAGGTCATCCCGAAGCCGCTGGCCATCGACGAACTCGAAAGCCTCCTCATGGAGTACGGCCTGTTCAACTAAGACAGGCACCTCTCCAGTTCAAACCACACCGAGGGCGAACCAAGCTCCCTGCTCTGGGACGAGCGCGTACGCGCCCTTCTTAGCGAACAACCACCAAACGACAAGTTTCATCATGTCTGAAGAAAACAGCAACACCTCCCCGATGGGGAGATACGGCCCGGATGCCGCGACCGCCCGCGAGGAAATGCTGAAGGTCTATCCGCGAAAGACCCAGCGCAAGCGCGGCAAGCAGATGCTGGTCAACGAAAACCCCGCCACTCCGGCGGAGATCGGGGCCAACAGCCGCACCGTCCCCGGCATCATCACCCAGCGCGGGTGCTCCTATGCCGGTTGTAAGGGGGTCGTCATCGGCCCCATTTACGACATCCTGCACATCACTCACGGTCCCATCGGCTGCGGGTGGTACAGCTGGCTCTCACGTCGTAACATCACCAAGATCCGCGCCGACGGCGAAGTTAACTTCCTCCAGTACAGCATGTCCACCGACATGCAGGAGGACCACATTGTCTTCGGCGGGGAGAAGCAGCTCGCCGCCGCCATTCAGGAGGCTTACGACGAGTTCCACCCGAAGGCGATCAGCGTGTACGCCACCTGCCCGGTCGGGCTCATCGGCGACGATATCCACACCGTCTGTCGCCAGATGAAGGAAAAGCTCGGGATCAACATCTTCGGGTTCTCCTGCGAGGGCTACAAGGGCGTCAGCCAGTCAGCCGGTCACCACATCGCCAACAACGGGGTCTTCAAGCACATGATCGGGCTGGACGACTCCCCCGTCGAGGCGAAGTACAAGATCAACATTCTCGGCGAGTACAACATCGGCGGGGACGCCTGGGAGATCGACCGCGTGCTCAAGCTCTGCGGCATCCACATCATCGGCACCCTCTCGGGCGGGGTCAGCTACGACGAGATCTGCAACTGCCACATGGCCGACCTCAACGTCGTCATGTGCCACCGCTCCATCAACTACATGGCCGAGATGATGGAGGAAAAGTTCGGCATCCCGTGGTTCAAGGTCAACTTCATCGGCCTTGAGGGCACGAAGAAGTCCCTGCGCAAGATCGCCCAGTACTTCGGGGACAAGGAGCTCATCGACCGCGTCGAGGAAGTCATCGCCGCCGAGATGGCCGAAGTCCGCCCCGTACTCGACGACATCCGCACCCGTACCACCGGGAAGACCGCCGCGCTCTTCGTCGGAGGCAGCCGCGCCCACCACTACCAGGACCTGTTCAACGACATGGACATGCAGGTCATCGCCGCCGGTTACGAGTTCGCCCACCGTGACGACTACGAAGGCCGCGACGTGCTCCCGCACATCAAGATCGACGCCGACTCCCGCAACATCGAGGAGCTCGTTGTCACGGCCGATGAAACGCGCTTCGACGCCGCCAAGCCCGAGAAGAAAAAAGCGCTCGAAGAGAGCGGTTTCACCTTCAGCGACTACGAGGGCATGATGCGCCAGATGGCCAAGGACACGCTCGTCATCGACGACATCTCGCACCACGAGATGGAGAAGCTGATCGAGATGTACCACCCCGACGTAATCGGCTCGGGCATCAAGGACAAGTACGTTATCGAAAAGATGGGCGTGCCCTGCAAGCAGCTCCACTCCTACGACTACGGTGGCCCCTACGCCGGATTCAAGGGGGCTGCTAACTTCTATAAGGACATAGATCGCATGACCTCGACCAAGGTCTGGAAACTCGCCCGCGCCCCCTGGCACGAGGGAGGCTCCGCACCCGCCGCGGAGAAAGAGCCCGCCACCGCCGGCGCCTGATCCGATAGCCCCTCAACAACAAGCAACAGGAGACACTTATCATGTTAGACGGAACCACCTCAGAAATCCGCGAGCGCAAGGCGCTCCGCATCAATCCTGCCAAGACCTGCCAGCCCATCGGTGCCATGTACGCCGCTCTGGGCATTAACAAGTGCATGCCGCATTCGCACGGCTCGCAGGGCTGCTGCGCCTACCATCGCAGCCAGCTCACCCGCCACCATAAGGACCCGGTCGTCGCCACCACCAGTTCCTTTACCGAGGGCGCGTCAGTCTTCGGCGGTATGGCCAACCTGAAAACCGCGATCAACAATATCTTTACCATCTACGAGCCGGACATCATCGCGGTCCACACGACCTGCCTCTCCGAGGTCATCGGTGACGACATTCCGATGATTATCAAAAAGTCCGCCGAGGATGGCATCATCCCCGAGGGCAAGCTGGTCATCCACACCAACACCCCGAGCTTCGCGGGCAGCCATGTGACGGGCTTCGCCAACCAGTGCACTGCCTTCGTCAAGTACTTGGCTGAGTCCGCCGGCGAAACCAAAAACGTGGTCAACATCATGCCCGGCTGGGTCGAGCCGGCGGACATGCGCGAGATCAAACGCATCGCGGAGATGGTCGGTGTCGAGTACATCCTCGCACCCGACACCTCCGACGTGCTCGACTCCCCGCATGACGGCAAGTACCACATGTATCCGGACGGCGGTACCACCATTGCCCAGCTCAAGGCCATGGGTGACAGTTTCCTCACCATCGCCCTCGGCCCGCTCGCCAGCGGTCCCGCCGCCACTGAGCTGGAAAAGAAGTGCAAAGTACCGAACAAGGTGCTCGAACTTCCAATCGGGGTAAAGGCGACCGACGAGTACGTCAACGCCCTGCGCCTGGCCGGGGACACCACAGTCCCCTCCGCTCTGGAGAAAGAGCGCGGCCGTCTGATCGACATGATCAGCGACATGTCCCAGTACCTGCACAACCTACGGGTGGCGATCTTCGGCGATCCGGACCACCTCACGAGCATGGTCAGCTTTTTGGTCGAAATGGGCGCCAAGCCCATGATCGTCATCACCGGCACGCCCGGCAAAAAGTGGGAAACCAAGATGCAGGAAATCTGCGCCGAGACCAATCCCGACACGCAGTTCCTCGCCTTCAGCGACATCCACTACATGCACCAGTGGATCAAAAACAACCCGGTCGATCTGATCATGGGCAACACCTTCGGCAAGTACGTCGCGCGCACGGAAAACCTTCCCTATGTGCGCTTCGGCTTCCCCATCCTCGACCGCGTCGGCCACCGGGCCTTTCCCACGGTCGGCTACGCGGGCGGCATGCGCATCATCGAGAAGATCACGGACGCGGTCTTCGACAAGCGCGACCGCGAGGACCCTGACCACGAAGTCGAGCTGGTGCTCTGATTAGGACCGTTTACGCCAGATAATACATGCAATCAAAACTGAGATAATCAGATAACCATAATCCGCCCTACGCCGAGATGGAACCGTCTATAATAACAGTCCTCAACGATCAGGCTAATCACGAACTTCTTTCAGCCCACTGTTATGAAGCTATGGCCTACTGGTGTCAGTCACGTGACTACACCGGTTTTGCCAAATTCTTCTTCGCCCAGGCAGCCGAAGAACGTGAACACGGGGCCAGATTCTTCAAACATCTGCTGGACCGCGGTGTCCAGCCAAAGGTCGGTTCCATCGAGGCGCCGCGGGGTGAGTTCACCTCCCTCAACGAGCTTGCCTGCTACGCGCAGAAGCTGGAGCAGCAGAACAGCTCCAACATCCGCCAGTGCTATTCGCTCGCCCTGGAGGCGAAGGACTTCGACTCACAGCCCATGCTGATGTGGTTCATCGGCGAGCAGGTAGAGGAGGAAGCCTGGGCCGCAAAAATGATCACCCTGGTAGCCCGCGCCGAGTGCGCCGGCTCCATTTACGCCCTTGATCGGCATATAGTCAAGGAGTTCGAAGACGGCTGATTCATGACCGAAAAATTATAGCTCTATTATAATTTTATAAATAAGACAAAAAACCTAAAACAACGAACATCAGGCACGCTTAAAGCTTAACCTTAATTACCGATGAACAGCGTCAACACACCCAGTTCAATTCGCGTACTTGAGGAGCGGTCGGGCCAGGTCTGGACCAAGGGGTCGGGCAAGGAATTTTCTTGCGACAAAAAGAGCGCCGCCGGTTCCGTCACCCAGCGCGCGTGCGCCTTCTGCGGCTCGCGAGTCGTGCTCTACCCCATCGCCGACGCGCTGCACATCGTCCACGGCCCGATCGGGTGCGCGGTTTATAACTGGGACATCCGCGGCTCCCTTTCATCCGGTCCGCAGCTCAACCGCAACAGCTTCTCGACCGACCTGGCGGAAAAGGAAGTCATCTTCGGCGGCGAGAAAAAGCTCAAGGCTTCGCTCATCGAGCTGATCCATTATTACCGCCCCAAGGCAACCTTTGTTTACTCGACCTGCATCGTCGGCCTCATCGGTGACGATGTCGAAGCGGTCTGCAAGCAGGTCACAAAGGAAACCGGCATCGACTGCATCCAGGTCGATTCGCCCGGCTTCAAGGGTACGAAAAAGAGCGGCTACCAGGCCGCCTGCGAAGCTGCTTACAAGCTCGTTGGCACCGGAGACACCAGCGGTATTTCCCCCTACAGTATTAACCTGCTGGGTGAGTTCAACATCGCCGGGGAAGCCTGGATGATCCGGGGCTACTTTGAGAAAATCGGCATCCAGGTCGTCTCCACCATCACCGGCGATGGCCGGGTGGACGACCTGCGCCGCTGCCACGGGGCGAAGCTGAACCTCGTGCAGTGTTCCGGGTCGATGACCCACCTTTCCAAACTGCTCAAAGATAACTACGGCATCCCGATGGAGCGTGTCTCCTTCTTCGGTTTCGAGGATACAGCCCGTGCTATCTACACCGCCGCCGAGCACTTCGGCGACCCTGAGCTGCTGCGCCGTGCCGAGGAGCTTGTCCGCGAGGAAATCTCCCTCTACGCGCCGAAGCTCAAGCAGTACAAAAAGCGCCTCAAAGGCAAAAAAGCCGCCCTCTATGTGGGCGGCGCATTCAAGGCCTTCTCGCTCGTGCTCGCGCTGCGGGCGCTGGGGATGAAGACCGTGCTCGCCGGCACCCAAACCGGCAGTGCCGAGGATTACGAACAGCTCAAGGAAATCTGCGACCAAGGCACCGTCATCGTGGACGACTCCAACCCTTTGGAACTGGCCAAGTTTGTTCTGGAAAAAGACGTAGACCTTTTCATCGGCGGCGTCAAGGAGCGCCCTATCGCCTTCAAGCTCGGGGTCGCCTTCTGCGACCACAACCACGAGCGCAAGATCCCGCTGGCAGGATTCGAGGGGATGCTTCACTTCGCCGAGGAGGTCGCCAACAGCGCCTGCTCGCCGGTCTGGAAGTTCGCCCCCCGCCGCCAGGTCAAGGCCCTGCGCCTGCCCGGCTCTGATGAATCCGCCAATCAAGATCCAGGTACACTCGCCAGCAAAGGAGGTGCGGCATGAACATATGTAAAGGAAATCCCGATACACTAACCACCACCGGCGAACGCACCGAAGGTCCGCTACCGGCCGCCGCCACCCGTAACGCCTGCAAGCTATGCACCCCGCTCGGGGCAGCTATGGTCTTCAAGGGCGTGCGCGGCTGCCTGCCTTTTCTCCACGGTTCGCAGGGCTGCGCGACATACATCCGCCGCTACATGATCAGCCACTTTCGCGAGCCGGTGGACATCGCCTCGTCCAGCTTCTCCGAGGATGATGCGATCTTTGGCGGCGCGAAGAATTTCGCCCAGGGGGTGGACAATGTCATCCATCAGTACGCCCCCGAGCTCATCGGCGTCGCCACGACCTGTCTCTCCGAGACCATCGGTGACAACATGCTCGGCATGATCAAGACCTATCAGGACAAGCACTGCGGCGACGGCCCGCCGCTGGTCCACGTCTCGACCCCCGCCTACACCGGCACCCACAGCGACGGCTATTACTCGGCCATCCGCGAGCTTATAAAAGCCTTCGCCCAGCCCACGCGTATCACCCAGCCGCGCATGGTCAACATCCTCCCGGCCATGATGTCGTGCGCGGACCTGCGCCACCTGCGCGAGATCTGCGCCTTGTACGAACTTGAGGCTACCATCTTGCCCGACTACAGCTCAACGCTGGAAGGCGGAAGCTGGGAGTGTTACCACCGGATTTCTCCCGGCGGCACTTCGCTGGACGAGATTTCCGAAATGGCCACCGCCGCCGCCACTCTTGAGATCGGGCACACGCAGGCGGTGGACAAAGACAGCGCCGGCTCCTGGCTCGAACGGGAGCGCGGCGTGCGCTGCGACGCCCTCGGCTGGCCCATCGGCATCCGCCTGAGCGATCAGTTTTTCGCCGCGATGGCCACCGCCTCAAACCGCCCGATGCCCGCCATCCTCGCGGACGAACGCGGGCGACTGGTGGATGCCTACGTGGACGCGCATAAGTACGTCTCCGGCAAGCGGGCCGCCATTTTTGGTGAACCGGACCTGGTCGTCGGGCTGGCCGCGTTCATGAGCGAGATCGGCGTTCGCCCGGTCATTTGCGCCACTGGATCCAAAGTCAAAAAATGGAAAGAGCTGCTCGCCTCCGAGATAGAAGGCGGCACCGCCGATGTTGAAATCCTGTCCGACGCCGATCATGCCAAGCTGGCCGAGGCCGCTCGCACCCTGAAGCCCGACATCATCCTCGGTTCCAGCAAAGGCTATCCGCTCGCCCGCGAACTAAAGATCCCGCTCGTCCGTATCGGCTTTCCGATACACGACCGCATCGGGGCTCAGCGCATGCTCAGCGTCGGCTACCGGGGGACACTGGAGCTTTTCGACCGGGTGGCCAACGCCCTGCTCGAAAGTCGCCAGGACGATTCGGCAACCGGCTACAGTTACCTCTAAAACACACCGCTACTTTACACTACCCGGCACAGCCAGAGAGGAAAACATCATGACCACAGCGACTGCGACGAACATCGACCCTTCGGAAATCAACCTCGACAACCACCCGTGCTTCAGCAAGGGGGCCTGCGCTACTTATGGGCGCATCCACCTGCCTATCGCGCCGAAGTGCAACATCCAGTGCAACTACTGCAACCGCGATTTTGACTGTGTCAACGAAAGCCGACCCGGTGTCACCTCCGCCGTACTTTCCCCCGGACAGGCGCTTGCCTACCTCGATAAAGTCATGGAGATGCGAGACGACATAGCAGTCGTTGGCATCGCCGGCCCGGGCGACCCTTTCGCCAACCCGACGGAGACGATGGAGACCTTCCGGCTCGTGCGGGAGAAGTACCCGAAGATGATTCTCTGCCTCTCCACCAACGGTCTCGGACTGACCGAAAACTACGTCCGCGAGCTGGCCGAGTTGAAAGTCTCGCACGTCACCATCACCATGAACGGTGTGGACCCGGAAATCGCGGGGCAGGTCTATGCCTGGGCGCGCCACGACAAGCGCATCTACCGCCACCGCCAGGCGGGCGAACTCATGATCGAGAGCCAGCTCCAGGCCATCCGCTGGATCAAGCAGTACGGCATGATTGCCAAAGTAAACTCGATCATCGTCCCCGGCGTCAACGACACGCACCTGCCGCAGATTGCCAAAACGGTCTCCTCGCTGGGCGCGGACATCATGAACTGCATCCCGCTCTTGCCCACGGCTGAAACGGTTTTTGAGAACCTTCCCGAACCGGATGCCAAGATGCGATTCGGCGTACGGCTCAAGTGCGGCGAGCACATCAACCTGATGACGCACTGCGCGCGCTGCCGCGCCGACGCGGTGGGCCGGCTGGGCCAGCAGAACACCGAGGAGATTCAGCAGCTGATCCGCGACTGCTCACGGCTCCCGCTGAACCCCCAGGAGACCCGCGAGTACGTGGCTGTGGCCACCCGCGAGGGCATGCTCGTAAACCAGCACTTGGGCGAAGCGCGTGAGTTCACCATCTTCGCGGTCGATCCCGGTGACGAGGAGGAGTTTATCGCCGTCGAGAAGCGCACCGCCCCGGAGGCAGGCTGCGGCGACCGGCGCTGGCTGGAACTCGCCACGATGCTTCAGGACTGCCGGGCCGTTCTGGTCAATGCCGCCGGTTCAACCCCAAAGCAGGCGCTCAAGGCAGGAGGCATCCGCGTGATTGAGATGGAGGGAATGATTGACGCCGGGCTGGCGGCCGTCTTTCACGGGACGGAGCTCCCCCCGAGCCTGGTCCGCAGTTTCAAGGGGTGCGGCTCCGGCGTCAGTTGCGGGGGCGACGGGACCGGCTGCGGCTGAGCACGCGTCGAGAGCCTTGTATTCAAATTCAATGACACAACCAACGATTAACCATTAGCAATCAATCTGACCTTAATCATGAATAAGCCCGAACATCACCTGTTCATCTGCGGCAGTGCCCGCGCCTCCGGCGAACTCAAAGGCGTGTGCTGCAACAAGGAATCCATCAACCTGCTCTCCTACGCTCAGGGCGAGGTGCAGGACCGCATGCTCAACGGCGTGGAGGTGTCCATGACCGGCTGCCTTAACATGTGTACACGCGGCCCGGTCATCATCGACTACCCCGCCGGTCATTTCTACGAGAAAGCGACCGAAGAGCTGATTGATGAGATACTCGACTCGATAGAAGATGGCGAGGTCTGCAAGACCAACCTCATTTCCGAAGACTGACCACAACCATCCAACATAAAATACATGAAAATATCCGCACGCAATCAACTGAAGGGCAAAGTCGTCTCTATTGAAAAGGGCTCGGTTAATTCCGAAGTCGTCATCGCCCTGGCAGGCGGCGAGGAGGTCGTCAGCATCATCACGAACCACGCAGTGGAGTCGCTCGGCCTGAGTGTCGGTGGCTGCGCGGTCGCCGTCATCAAGGCCAGCAGCGTCCTGCTCGGCATAGAGGACTAACATTCGTGAAACACACTCGCTATCTGATCGACACCACCCTGCGCGACGGCGAACAGGCGGCGGGCGTTGTTTTCACCCTTGCAGAAAAGATGGCCATCGCCCGCCAACTCGCCGAGGCCGGCGTGACCGAGCTGGAGGTGGGCATCCCCGTCATGGGCCCGAATGAGGTAGAGCACATCCAGGCCATCATCGCCCAGCGCCTTCCCTGCCGCCTCACGACGTGGGGGCGCGCCACCCATCAGGACCTGGAGGCTGCGGCCCAGACCGGGGCTGACGGGTTTCACTTTTCTCTGCCCGCCAGCGCCCTGCACATGCGTATCTGGAAAAAAGATGCGGCGTGGGCGCTGGCCATGCTTTCAGAACTGGCGTGCGAGGCGAAGCGCCATTTCACCTACTTCAGCGTGGGCGCACAGGACGCTTCCCGGGCCGATCCGGGTTATCTCGTCGAGTTTGCGCAGGCGGCCGAGTCCGTCGGCGCGCGCCGGTTACGACTGGCCGATACCGTCGGCTGTCTTAACCCGCAGAGCACGATGGATCTCATCCGCGCAATCCGAGGTGCCACAGACATGGAAATCGAGTTCCACGGGCACAACGACCTCGGTATGGCCGTGGGTAATACCGTGGCCGCGTTTATCGCGGGGGCCGATTGCGCCAGTGTAACCGTCAACGGCCTCGGTGAACGCGCCGGTAACGCCGCCCTCGAAGTCACCGCTGCCGCTTTGCGACACACGGCTGACATGGATCTGGGCATAAATTTTAAAAGCTTCGCCGCACTGAGCGACCTCGTCGCCAACGCCTCCGGGCGCCGCCTGGCCTGGGATAAGCCGGTCACCGGCGCGGGGTGTTTTCAGCACGAGTCCGGCATCCACTGCCGCGGCCTGGCAGAAGATCGCGCCAGCTACGAGACCGTGCGTGCCGAGGATGTCGGTCGCGCGCGGCAGTCTTTTGTCATCGGCCGCCACAGCGGGTCAGCCGCGCTTGCGCAAGCCGCGACCGAACTGGGCACACCGCTCACCCGTACGCTGGCGCAGGATCTTTTGCCTCTTGTCCGCCGCGAGGCCGAACGTCTCGGACGCGGGCTTTCGAGCGAGGAGTTTAAACACGCCCTGGAGAACTTTCTTCTTAATCACAACGAGGTCTGGTCATGAGTTTTTGGCTTTATCACTGCGAAAACAACCACTACACCCGGCTCGGCCCGGTCAAACTGACCGGAGAGGACGGGCTGCTCGCGCGCTACCTCTTGCAGCACACGAGCGCCGATACGCCTTACACCTGGAACCTGATAAACAAGGATCTCATCCCGCTGATCGACCCGAAGCTTCCGGCGGACACGCACCTGATCGTGCTCGACATGCTGCCCGAAAGCCTGACCGAAGTCAGCCTCCACCGCGTGTTCGCGATCCAGGGAAGCTCCGAGGAGGACAGTTCGGACGTCGTACTGGCCTGCAAGATCCTTTATCAGGGCTCGCCCGGCAGCCTCGGCCAGACCTTTAAAGACGACTTCTCCTGTGAGCCGCCCGCTGACAACCGCCAGATGCTGGAGGCGCTCGGCCTCACCGGAGGTATCGCCGGGGGCAGGTTTCGCTGGAGCCGCCCGAAGATGAACATAGGCGCCACAGTCTGCACCTGAACCGCCTAATCAGCCTCCCGCCATCCACTCCGACCACAGCCTTTAAACAACAGCCAACCCACAACCACAGCAACCAGCCATGTCAGATATCAAGTTAACCGTCCTCTACGGAACCGAAACCGGCAACAGCGAAGGGCTTGCCAAGAAAGTCGCCGCCAAGGGCGAGAAAAACGGAGTCACGGTCGATCTCGTCGATCTCTCCGACTACTCGGTGGAAAAGCTAGCCGCCATCCAGAATCCGGTCCTCGTCATCATCTCCACCTGGGACGACGGCGCGCCCCCCCCCACGTGCGTGGACTTTTGCGATGAACTTTTTGCCGCCAGCGTTGACCTCAGCCACCTGGAGTATGCCGTGCTCGCGCTCGGCGACAACGAGTACATGCAGTTCTGCGAGTGCGGCAAAAAAGTCGATGCCAAGCTCGCCGCTCTCGGTGCCAAAGCGGTGCTTCCCCGCACTGACATGGGCGCAGACTTCATGGTCACTTACATCGGCTGGTCGAAGGATTTCTGGAAGGCCATGAAGGACGTTTACGGCGTCGGGGCCGCCTGATTTTTTTCGCAAATTAACATCCGCCAAATAGCCACTACTCCGCTGGGAAAATCAGGGGCTGGTGTTAGCTGTGCCCGTTTTTCCGCTTTCCCGTATCGGATTTTGAATACACACAATTGCTCCCCGGCATGAATCTCGCTCAAGCCCTTTGCCAATGATCTCCCAAGGACCGGGCCAGCCTACCATCAACCATTGCGAAATCCCACCCTGGATTATCGCCTCGGATGAGTTTAACCTCGCACCGGTCCCACTCAGCATCGCTGGCGTGCGCGAGTCGAATGTCCACCTCTTCCGGAGGCTGGAGGGAATCCCCGACCCGATGGAGCGCGGGCAGGTTTTTCACGACTACGTCTCTGTGAAGTTTGCCCTGCACCAGTGGGAGAACTACCACGGCAAGGCCCGCAGCAGCCTGCGCAACAGCTATATCCGCTTCCTGCGCGGCTGGGGCGTGGACAGCAACGGCATCGAAGGCGCGGTGCTCAAGAGCTGGGTTCAGAGCCGCTTCGGCATCCTGCCCACCTACCACCGGGGCGTGCTCCGCCCGCTCGACGGAGGGGAGGAAGACCACCGTTTTGCCCTGGACCGCATGCGCGGCAGCGCCAAGACCAACTGCATTTTTTCCCAGCTCGATCTGCTCTATGAGTTTTGCCAATACGAGTTGGCCCGCCGCTGGCCGGAGCGCGAGGTGCTCACCCTCTATCGCGGCACCTTCGACCCGGAGGAGCACCCCGTTTTCGAAACCCGGGCGCGGCGCGAGTCATGCGTGCGTCTGAACAACCTCATCTCCTTCACCGACGACCGGGAAAGGGCTTGGGAGTTCGGCTCGACAGTCTGGCAGGCTACCGTGGCCGCGGCCAAAGTCGTTTTCTTCAGCCAGCTATTACCCAGCCAACTACTCAAGGGTGAAGATGAATATCTTGTCGTCGGCGGCAACTACTGGGTCCGGGAACTGCTGTACTGAATGCAGCGTATTTTATTATTCATCAAGGAACACCATGAACTGCCTGGTCAATGCCAGAACGCCTTCCCGGCTGGCCACGCCGGAACAGCTCGAAGCCGGGCTGCTGGGCATGCTGATCGGCGACGCTGTCGGCGTGCCCTACGAATTTCGACTGCCGCACGAGTTGCCGCCCTTCGACCTGCTCGATATGGAGCCGCCCCGGGGCTTCCTGCGCACCTACGCCGATGTCCCAACCGGCACCTGGTCCGACGACGGCGCACAGGCTCTCTGCCTCCTCGCCTCACTGCAGGAGTGCGGTTATTACCACGCCTTCGATTTCTCCCGCCGCCTCGTGCAGTGGCACGACTTCGGGTACATGGCGGTGGACGGCTACGCCTTCGACATCGGTAACCAGACCAGCGTCGCCCTGGCCCGGCTGAAAAAAGGCATCTCCACCAGCCACTCGGG
The DNA here is from genome assembly GCF_014230085.1 of Ruficoccus amylovorans. Lineage (NCBI taxonomy): Bacteria > Pseudomonadati > Verrucomicrobiota > Opitutia > Puniceicoccales > Cerasicoccaceae > Ruficoccus > Ruficoccus amylovorans. The sequence goes on along the minus strand of NZ_JACHVB010000012.1, from coordinate 116,106 downwards.
CCTGTCCGGTGTCCGCAATAACGGTAACGGCTCACTCATGCGCTGCCTGCCGCTGGCCCTCCAGCACCTGGGCAACGACCTGGCGCTGGTGCTCGATGCACACCGGCAGTCGCGGCTCACACACCGGCATCCGCGTTCGCAGGTGTGCTGCGCGCTGTACTGCCTGTGGGCGCGACGGGAGATGCAGCGCCACCCCGACCCGTGGGGCGACGCCGTGGCCACGCTGCGCATGATCTACGCGGCTGACCCGGTCTCGGCGCGGGAGCTGGAGGAGCACGTCCGCCCCGACGATCCGCCCAAGGGCAGCGGCACGGGCTACGTGGTGGACTGCCTCAACTCGGCCCGCCTCGCCTGCGAGGAGTACGGCTACGAGCGCATCATAAAAAAAGCCGTCTCGCTCGGCAACGACACCGACACCACAGCAGCCGTCGCCGGGGGCATCGCGGGGGTGCGCTACGGACGCGAGGACATCCCCGAACGCTGGATCAACGCCCTGCGGGGCAAGCACATCCTTGCCACACTCGGTTTGTATTTGTAAAACTGATACACGCGCAGCCCGCACACGGAATAGTCCACGGAGCTGTCGCCGCCCGCACCGGCCCGATTCGGGACAGTGGCTCTCCGCAACGGAAAGCGGATGTTTCAGGCTCCCACCTGTCCGTCCGGCTCGCAGTAGCCAAGCTCGGCCAGCAGGTCCCCGGCGATGGCGAGTGCCTCGGCCAGTTGCTCCGGCGGCTGGTTACGACCGGAGATGCCGGTCGATTTCGTAAAGGCCTTGTTCAGGCGCTTCTGGAACTGGGCCGAGTCGGGATGACCGAGAAATTCGCGGATGCGGTTGCCCTGCGCGACGGGTTCCTTGACGAACTCGTCGTACTTGACCTCGTAGTAACGCTCCGGCGGGAGCGTTTTACCGAGCGCGCGGCAGCGCAGGGTCATTTCCTTCCACAGGCGCACGTAGCGACCGTACTTTGACATCTGCCGGAAGGCCGTCTCCTCCGCCTCGGGGAGCCACCAGGGAAAGTTGAAGCCGTCGATGCGCCGCCAGGTGCCAATCTCCGACACCTTGTTGTAGCTGAGTTGGTCGGAGGCGAGCACATCATCCGAGAGCGCTTCGCCGTAGGTGCGCACCATAGAGTCGGCGTTGTCGCGTCCGTCGCGGATAATGTGGATAAATTTCGATTTCGGGAAATGCGTCGCGAAGTGCTCCGCCGCGAAGCACAGGAACGGCTCCTTGTAACAGAAGATTTTCCCGTCCATGTCCGGTTTTTCCAGAAACTCACGGGTGCCGATACTGCGCTCGACCAGTAGGGAAAGCTTTTCCCCGCGAAAATAAACACGCCGCCAGAACGCCTGCCAGAAAATATCCCGCACGCACGAGAGCAACTCTTCGCGAATGGGCGTGGACACGCCGGAACCGATCAGGTGCATCATGCGCGGGGGGGCCAGTACCCCGACAAATTCTCTCACACCGGGAATCGCCGCCACACAACTCGACAGGAAGGTCGTCCCCGAACGGGGACAGCCGAGGATAAAAACCGGACCGTGCTCATCGAGCAGGCTCGGGGAATCTTCTACGGGGAGGTCGGCCAGGTGCATATGGTCAGGAAGAATAAAAAAATCTGAGTGAGAAACACGGTTAAAAATCCGCCGCGTCGAATCGACAAGCCCTGAATCGGACATTCCCGCCCCGGCTGAAGCCCGATCTTCCCCTTTATGCCGCTTGCCCCCGCTGACACTGCCCCCGACGCGCACGCCTTCACTCACCTCCGCCAAGCCCCAGACTCCGCCCACCGGGGCCGTTGAGGCGGGCCTGCTTTCGGTCTTGAACTCACCGTCGAGGCCGTGTTTGCTACGCGCTTTCCCTGTGGCGTGTGGCCACGCGTCGGCCCTCGCGGCCCGGCAGCCCGCACTCCATCCGGAAAAGCGCTTGCAGAGCGTCCCAGTTCTTCACATACTGATTATTTTAAAACCTAAGGGCCTGTAGCTCAATCGGTTAGAGCAGAGGACTCATAATCCTTTGGTTCGGGGTTCGAGTCCCCGCGGGCCCACCATTGTTTTCCTCTTCGGGAGCAGGTTTTATCAGTATTCGCCGGGAGGGGCCATTAAGTGCTTTCGGAGCGGAAGCACGAGAAAAATGGTCAATTGGCCGGTTTTGCCCCTTCGAGCAGTGCGCCCAGTGCCGGGGTCTCGCGCACCCACTCCTGACACTCCTGCACATGGTTAATCATCTGGAGCGGGGAGCCGGGCGAGCGGCTGAAAATCGCGGCCCCGTGCGGCATGAAGCGCAGGTACCAGTTACGTCCGGCGATGAGGATCGTCAATTGCGAGCAATCCTCGGGGTACTCGAGTTCGACGTTTTCCGGCTCTTCTTCTTCCACGGTGTCGATGAGGTCCTCGATCCGGTACGAGGCGTCGAGCGTGAGCCGCACCTCATCGAAATTGCGGAACAGGATCGCCTGCAAGCCCGCATCGCGCAGGGTCTCGGGGTTTTTAATGTTGGTCAGTTGATAGCTGACGACGTAGCTCTGGCGGTCTTCGTCGTCCTGCGCATAGGACAGCGCCAGGTCGAAGTCCCTCGTCGAGAGCAAGGCGCTGGCCCCCTCGCAGGCATAGGTCAACTCCTTGCGTTTGTAGCCGAAGTTCTTCTTCAGGCGCTCGCGCAGGGTGTTGGCTTCCTCTTCCAGATCGGCGGCGGCGATACGCGCGACAAACTCCCGGGTCCGCTCGGAGACGGAATCGGGTACGCGGTGGACGCCTTTACGGAAGCCGCTGAGGTCGCGCACGCGCCCCCTGATGCGTCCGAAAAAGTCAATGCTCCGAAGTTTCATCGGGCCACACTAGATAAACCCCGCTGGCCAAGCCAACCCTGTTTATCATTTCCAAGATGGAGCAGGCCGGGAATACACTTTTCGGGCCGAAGTCAGGCTCGCCGGAAAAGGCATATCAACAATACCGCCCCGCCAATGGCTGCGTGATCGGAAGCAATCTACCGGCTACCGCCTGTCAGGGAGATTTTCCGGGTGGATGGTCTCGCTCTGCGTAGCGCCGTCGGTTTCATGCGTGACGGCGGCTTCGTCGAGATTCTGGTGCCCAACCACGGTGCCGTCGTCGAGTTCGTTCACGACCTGCGACTTGAGGTGGCCAAAGAGCGCGAAAATATCCCGCGTGCCGCCCCAGGTGAACCAGATCGCCGTCGCCAGCGACATGAACACCGGAATCCCGATCCCCACCACGTGCCAGAACTGCTTCCACACCTCGACCGGCCACGGAGCGAGCAGGTTCCAGGTCGTGCCGACGATGAAGACGCTGAACCAGAACATCCCCCAGCCCACCAGGCCACCGGCAATGATCTTGTCGCCACGGCTAAAGTTCTCATCAATGCCGAGGATTCTCGCCAGCCAGCCCCGGCGGCGGTTCGGCTCGGGTGCGCGCGGATCGCCCACCGCACGGGTCAGCTTGGCGTACTTGCCGCGGTGGAGCATGCGGTCCATGTTGAAGTTCTCCTTGCACGTCAGCAACGATACGAGCACGTATAGCCCGATGGCGATCAGGCAGGAGAAAAACGAGACCTGCATGCCGTTGAGGGGAAAATCGTCCTTCAGCACGGTGCGGGCGATAATCCCGCCCACACTCAGGCCGGAACCGGCCAGCAACGCCGTCCAAGCCGCCGCCGTCGTGCCTTTTTTCCAGTAAAGCCCGCCGATGATAACCGCCCCGGCTCCCCCGATGTAAATGGCCATCGTGACCGACCACCACATGACGATGAACTCCGTCTGCGGAAAGAGCGCCCCAAAGATGAAGGCGAAAATCGCCACCCCGGTGATCGAGCGGCGCAGCACACGGATGTGCTGTCTGGGGCCGAAGGGACGCTTGCGCAGCGGTACGAGCACGTCCTGCACAAAAAGACTCCCCCATGAGTGCAGGTGCGTGGAATCCCCGCCGAAGATCCCCATGATAAGCACCGCGCAGAAGGCCCCCTTCACGCCAATGGGTAGCATGTGAGACACAGCCATGGGGATGCGCATCTGCTCCTGCGCCCGCGTATCCGGGATGAGCGAGAGCTCCTGCATGACCACCTTCGCCTGCTCGGCGAAATCCGGGTGCAGCAGGTACGTCATGGCGCACATGGCCAGCAGATAGACCAGCGCCTGCTTACCGTACTCGCGCCAGCGCCCGAGGATGTTGCCCATGCGGTTCTCGTGCGGGGTCAGCCCGGCGGAGTTGTAGGCACTCTGATTCTGCCACGCCATCGTGCCATAGACGCTGGTAAAGGCGGCCATCAGCACATACCACAGATTAAAATCCTCCAACGCCATCGAGTCGAAGGGGTTGATCAACGACTCGCCTGCCGGACGGTTGGAAAGCACGTCCGAGATTTCGCTCCAACTGAACATCCACACCAGGCAGCCGATGATGACCAGATAAAGGATCTGCGAAAGCATGCCCTCCAGGCAATCTGTCACCATCACTGTGATCTGCCCCCCGGCAAGGGTCAGAAACAGCGTGATCGACAGCAACACCGCCATGACCAGCAGATGCGTTCCCACGTCCACACCCGCAATATTCAACACGGGCGGCAGGCCGACAAACGCCGTGATGAAGCGTGCCCCGATCACCGGGATGATTCCGAAGTTCACCAGCCCGGCGAAGAACCCGAGGAACCCGGTAAACACGCGGAAACGCTTGCTGTAGCGAATTTCGAAAAACTGCGCCAGCGTCATGGCCCGCGTCTCGCGGTAGCGGTAAACGACGAAGCCCGTCGTGGCCACGAGCAGGCCGACCGGGATGTTTATCCACTGCCACCAGGTCCAGGTAAACCCGGCGCGCGCGATCACCTCGAAGACTGCGGCAAAGACCACGGCCCCGGCCGCCATCTCCCCCTTGGAAACCGCCAGCAGGTAGCGTCCCGCCACACGCCCGCCGGACATGAAGTCCGCCACGCTGCGCATGTACTTCTGCGTAAAAGCCCCGATGCTGAAAACGATCAGCAGTGGCGTGATGACAAAAAGCCAGTCGATGGTATGCATGAAAAAAGAGAGAAAAGGTCAGCCCGCCACGAAACGTTGTGAAAAGTTTGCCGGCACAATCACACTCCGCACAGCAGCAGAAACAAGCCGTTGCGCAATCGGAAGCGGATCGCAAAAAGACAAGGTGTTATTCCTCCACGTAGAAGGGGGTATTCTGCACGCTGGCACCGCCCTTGCCGTTACTGAGTTTGAGGTAAAGCCGATAGGCTCCCGGTTTTTCCGGCATGCGGACGGTCGCCGTCGGGCCGTCGCTGGCCATGATCACGCCCTCGATCGGTGTCAGCCACTTTTCGGGATCACCGCCGACCGACGGCCCCTTCTTTTCGGGGAGCACCCACCACTCGCACTCCAGCGTGTCGGCATGGTCGGCGTGGACCTTGGCCTCAACAGTGAAAACTTCTCCCGCCTTCACTTTTTTCTCAGCAAAGGGCACCGTCCAGTCCTCCACCCAGGGGGCCAGCTCCTCCGGCCACTCCCCTGTCCAGGCGTAGGACATGTAATCGACGGCGGGAGTTTTCTCCCCCGTCGAAAGGAACATGCTGAACCATGTCGGCGTGACCTCCTGCCGGTCGCCCCACAGGAAGGCGAAACTGCCCAGATAATTGCCGCCGCCGTTTTCCTCCAACGCCTGATAGGTGTCGAGGTAGAGCCGGGCCTTGTCGATCGGGGAAGGCTCAATCGGCGCGCCCCACTGGGTCTTCCGCACTTCCCAATGGCCACGCGGGCCGTACTCGGAAAGTACATAGGGCTTCGTCCAGCCAAAGCGCTGCAGGCGTTCGGGCACATTCGATCCGCCGCCGTAGGCGTTCACGCCGAGAACATCAATGGCGGGCGTATTCGCCAGTAACCCCTTGATCCGGCCCTCGTGCGCGCCGGCGATCACCGTCATGACCGGACGGAACGGGTCCTCTTCCTTCACGATCTCGGCCAGCACATTGAGCTCTTTCCACATCGCGTCATTGTCACCCGGCGTTGTGATCGCGATTTCATTGCCCAGCCCCCACATGAGGATGGCCGGATGGTCGCGAAAATCACGGACGCCCTGACGGATCAACTCGCGCTGCTTTTCGAGCGAGGCCTGGTCGGTGTAATCGAAGCCGCTGCGCAGTTGCTGCACCCAGATTCCGGCCACCACGGCAATACCCGCCTCGTGGGCGCGGTCGAGCAGGTTCTTACCGTTATCGTCGCGCGGGTAGAGTTGGTTGATGCCCCAGGTGCGGGTGGTGTTTCCTCCCTCTTCCGCGAGTTTTTCATAACGGCTCGGGCCTCCCGCCCCCTTTATCTGGTAGGGTTCTCCGTTGCGCGTCAGGCTGTAGTTACCGTCCGTGTCCTGCACGATCTCGACCCAGACCTGTTCGGGTTCTTCTGGAGCGGCATTCGCAGTAGTGCTTTCGGTGCTGTTGTTGCCACAGGCACCCAGGCACAAAAGGTTCAGGGAAGCCAAGGGCACTGTTTTGTAAAACCAGGTCATCATATCACTGCTTCATCATAAGGGGTTATCATCGTGGTGCCCGGCGAAACACGTGCCGCCGGGATCTGCGTTTTAAAGTCATCGACCGAGAGGCGACAGCCTCCGCTGGCCTGCCGCGTCAAGGCCGCCACAGACCGTCCGCCTCACCCAGCGGCTTGAGTTCGTCTTCGGTATAGCGGTGGACACTGCCGTCCAGCAAAATTACCTGTGTATATCCGCCCGCATGCCGAAACATAACGTGCTGGATTCTTGAGGCGGTGGAATGTATCTCGAATGAATCAGCATCGGCCAGCAGGATCGGGTTGCCGCCACCGGACAGCGTGCCCATACTCAGGTCCATAAACCTCTTGTTGATCCCGTAGCTCATCACGCTGGCGTAGGGTTTCTCGTCAGTCGGGCAGAGATAAATACCGCTGGCCTGCGCGCCTGTCTTCCAGTCCATACTTTTGGGAATTTCGACGTAAGCGCCAATCCGGCGGTGCCACCACTGTGGGAGTTGATCATCATCACTGGCCTCTTCGTAAGGGAATTTCCCCTCATTATCGACCGTGGCCATCATAAACGCTCCGTGCAACACCCGCAGGTTGGAGCCACATTGGGCTGACTGGGCGGATGTCGATACCTTCTGAACCGCCGCCATCAGGATCGCGCCCAAGATACCGATCACGGCGATGACGGCCAGCAACTCGATGATGGTAAAAGCATACGATCCGTCCGATAGCCGCGACCGGCTGGTGACGTTAGATATCATGGGAGTAGTTTTGTTTGAATTTATGGGGTTCGAGGGCCTTGCCTCATTTACAGTCAGTATGCCGTGTGTCTTTATTTATCGCCAGTTTTTCAGGTTTCCTTACTCGTCCCAATAGTTAGGAAAACTGAGCATCTTCGGGTATTCCAGCCATTCTTCAGGGTTATCATGACTGGCCGGGCAGCAGAGACGACAGGCGCTCAAGCAAAGCCGCCACATGGCCCCCATCACAACTACCGCCGGGGATTGCTCTTTTTGCCCAATAGTCGCTGCTGGTGATGAGGCCCTCGCGCTCAAGTACCTCGAAGGCCTGGGTGACATTTTCCACCGGCTCGATATTCTTGGAAACAACCTTCAGCGTGAGCACGCCAACATTCGTGCCCGACATTTGCTTCCCGGGGCGGGCAAGCGCCGTCCAGTAGTTCGCGTTGCTGATGTAGCCGGCCTTCGCGAGTTTATCGACCGCTACCGCCGTTGAGCCCGACTCGGCCTGCGAGGCGGCCTTGGGAGAAGCCGCCGGTTTCGACGCGGGATCGAGCACCATTCCCAGGTCCAGCAACTGGGCGCGCAAATCAGCGTAAGGCACATCCTGCACAGCGGCCCCGTTCTGCTCGGCAATCCCGATGGCGGCGGCCGCGGCCTGCCCGAGCATCATGAAAACCGGCTCCATGCGGATCGACCCGAAGGCCGAGTGCGTCGAAGACAGGCAAACCGGCACGAGCAAGTTTTCGCACTCCTCACGGCGCGGCGTGATCGTCTCGTAGCCGACGGGGAACGGCGTCACCGGCAGGAAAAACGCGCCCTCCAGCATAAGCGTCCCGTCCGGCCCGACGTAGAGGCTGACCAAATGCGAATCGAGCGGATACGAGGCCAGCGCGATTGAATCCGCCGCCACATCCTCGCCCGTTGCGTTGTGCTCGGTCACGACAGCCGCGCCGCGCATGCGACGAGCCTCACGGACGTAGAGCTGGTGCGGCCAGTGCCCGTTGTCCACGAACTCGTCCCTGGGCAGGCCCCAGCGAAGCACCTCCTCGCGGATGTGAGCGGGCACGCGAGGGTCGTTGCCCAGAAACCAGAGCAAGCCCTGAGTGTAAGTCTTGTGCTGGTTCCAGATTTGCTCGCGCTCCCCGTAGGAGGCCTCGGCCCAGTCCCAACTCATGCCCACATAGTCGGTGGAGAAAAGGTTCTTGTTGTTCGAGTCTGTCTTGCGATTGGGCATCGGGGTAAGCGTGAACAAACCGCTCTTCTTACCGTTGCCGGGCATGATGTCGGGACTGCCCTGGATGTGGCGCAGCACCACCTCGTATTCCATCGGGTCGTAGCCCTCGGGCTTTTCGATAGCGATGCGGTTTTCGGGAACGTCGGTCAGGCAAAGCCGAAAGTTATAGGCCTGCGTGCGCCCGTCAGCCGAGCCTTCCGGCCCCGGACGCTCCGGCAGGATGCGCGGCAGCAGCCCGCTGGAGGGATCACCCGCCACCTTGTACGGCGAAACGTGCGCGGCCCGGTAGGCGGGCAAGGTCTGCACGCCGTTTAGCGTCTCCTTGAAATCGTCGTTGGACTCGCGACCAACGATGTAGGAAACACCTGCCTCAGCCATCAGATCGCCCTCGTAAGTGGCGTCGATAAAGTATTTTGCCCGGTAGCTTTTCCCGTCCTCGGTACGGATCCCGGTGATGCGGTTCCCGTCTTTGGTCACGCCGTTTTCACGGTCGAGACGCGCGTGATAGACAACAGGGAAGGCATTCTCCTCGATCATCTCCGCCATCACGTCGCTGGCTACTTTCGGCTCGAAAAACCAATGCGCCTTCAGCGAATCGTTCACATTGAGGTGGTGGCGCGGAAGATAGTCCTCGCGGGTCTCGTGCGTCCAGTTGCCTTCGTTGAGGTAATGATCATAGACGCGACGGTAAAACTCCATCGCCAGGCCGCCTACAGTACTCCCGCGGCCAGTGTCCGTCGCGCCCAGCCCGCCCGTGGTCATCCCGCCGAGAAATTCGCCTGGCTCCAGCAGAATGACCGAGTCACCGGAACGCGCCGCCTGAACCGCCGCCATGACACCAGCCGCCGTCCCTCCGTAGACGACAAGATCGTAGTCCGCCGAAAGGCTGTCGGCCCGAACTGCTTGCGTACACAACAGTGAGAACAGGAAAAGCTTCAGAATCAAATATCGGGGCATAAACGGAGAAGTCATAACGTATATTCTAAGATTAAAAGTTTTATAGTTTTCTGATACTTGCAACCACCAATCCACCATCGAACTTACTCATACGTGGGGCACATCAACTTATACATAACTAGAGGTCTCACGGGGTTATCAAAATTACCGATCGACAGAAACTCGCTCGGTGATCAGAGGCCGGGTTCATCGGCCTCGGGCCAGCGTTTCGTTCATCTACCGAAAAACCGACGCTACCTACATTTGGTGCAGTTTTTTCAACCTGCAAGCAAGGCCGGTTATGTTTTTCTCAAAACAGGTTAGTAAAAAGCACAGTACTCTCTTCGCACTGATTCGCGTACCTTCATTCGACCGCCATCTACCGATTTATTGGTAACCTTTTTACCGTTTTACCTAACCGCATTCATTTGCAGCGACAGAACCGAATCACCTACGGTTACCCCATCATATCCGACGTCAGCTCCATTGCATACCGCGCATGTAAAATCACGCGTCCCTCAATATCTCAAACAAGTCCACGTCCTGCGAATCCCGTCTCAATGAATTCATCATATTTTCAATGACAATAGTCATAATAGAGGACGATTCACCTCAAACTTAAACCCATTACGCGATTCACATCAGACGCTGATGTACAGCTGCGACGCAGATCAATAACGGTCACTCAATCAATTAAACTCTTTCCATGAGCAATCACCATGATGTTGTAATCGTCGGCGGCAGCTTCGGCGCGGTCGCTGCCGCTCAAACCCTCTCCAGCACCGGCCATACAGTCGTCCTCGTGGATGAATTTGACTGGATCGGCGGGCAAGCCACCAGCCAGGGCCTTTGCGTGCTGGATGACATGCATGACCCCATCTCCGAAAAAGCCGGCGTCAACCGCAGCTACTATCAGTTCCGCGAGCGCGTGCGTGCACACTACCGCAAGCACCGCGAGCTGTCCGCTTTCGGCAAGGCGCAAATCCACCTCAACCCCGGCAATGCCCTGTGCTCGCATCTGGCTGCGGAGTCGCATATCGCACATCGCGTCATCCTCGAATGGCTCAAGCCCGCCGTGGACGAAGGGCGGCTGACGATAAAAACCGGCTGGAAGATCCACGAGATGGAAAAAATCGGCAAGCGCGTCACAGCCGCTATTTTCAAGAACCTTTCCAACGGTGAATTGATGCGTATCGAGGGCTCGTTCTTCCTCGACGGCACGGAGATGGGCGACACGCTTCCGCTGCTGCTACTGCCCTACATGAAGGGCAGCGAATCACGGTCTGAATTCGGCGAACCGCACGCGCCCGAAGAAGCCCGTCCGAATTCCATCCAGTCGATCACCTTCTGTGCCACCGTGGAGTGGGCCCCCGGCGAAAACAATGCCCTGCCCAAACCCGAGAACTATGAGGCTGTACGCGAACGTCAGGGCGGTTTCTTCCTCTTTTCTCCCGGACGGAGTCAGAGCCGCCCCGCCTACATGTGGAAAACCTCCCGTACCCCGAATGGCGAGCTGTGTGTCCCGAGCTGGTTTTACCGCTCGGTCATTGACCCGAAAAATTTCGCCGATGATGCCCGCCCGCGAGCCGTTATCAACGTCCCAAGCAACGACTATCACGAAGAGCCCCTGCTCGAAAGCGAATCCCCCGAGCGCGTTCTGGCCGACGCCCGGCACCTCACACAATGCTACCTGTACTGGCTGCAAAACGAAGCGCCTCGCGACGAGGGCGGTTTTGGCTACCCGGAAATCCGCCCCGTCCCCGAGGCCACCGGCACGCCCGACGGCATTGCCATGGCCCCGTACATCCGTGAGTCGCGTCGCCTGCGTGCCCGCACCATTGTACGCGAACAGGATGTCCACCGCGACTGCTTCGAAACCGCGCGGGGGAGTATTTTCAACGACTCCATCGGACTCGGCGGATACTGGCTGGATGTCCACAAATGCAGCGGTGGAGGCCGGGGCCTGTGGGAGCCAACTGCGGCTTACCAGATACCGTACACGGCGATGGTCACCGACGAACTCGTGAATTTTTCCGTGGCCGGAAAATGCCTCGGTGTGACGCAGATCGCCAACGGCGCCTACCGACTCCACCCCGAGGAGTGGGCCATCGGCCAGGCCGCCGGGGTAATGGCCGCTTACTGCCTCACCCACCAGGAACACGAATGGCCACTCGCCGGCTGGGACCTGCACCGCTACCAGCAGGAGCTCGTGCGCGCCGGTATCCCGCTTTACTGGTACGAGGACATTACATTCGAGCACCCGGCGTTTGAAGCTTTCCAGATGCTCGCCGTGCGCGGGGTCTGGACCGGTGCTGCCACACACTTACGTGCTGACAGCGAACACAGCCTCTGCCAGATCCGGCCTGAATTCCACCGCGTTGTGGATCAGTTGAAAGAGAACGGAACCGATGTCATGGACATTCGCACGACTCTCGACATCGCCCACAATATCCGCAAATACGATACGATGTCCGTCCTTTACCAGCGCCTTGAAGAGCTGGCTCGCAACAACGCGCCCTCCTACCCTGACCTACAAGCCCGGCAGACGGTCGCGTCCGCGCACTGAATATATCTCACACGCTGCACGGGCCACCATCCCGGCGCAAACGGTGACGTAAATCCTCGCGTAAGCGAGGTGTAGGGATACGCAAATCCCGGTATGGCCCATCGTACTTACCGGGACGCTTCCCTGTTTTTGCTTGCCCCGGAGGGTAATATCCTATTTTGCGACTGACAGGAACCATGTCCTCCTCCCAGCTTGAATACCGCGACTATGCCAACCTGCACCTGGACTTGGCGTGGATCTACAGCGGTATTGTCCCCGAAGCCTTCAGGGATGCGCATTGCCAGCCCGACTTCATGGGGGCATGGCTCGTTATCGACGGCGAAATCAAGCTGCAGCAACAGGGAAAAACTATCGTGGCCTACCCCGGCGAATGGCTAATCCTCAAGCTCGCCTATGGCACGCAGCATTTCGCCAAAAACACGCGTATCCGCTCGATCCGCTTTCAGGCCGAGTGGCCGGACGGCCAGCCCTTTTTCAACAAGGGGCTCAGCATAAAAACGCCCGCCTCCGCCTGCCCCGAGCTGGAGACTCTCTCCACCGAACTGTTGGAGTACATCCAAAACTCCGGCCTCAAAGCTAACTACGAACTGCGCACGCAGACGGTGTCTTTCGACTGCTTCATGGAAATACGTTCGCTGTTCAACAAGTGGTTTATCAAGCTACACAACCACCTCAACAGTTTGGGTGTCCATGCCTCACGCGGTGATATTCAGGACAATACCGCCCTCAACATCCTCCATCAGCTCAACCACATGCCGCTCGTCAACCAGCCGACGATCAAGGACATGGCCGAGCAGGCGGGCGTGTCGATCAGCCAGTTCAACCGTAAATTCCGCGAAGAGATCGGGGTCACGCCGAAGCGCTACTTTCTCAACCGCAAGCTCAACGCCTGCCGTCGCCTGCTGGCTTTTTCGGAAGTCCCGATCAAAGAAGTCGCCTACGATCTCGGCTTCAAGCGCCTGTCGGACTTCTCCGCCTGGTTCCGGGCCAACGAAGGCATTTCTCCGCGCGACTACCGCACGATGGCCACCGAGCACTGAGCCTACACGCCCAGCCGGTCGGGCATTGATCTCGACTCCACTCGTCCAAAACACGGAATTCGGCGGCAGCTATTTCTTCGGAGCACACACCGTCTCGCCTTCACGCATCTGGCCGTCAAGCAGGATGTGTTGCGCCGGGCCGTAACGCTTACCGAGCAAATCACTCAGCCGGTTGGAAGCTACGTATCCGATATTTCGATACGGAATGCAAACCGTACTCAAGCGGGGCATCCCGGCGGGAACGTGAATACCATCAAACCCGGTAACGGAGACATCTTCAGGCACCCGCAGGCCGCGCTTGAGCAATGCCCGGATCAAGTCGTAGGCCTGGTGATCAGCCGCACAGACAAAGGCTGTCACGCCTTCGCGCACTCGCTGGGCAGCGAGGTCAAAACTCTCCTCCAGCCCGACCATGCGCGACGGATGCGTGTTGATCATGTCCCCGGAGCGCATGCGTAACCCGATTTGCGTCATTCGTTCCATGTAGGCTCCGAAACGCCTCAACGCCCACCCAGCCTCCACCGCGTACGCCTTGGAATAAAAGCCGACCCTGCGATGCCCCAACCCATGAAGCCGGTCGATCACCATACCGACACCCTGGTAATGGTTAACATCCACACAGTCGAGATTACGGGCGTCCGCCTGCTCCACCAGCGAGACACAAGGGTATTTCAAGGCCAGTTCCACCACCACGCGGGAAGGAAAGGGATAGAGCAGCAGCAGCCCCGACCAGTGGCGGCCAGCGGTATTGAAGAGTTCCGCATAAGCCTCATCCTCCACCGTCTGCACCGCTGGATCGATGAAGTGCACCGACATGCCGACCCCACTCAACTGGCAATACTCGGATATGCCCTTGATCAGCAGGCGACCGGGACTCTCGTAGTCGAGCCGATGATACTCCTCCTCGCTCGTGCAAACCAACACTCCGAATGTCAGCCGGGAGCGTTTAGCCCCCGCCTTGCCTCCACGCATGACCATGTGATTATAGCCAAGCTTTGAAGCCAGCTCGAACACACGCGCCCGGGTCTCAGGATTGATGCCCGGGTGGTTAGTGAAACAGCGCGATACGGTCGCGCGCGAAAGGCCGAGTTTGTCGGCGATTTCCTGCTGGTTGGTCTGGGTCATGAATAAGTCGAAACGATCTCTCCCGTTATTTGCAATTACATGCAACAAATCAAGGAAAAGCCTTGACCATTGAAATGCAATTTTATGCAATTTTGGCATTAAAGAAATGCTGCCTCCGCCCATTTCCGAAATACCGAGTCTCAGTATGGCACGGCGCTGGCGGACGGAAAGACACACTCCTGGCACTCACCCGCCTTCGACCGGCCAGTTATCGGAGATACCTCCCGTCAACATTCACATAAATCCCAAACCCATCCCAAGAGAGATCGGTTCCCCATGAGCAAAGAAAAAATCTCCCGCCCCCGTTCGGCGTCCAAATCCGCTTGCGCCCCGGCAACAACTAGCCCGAACGACACGTTTGTCACCATCGACGGGACACGCTTCCAGTGCATTGAGCATGTAGAGCAAATGCCGCCGTTCTTTTTCAGCGTGATCAGCCCGGAGAATCACTGGATGTTTGCCGCCAGCAACGGTGCGCTCAGCGCCGGACGCGGATCACCCGACACCTCCCTGTTCCCCTACTACACCGTTGACAAGATCATTGACAACTGGAACACAACCGGGCCGCAGACCATCATTGTAGCTGACGGCTGCCGCTGGGAACCATTCAAACCCTACTCCAGGCTCCAGTATCCAGTCAACCAGCGCCTCCTCAAGAGTATCGACGGAGACATCATCATTTTCGAGGAGACAAACGGCGACCTGCAATTGCGCTTCAGCTATAGTTGGCAGACCTCGCCGAAATACGGCTTTGTCCGACAGGTAAAACTCGAAAACACCGGGCCAGTCAGCCGAAAATTGGCCGTTGTTGACGGACTGTGTAATTTTATGCCCGCCGGCCTGGATGCACGCACCCAGCTCCACTACAGTTGCCTCGGCGACGCCTACAAACTGAGCGAACTTGACACCGAACGCAAGCTGCTGATCCACCGGATGGCGTCTTCGCTCACCGACGAGGCAGTCCCAATGGAGTGCCTGCTGGCGACTGCCGTATGGTCGCACGGCTGGGACGGCAGCGAAGTGCTCCTTCGGCACGAGGATGCGGACGCCTTTCTTTCAGCTCCGTCAAAACACAAAGTAGTCGAGAGCGTCCGGGCCATGCGCGGATGCTACCTGAACGCCGGTCATTTTTCTCTCAAAGCCAAGGGCACCAAGGCATGGGTACAGGTGGCCGATATCCGGCAAACACAGCAGCAGGTGGCCGAACTCCAACTCCACCTGAAGAATCCGGAAAAGATCTGGCAGGACGTGCTTACGGACATCGACCGGGGACACAGCCGTCTGCAGGCACTGGTAGCCTCGTCCGACGCGCAGCAGCTATCAGCCGAGGAGGCCGTCACCGCTCACCATCACGCCAACGTTCTTTTCAACATCATGCGCGGCGGCGTATTCGAAGATAACTACACAGTCAGCCGCGAGCTCCTAACGCGTCATATAGAAACACACCACACCCGCCTTACCGAAACCGAAAAAGCCTGGCTCGCTCATCTGCCTGAGACGCTTTCCTTCCCTGAGTTGGTCGCCCGCTCGCGGGAGGAAGTCGGAGGCCCATTGGCCAGGCTCTGCCAGCAGTACCTCCCATTGACCTTCAGTCGCCGGCACGGTGACCCCAGCCGCCCCTGGAACAACTTTGCCATTCAGACCCGCGACGCCAATGGCCAACCCGTCGTCGGGTTTCAGGGGAACTGGCGCGACATTTTCCAGAACTGGGAGTCACTCGCCTGGAGCTTTCCGCGCTACAATGACGCTTTCCTTGCCCAGTTTCTCAACGCCTCCACTGCCGACGGTTACAACCCGTATCGCCTGACCTCCTCAGGCATCGAATGGGAAAAGCCCGACCCCGAGGACCCCTGGGCCTCTATCGGCTACTGGGGCGACCACCAGATTATTTACCTGCTCAAGTTCCTGGAGTTCTCCTTCGACCTCGACTCCGAGAGCCTGCGCAACCGGTTGGGCAATGCTGATTACGTCTTCGCGGATGTGCCCTATGAGATCAAACCCTTCGAGCAACTGGAGCGCGACCCTAACCACTCCATCCACTTCAATGCGGAACGAGACCGCCAGATAAGCGAGCGCACCCGGACCGAAGGATCTGACGGACGCCTGCTCCATGACAGCGCCGGCCGCCTTGTCACGGCCAGCCTTCTTGAAAAGTTGCTCATCCCGCTCGCCGTCAAGCTGAGCAACCTCGTCCCCGGCGGTGGCATCTGGATGAACACCCAACGCCCAGAATGGAACGATGCCAACAATGCCCTCGCCGGTTACGGCCTGTCCATGGTAACAACCGCATACCTGCACCGCTACGTCGGCTTCCTCGAAAAGCTGCTCAAACCCGTCCAGGGCGAGTTCGATTGCCATGAGAATTTCCACCAGTTTCTCGAGCATCTCGACGCTTTCTTTCAGTCGACGCCGGCCGTGGACAAGAAACCCAACCCCAAACGCACCTACGCCTCCATCCGTGCGCTGGGCAAGGCCGGAGAAGCCTACCGAAGCAGCGTTTACCGGGGCGAGAGCGGCACGCGCACCCAGCTTGAGGTCTCGCAGATACTCGCTTTCCTCGGGCGGGCACGGGCACACCTGTTTGCGTGCATCCGGGGCAACCAGCGCAACGACGGCCTCTACCACTCCTATAATGTCCTCCATATCGAACCCAGCCATCAGACTGCAAACATCGAGCGCCTTGGCCTGATGCTCGAAGGCCAGGTCGCCGTGCTCAGCTCAGGCGCAATCTCTCCCGCCGAAGCCGTGCGCATCCTCGATCTGCTCGCCGAAAGCCCGCTCTACTGTCCCCACCGCCAAAGCTACATCCTCTACACCGACCGCGAGCTTCCGCGCTTTCTGGAAACCAACCGCGTCAAGCCCGACGACGCCCGAGCCATCCCCCTGCTCAAGGCCATGATCGACGCAAGGGACAACACGCTGCTAATCTCTTCACCAAAGGAAAAATGCCTGCGCTTCCACCCTGCGATGGTCAACCGCTTCGCACTGGAAAAACGCCTCGACGAGATCGACCGCGACCCCGAACGGAAGGAACTGCTCATCAACAGCCGCGAGGCGGTGCTCGCGCTCTACGAAGCCACCTTCAACCACCGCTCATTCACCGGGCGCAGCGGTTCGATGTTCGCTTACGAAGGGCTGGGGAGCATTTACTGGCATATGGTTTCCAAGCTGATGCTGGCCGCAGCCGAACTTTCCCTGCAAGCCTCACGCATCAACGACAGCGCAAGCTTCGCCGCGCTCCGGCACCAATACTACACGATTCAGAACGGCCTTGGCTTCCGCAAGACTCCGCAGGAGTACGGCGCGTTCCCGGCAGATGCCTATTCTCATACGCCCGCACATGCAGGTGCGCAGCAGCCAGGCCTGACCGGGATGGTCAAGGAGGGCATCCTGTGCCGCTTCGCCGAGCTGGGTGTCTCCTATCGTAAGGGCGAAGTCGTCTTTCGGCCCCGGCTGCTGAGGCGCGAGGAATTCCTTAGCCAACCGCGTAGCGTCGATATTATCGACACGGCTGGACTCAGTACGCATTACACTGTGCCCGTCGGCGGACTGCTTTTCACCCTGGCGCAAGTGCCGGTAATCTACCACCTTGACGAATCGCCCGACACCCGCATGGAAGTGTATTTAGCGGACGGTTCGAGCCGGACAATCCCCTCCGACACCCTGCCGCAAGACCTCGCAGAGGAATTGATTGGCCGCACCGGAAGAATCAAGCGGATCGAGATCAGCTTCGCGATGTAGAGCAACTTCGCCCGGGAGGATTATTCGCCCTCACAGAATTTATGTGATAAATCGCTCTCCGGTTTTACCGCAAAAAGACGGGCAGGAATCGCCGTTCCTGCTCGCAAGGTCGTCATCGCGTTTACCGGGGAATATCGGGTATCGCCAACCCTGTATCCGTCAATTCATCCTGAAGTCGCTCGATGAGTTGCTCCCGTCGCGAAGCGAATTCCGGAGAGCCGATCACGTTGCTTTTTTCTTTCGGGTCCTCCTGCAGATCAAAAGCCTCCGTCCACTCAGGATGGCCGGGATAAGTCACCAGTTTATCCGTCTCCGTGCGCAGCGTGTTCGCCCAGATAATAGTCGGGTTATAAACAGCACTTCCATCTCAGGAAAATTCCTGAAACATGACTTGGGCTGCACAGTTCACGTTCGCCCCGCAGCCACCATTTATGACTTTCGGTAAGGAGTCAGCCGCGCCTGAAAGTCATCGATGCCTTCGCTCAGGCGGGCCATAACAGCGGCATAATTGGGGTCTTCGGCCAGGTTGATCGTTTCGCCCGGGTCGCTGCGCATGTCGAATAACTGTTGCGTTGGGCTGGGCACATAGCGATCCGTGTAGCGAATCAACTTATAGCGCTCATCGCGCCCCATCGCGCCCTCAAAGGAAGCTCCCGTCACAAGGATGTCGCGCGCGCGCTTACCGGACACATGTTGGCCGATAATGTCGTAGCCGCACAGATTAGGAGGAGTCGGGATACCGGCCAGCGTGCAGAAGGTCGGGAAAAGATCGATGCCGGAAGTGTAGGTCCGGTCATCTATCACGCCTTGCGGCAGGCGATCCGGCGCAGCGATTACCATCGGGACGCGGGCAGCCTCGTCGTAAAGAAAAGCTTTCGCGCTCAGGCCGTGATGGCCAAGACCTTCCCCGTGGTCCGAGGTGTATAGGATCACGGTGTTCTCGCTCTGGCCCGAGGCTTCGAGGGCGTCGAGGACCTGGCCGATGGCGACTTCCACCATCTCACAGTAGCGGTAGTACATCCACCGGTAAAAGCGCCAGTCGGTCTCCGTCCATGTGCTCACGGGCAGACGGCGCGGGGAGTTGCGCACTTTCATGGTGACGACCTCGGGTTCCGGCGGGCGGGCATAGAAGTTATCGGGCAGCGGCGGCAAGTCATCAATGTCCACCGGCAACTGGCCGTCCGCAGTACGCATGCAGGCCACCTGACAAATGTCGTGGGGGTTCATCAGCGAAACATGCGCGATAAACGGTTTGTCCTTCGTCCGGCTCAGCAGGTAAGATCTCGCCACTGCGCCAGCAGGCAGATCCCCGTACTGGCCCGCCGGGTGCATCCCCGTGTAGTACTGGAAGCTCTTGGCCGGATCGCGTCCCGAGGTGTGCCACTTGCCGAAATGGGCGGTCTCGTAGCCGTGATCTCCGAACCACTGGCCAAAATCGACAATCGCCGGGTCGATTTTAACTCCGTTCCAGGTGACTGCGTGTTCGACCGGCATGAGTCCCGTCAGCCAGGAAGTGCGCGTCGGCCCGCAAACCGGATCTGGCGAGTACGACATCGGGAAGTCCACGCCCATAGCAGCGATGCGGTCCGAGTGCGGCGTTTGCAGGAAGTTATTGCCCCGGTATCCGAAAGCATCGGCATGCCACTGGTCCGTGCTGATCATGAGGATGTTCGGCTTCCGGTTTTTCAGGATGGCTGGTGACTGTCCCCTGCCCCACTGTGGCAGGCTCGCGCCCGCTCCAACGATGGCTGCGGTTTTCAGGAAGTTTCTTCGAGATAATGCATTCATGCCAACTCCTCCGACTGTTCGAGCACAAAGGCGCGGTTCGGCCCCCAGCACACATAGATCACGACGCCATTCTCATTGAGCCAGTAATCGGCGGGATAACCGGTCGCTGTATAAACGGTATAGCCCGTCAAACCCTGGGCCAGTTTATTGCGCTGAAGCTCTTTCGGGGCATTTTTTATCCGGGCGGAGGTGACAAAACTCAAGGTCTCCTCCTGAAGCAAGGCCTCGCCCAAACCGCCCCGCGAAACGTCCGGAAAAGCGGCCATCAAGGCATAAACGGACGCGAAGGCCGGTGCCGCGCGGGCATTTCGTATTTCCCGCGTGCCCTGAGTTGTTACCGTCTGCACTCTCGCGTTTTCCCAACGGCCTTGCTCGACGATAGCAGGTAAGATCTCATTCCCGCGGGTCGTGGTGAAAGTCTGCGCGAGATTCCAGATCGTTGGGCTGCGCCAGGCGTTATCGGCGCAGCGCATTTCGCCGGAAAGGGTAAAATTCGATGTGAGGGGCCACTCGTGCGTGATTCCAAGATCGAATCCGCCGCGTTCAGTCCGGATATCGAGCCTGATGCCAGGGCGTTTGTCCACCGTAGGCGGCCACTGCGAATCCGCGCTGCTTTTGTCCTTGAACCACCGGGTCACACGCTCGCCATAGACGCGCCGGACCTGGGAGTTTCCCGCCACCGACTTCATACCGTCGGGCAAGGCCAACTCATCCGTCATTATATCAAAGGGGTGCCACATAAAGAGATAAGAGTTACATCAAAGGTTAATCCACAACCCGCACCGGTCAACGAATGCTCCTTAGGAAAAACGGTCAAAAAGTTACGCTTAAGGAAGGACGGAAACAGAGCCGGGTATATCTTAAACTTCGCCGCTAAATCTCGCCAACGAGTTTGAGCTATCGCAGATGAAAATATTCCTGGCGACAGGGGCTGAAGGAACGGTTCTACTTAAAGCGGTTGCTATCAATCCCCACGAGCCTGCTCAAGCTCCCGGTATTTACGCGGCGAGACCCCGTGTTCATCACTGAACCAGGCAGAGAAATCCGACAGGCGCGTAAAACCGAGATTGTAGGAGATTTCCTTGATGGGAATATCGGCCGCCCCAAGCAGACGACGGCAGGCATCACGACGCCGCTCATCGAAGTACCGCTTTGGAGTCACCCCGACTTCATCCCGAAAAAGGCGCACAAAATACGCGGTGGAGAGTCCCGCCAGACGCGCCAGATCGCTCTCACGTACCCGCTCGGAAAGTTCCAGGTGGTCGAGATAGTGCACCATCTGGGACACACGTTCATCCTGAATTCCAACCCTGGTCGGAGAGATACCGCGCCCGCTCAGCGCTTCGTATAGTTCACCAAACCACTCCCAGAACTTCGCCCGCACCGCGATAAAGCTGCTCAGGTTCACCGACTGCCCCTGCAATTCGGTCGGCACCGGGGGCAGGACTTTTTCCACCGCGACCCGCAGCTCCTGAGCTCGCAGTTCCAGCTCGGGGTGATCTGCTCCGCGCATAATCAGCGGCAGTCCCAACTCGAAGAACGGCTTGCGGTCAGGCCACTCCGCGCAGTAGCGGATAGACAATATCTGCGCCCCCTCGGAAAACTCCTGATAGCCCTCATTCTGAGCCATGATCAGCCAGTCACCCGGCGCGGCGCATACTTCCCGGTGACGCTGGCTAACTCGCACCGAGCCTTCCAGCACCAGCCATGCGCCCAGAAAATCTGAAGGGCAATGCCGTTTACGAAACTCATCTGGTACGCTTCCCTTGTACACCCAAGCCAAGTCGGCATGCAGGCTCGACCAATCGCGAAACTGGAGCAAAGAGGCCGGCTTCATTCTCCTGCCTTCCTACTCATGACATCCTCAGGGCAAACACTTATACTTCGCAACGTCTGTGAGGCATATCTACCAACGTGGAATTTCTTCAAATCATCACATCTCTCAATCATACACCGTTTTCCCAAGTAATGGCATATCCTAAAACGAATATTATTATTAAGAATCCATATATATACATCCAACAATCATGGCTCGGCTCATGAGCATTTCATTCGCACGCATAACACTGAGGCAAAAACGGGCAAAGCCCATCAGACAACGAGCACAGGAAAGGCATGAGAGACATCGGTTATAGCCCATACGCGGCTACCCTCGCAATGAGATGAGGTTAGGAAAAACAATCAAGTGGTTACCAATAAAACGCTTCATACGTCCCTATCACCACTCGCTCCCTTACTGTTTATCGCGCTTTTTTCTAACCTGATTCCTAAAAAACATAACCATGTCCGCTTGCTGCTATCCTTTTTCGAACCTAGCCTGATAGCAGTTAATTACCCGTATGAGTGCCCATAAGACAGATGGCACCGATACAATATCGCCCCGAACCAACGACTCAAAATACCATGACCATGAATGCATTAACACGTTCTGCCCTGCCCTTGAAATCAGCCCTCATCGGCGCAGCCGGACTCTTGTCCCTGGCCTGCGCCGCCAACGCGGCTGTCCTGGTCGAGTACCAGTTTGAGAGTACGTCTTCGCCCGTGAATGGCCCAACCATCGTCGATGAAAATATCACCGCTGACAATGCCACGTGGGAAGGCATCAACGGCACGGGCTCGGGTTACGGAGGCACCTACAATAGCGCCTGGACCCAAACGGCCAATCTCGGCCAGAGCTTTAAT
Organism: Ruficoccus amylovorans; assembly: GCF_014230085.1. Classification (NCBI taxonomy): domain Bacteria; kingdom Pseudomonadati; phylum Verrucomicrobiota; class Opitutia; order Puniceicoccales; family Cerasicoccaceae; genus Ruficoccus; species Ruficoccus amylovorans. The sequence goes on along the minus strand of NZ_JACHVB010000012.1, from coordinate 93,763 downwards.
GACACCCAATTCCTGAGCATTACTCTTACCGCCGACGAGGGAAGCGCTCTGTACCTGAACTCGCTTACGTTCGACCTGGGTGGCACTCGCAACTCTGGCAGCAACAACTACACTGTTAATGCCGTCGTCCGCACGAGCGCCGATAACTACACCAACGACCTGGCCGTTAATACCGGCGGAGATACCATCGCCTCAACGACCTTCAACACAACGTCCCCGTCCTATAACACCTTCACGGTCGATCTGAGCGGCGCCCAATACCAAGGGTTGGAAACCATCGAGCTTCGCATCTACGCCTACGTTACCTCCACGCCCGTCACCACGATCTACTACCGGCTCGACAATGTCACTGTCGAAGGCTCGACTGTGATCCCCGAGCCCGCCGTGATCGGCCCGGTCTTCGCCGCCCTGGCCCTGCTCCTGACCCTGGGCCGGAAGAAATTCTTGTCCAAGCGTCGCTAACGGCCAATAACCTTTAGAGCGTTTCAAAAAATACTATAGCCACAAACTTTGAATAGCTAAATGGCTAATTGTTAATTGTTGGATGCCGAACATAGGAAATAACAATTAACCATTTAATCATTTAGACATTTGGCCCTTTTGTGACGGCTACGACTTTATTGGAAACGCTCTAAACATGCACGCCAACGCCTTGCCCATCGGGGCAAGGCGTTTTTTTTTGTGGCCGATTCCCGTATTGGAAAACAATGGCAAATCGCCATATCGGTCACAGGCAGCAGAAACGTGGTTATGCCTCAAACTTCCTCGGGCTCCCGGCCAGCGATAAGCTCCAGAAAAGCCGGAAGGATCGACTCGGCCTTGGCCGGACCGATACCCTTGACCTGCATGGCCGCGTCGGCGTCGGCGGGCTTCAGATCCGCCAGTTGCGCCAGGACGGCGTTGGGAAAAATTGTGTAGGCCGGAGCATTACCGCGGGCCCGTCGCATGCGGTCACGCAGGGCGACCAGCTTGCGGTAAAGCTCGCGATCCTGCACATCGTCGGGACTGGCGACAGCGGCTTTCTTTTTGCGGGAGGGGGCCGGACGTGCCGCTTCCGGCCAGTCGAGGGCGACCTCGTCCTCGCCGAACATGACCCGCGCCCCGCTCTCGGTCAGGCGCAATAACGGGTACTCACCCTGCTCGATTTCAACGAGTCCGGCTTCTTCCATCGCCTCAAACAAGCGACTGATAAATTTCGCTCCCAGCTCCTGAAGGATGCCAAAGGTCGGCAACTCATCGAGCCCGGACTGGGTCAGGCGGGCATCGTTTTTACCCAGCAGGCAGTGCATAATCTTCGTCCGCCCGTAACGTGGCTGCCATTCGTAGCGACTGTGCCGGTACGACATCCGCGCGACTCCGCTGAGAGCTTTTTGCAGGATGACGAACTCGTCCGGCAGGAGCGTCCGCGCGACCGATTCGCGCGAACACTGGTCGCAGCGCCCGCAATCCTTCTCCACCGGTTCGCCGAAGTACCGCAGGATCCACGACTGGCGGCACTCCTTGGCGTAGGCCATCTGGACCACGGCCTTGAGCTTGTCCAGATCGCGGCGGCGTTTTTCGAGCAGGTCCGCTTCGGGAAGCTCCAGCCCGCGCGCATCCACTTCAGGCTTGAGCAAGCGGGTGCCGCGCAACTGCTCACCGGGCACATCGAAGCGCTCCAGGTAGCCCCGGCGTACCAGGTGCCCGATCGCGGTATGAACGGCCATTGGGTTGTTCCTGCCCGGCAGGGCCTCGGTGATTTCGTCCACCGGCAGAAACATCTCGTGCTGGTCATTGCAGCGCGAGCGGATGAAGTCGTAAACCTCGCGGATCTTGCGCACCTCCGGATTCGCTCCTTCGACGAAAAAGTCCTGCACGCGCTTGTCCGCGTACATGAAAAGCAGTTCGCAATAGGCGGGCTTACCGTCGCGCCCGGCGCGGCCGGCTTCCTGATAAAACGCCTCCACGCTGCCGGGCATTTCATAGTGGCAGACGAAGCGAATGTCCGCCCGGTCGATACCCATGCCGAAAGCGCTCGTGGCCACGGCGACAGGGACTTCCCGGCGCATGAAGCGCTCCTGCGCGGCCTCGCGCTCTGAGTTCGATAGCCCGGCGTGGTAGGCACAGTGCGCGATCCCGTCCTCCCGCAGTTCCGCCGACACGGCCTCCACGCTCTTGCGCGTGGCGCAGTAGATGATGCCGGTGCCGTAGGCGTCGATGAGTTCGCGCAGGCGGACGGATTTGTCGATCTTGCGGTCGATCTCAGAGACGTTGAAACTAAGGTTGTCCCGGGCGAAACCCGAGACGAAGACCGACGGCTCACGCAATCCCAACTGGCGCTGGATGTCCTCCCGGACATCGGGGGTCGCCGTCGCGGTGAAAGCCGAGCATAGCGGACGGCCCAGTTGCTCGACCACGCTGCCGAGCCGCATGTAGTCTGGCCGAAAATCGTGCCCCCACTGGCTGATACAGTGCGCCTCGTCGATGGCCAGCATGGCGATGCGCGTCGTCTCCAACGAGCGTGTGAATGAGGCCGCCCGGAAGCGCTCCGGCGAAACGTAAACGAGCTTGATCTCATCCCGGCGCATCAAATCCAGCACTTCTTTCTGTTCCTCCCAATTCTGCGAGCTGTTAATCATGCCAGCGGGGATACCCCGAGCGCGCAGCGCATCTACCTGGTCCTTCATCAGCGCGATGAGGGGCGAGACCACCAGTGTCACCCCGTCCATCATGAGCGCGGGGAGCTGGTAGCAGAGGCTTTTACCGCCCCCGGTAGGCATGATCACGAGCGTGTCGCGCCGCTCGAGGATGCTGGACACCACCTGCTGCTGAGCATCGCGAAAATCATCAAACCCAAAGTGTTTCCTCAGTACCTGTCTTGCCTGCTGCACCCGGCCCATCCATACGGACCCTCCGGTGAAAGCCAAGAGCAAAGCTCCCTCTTTTCGGGAGCTTTAACCGACCACAGCTCCCACTCTGCAGGCTCTTACTGGAGCGAAGCCGGGGAAACCTCCCGCCAGCTTAGCAGCTTGAGCTCGGCAATGCCGCCGGATGAGCCGCCAGCATCCTCGGAGTCGCTTTGACCGCCACCACCCAGATTTGTGTCGTAGTAAAACTCAGCTCCGTTAGTGACCTCGATATACCGGGCCACAATCGCCCCCCGGAACTGCGACTTCGGAGAACCACCCACCCCGGCCAGCCGCACGTTGGAGTTGGGGGCGTTGATGACGCCGGTGAATACCTTGAAATTGTTCAGCACCACGTCCTGGTTGTTTTTCGCGATGATCTGCAACTGCGCTGGGTACTGCTGGTCAATTTGCTGCGCGTTGATATGGATGTTCTCGCCGGCCATGATGATGAGGGTCGCACCCGGCGCTATATTGACATCAGCCCCGAGGTTGAGATTGCGCTGCGCGTCGATCACGACATCCCCCACGATGTTGATCTGCGAGCCGTTATTGGAGTTGATGCGCTCGGTGCTAACCCACGTCGGCTGGTTCCACGAGCCGAGGCTGATCCGCGCCTTGTTTTGCCAGTCGTTCTGATCCATGGTCGAGACGGCTCGTCCTTCAGTCGTGGGGTAGTCCGGGCTCGGGATTTCCGCGTCAAAATCCGTGGATATCCGGTTCGGGTCCACCCCATACGTCATGCCGGAATCCGGCCCGATGACGGTGGCATTCTGCCGAGGGTCGTGCGGGTGAGAGTTCGAATAACCGATCGTGCCACCGCCGCTGCGCACCGCGCCGTGGATGTAGGCATTGTTGATGTTGATCGCCCAGCCGTTCTTCGACGGGGTGGCGACGACGATGTCGTACCCGGTATTCTGCCCGAAGACAGGGACTCCGTAGTCGGTGTCGCTGTTGTAGCTGGCTACGCGCATACCGGGGTTGTTGTGGTTGAGCTTGAGGCCGTCCTTGGCCACCATGCCGTAACCGAAAATGCCGCTGCCGGAAGAGTTCTCCTCCTGCGCAACGGTGCGCGAGGCCCGGACCTTGATCTCCACCGCGCTCTGGACCAATTCGCCGCCGACCTTTACCCCCGTCAACGCGGTGATGGTGTAAACCTGATCCGTATCGAGATTGACTGAAACGGTCGTGTCGGCCTCGTAGCTCCGGTAGAGTTTTTCCGAAAAAGACTTTGACCAGGAGCGCGTGCCCTGCGGATTCCAGCCATCCGAACCCATGTCGCCCTCGGTGATGGCGTGCATGGCCCGCTCAAGCCCCGACTCCGAGAGATGGAAGGCGGACTGACCGATCCCGTAATCCACCGTTGTCTCGTACTGCTGCATAAGCGTCCGGGTCTGGCTGAGAATGATCAGCAAGGCGGCGGTGGCGAAGATCAGCGTCACCAGAATAACGGAGCCACGGCGAGCGGAACGGTCTTTCATAGCGTCTTGTTTCTGAAGGTTATCATGGCCGTTTCGGTATCGACGGATTTGCTTCCACCCATGCCTTCACGCTCGGAAGTTACCCTAAGGCGGGCGGCATTCATGTCGATCTGGGTACCAGTTTCCTCTCCGAAACGGTCGTAGTAGGTGAAAAGCACGTGTGTCACGTTACCGATCAATTTCCGGGACGTCCCGTCGCTCACCGAGGTGCGGACGAAAGCCTGCCCATCCGGATCGAAGGCGTACCGGAGGCGTTCGCTGCTGCCGTCCATCCGTACCGTGGTAAACTCGAACACATCGCTGTCGGTCTGGTGCACCTGGCTGACAGCCCGCATCGAGCGCAGTACCGACTCGAAGGCAAACTGCAACTCGGACGACTGGTCCACATGCTGGAGCGACACCCGCGTACTCTGCCCCACGGAATAGAAAGCCGAATACGTTCCGGCCAATACCAGAGACAGGATACTTGTCGCGATCAGCAGCTCAACCAGGGAGAAACCCTTGTCTCCGCGGTCAGCGAGCCCGCAAGCCTCAGTTCGCGAGGCTGAATTTTTTGTCGGATAATCCATTTTCTGAAAAAACTGCGTGGCTACAGATCAGGTGATCTTCGCCACTCTGGCTCCAGTGCACGACGACGGTCGCTTTTATCAGCTCCGAATCTCCGTCCACATACTGGAGAAAACTGTCCACAGTGTAGGTCACGTTATTCTGCACGATCTCATCCAGATCGTGACTGAGCTTGTCGGACGGCGTGGAAATGTCATCCCCAAGGAGGCTGATCATCAGCGCGACGTTGGCGGAAGAGGCACCCGTGCCGTCGATCTCGTCCGCCATCTGCTCAAAAGTCCGCGTCCGATAGGCTTCGATGGCGGCATTGAGCTGGGTAAAGCCCATCCGGACCGAATCCGAGCGGTAGGAGATTTTACGCAACTGTGGCAGCGCCGCAATGCAGGCCATCAGCACCAGGCTCAGAATAAACATGCCGATCATCACCTCAACGAGCGAATAGGCGATCTTTCCGCGATAAACCGGGGTCCTGTCGAAAAATAAACGAGCCCTTTCCATCGCTTCAACCATTAAGCATTACCACCCATAAAGACATAGGCTATAAACCTTAAAATCGAATCCGGGTCAACGTAGAACCACCTGCGTTTGTCTTAATGATTTGATGAAATGGCCGTTCCCAGCCCGGCCTCAACGGGTTTGGCGCCAGACGAGGTTTTCAATATAACTTCCGGCTCCCTTGTCCGCCCGTCACAGAAGCGTAATAATGCGGCCTGTCAGACCGCTTTTCGGGCTGACACCTAACCCCTACCGATACCCGCATATGCAAGTCTCCGTTGATGACCTCTCACCCCGACGACCTTCCCTCCGCTTGACACCGCAGCTGTGCATCACCGCCCTGGCACTTCTCGGTTGCCCGTTACTGCACGCGGCCGACGAGATCGAAGCAGCCGACCCCGAGTATACTTTTGACCCCGACCTGGGCCAGTATGTGGACATCGACGCGGGCGGCTTTCGCGGTATCTTCGACCCGGCAGGCATCCGCAAAACCTACCACCCGACCGACGGCGGCGGACAGCCCTGGGCAATCGCCACCACGGCGGACGATATCCCCTACCTCGGCAACTGCGCCTGGTATTCCCATGTCGATCCTGACCTGAGCAGCACCACCGGCAACGGACGCAGCGAAAACATCGTCTGCCGCAAGATTCGCTTCGGCGACACGGTTTACGTCAGCTTCGCCTTCAAGGCGCTCGATACCGATTCGCTCTATACAGGAGGCACGGGGCAGAACTGGGTCTTCCTCGCGCAACTTTGGCAATCCGACGCGGGCAGGCCGCCCGTTTTCCTCTCCGTCAAAAGCGACAACTCCCTCGAACTGGCCAAACGGGACTTCCAGAACGACGACTACAACGATGCCGACACCGAACGCGCTACCCTGTGGGAAAGCGCCGACGATGGCTGGTACATGCAGGCGGGCCAGTGGTACCACTTCCGCCTCACCCTCAAACCCGGGCGTGACAACGACGGCATCATCCGGCTTGAGATCATGAACCTCCAAAGCGGCCTCTGGGAAATGGCCTACGACGGCACCAACATCGACGACGTCGGCAAAGCCTATCCCGCCGGCACCAACCCCGAGTTTAAGTTCAAGCTCGGCGGCTACATGGGCAAAGACCACTGGTGGAGCGCCCTCTACGACTCCATCCGCTATGCCGACACCGACGCCCGCTCCCTGCGCGACGGCCTGATCGGAAACGCCCGCCAGATCCTCAAGCTCGGCTACAAGAACACCGACCAGAGCAGTCGCGGAAACAACATCACCCTCAAAAACGGAGCCACCTGGAGCGGCACCTGGCTCTACCTCGACGGGACCGACGACTACGCCGTCATGTCCGTCCCCACCACCACCGGGGGCGGCTTGGCCGACTTTGACGTGGGCAACCAGTTGCGCATCGAGACAAACTTCAAAGTCACCGGCCCTCTGAGCGGCACAGCCGGAGTTTTTTACGCCAAAACCGATACCGGCGGCGAAGGCTACGGCATCCTCGTCAACGAGGCCTTCGACAAAATCACCTTCGTGGTCGGCCATCCCGACGGGACCGCCACCTGGACGCACTACCCGGTATCCGTGCAGACCACTTCTTCCTACAAGGCCGTGGCCACCTACAACCGCTTCGGCAACATCACCTTCGAGCTGTTCGAGGACGGCGTCAGCCTCGGCACGATGACGAACACCCACAGCGGTAAACCGATCGCCACCCCCACCGAGGTCTGGCTCGGCAAGCGCAAGTCCTACCTCCTCAACGGTGCCATCGACAGCGTACTGGTTTACAACAACATCAACGGCGGCACCTGACCCCGCGCCGTTTCGCTCGCCTGCCCGCTCCCTGTCTTAACAAAATCTTAATGGAAAGCGCCCTGACCTTAACTACCCTGGCGACCATTATCGGGGTAAACTGGGCGCATGAAGAACAAGGCATCGCAATCCCCCTGGTCAGCCAAGCTGATCCGGGGAGCCCTGCTGGCGAATCCGCGCCCGGCAGACCTTGTCACGATGTCCGGCAGCGGTCTGGACCCGCACATTTCCTTGTCCGCAGCGCAGTATCAGGTGGCCGGCGTGGCGGCGGCGCGGGGGCTTTCACCAGTTGTCGTAAACGCGCTTATCAAAGAATGCGCGACCGGGACCGGCGGCTTGGCGGGAGGCGCGGAGGTTGTCAACGTGCTTGAACTCAACCTCGCGCTTGACCAGCTAAGCCCGGAGTATCCCGCCTCCCCCGGCTCGCCCGGCTCCACGCGCACCGACGCCGGGAGATAATTTCCCCGCCCGAAGCAAGACTCGTCAACGACGGTCTTTTGGCTATTCTTATTCCCATTCCCATGTCACCGGAAACACCAGCCTCGTCTCCCTCCGGACCACCGTCCCGCAAAGGTCGCCTGAAGATATTTTTCGGGATGTCACCCGGCGTCGGCAAAACCTACGCCATGCTGGAAAATGCCCAGGCCCGGCGGCGCGAAGGACTTGATGTGGTGGCCGGAGTTGTCGAAGCCCACGGACGGCAGGAGACAGAGGCCCTGCTCGAAGGGATCGAGCCGCTGCCCCCGGCACGGCTGGCTTACCGCGGCGCTTCGTTCGCGGAGTTCGACCTCGACGGTATGCTCCTCCGCTCCCCGCAGCTCGCCCTCGTCGATGAACTTGCCCACAGCAACATCCCCGGCAGCCGCCACCCGAAGCGCTACCAGGATGTGCGCGAACTGCTCGACCACGGCATCAACGTTTACACTACGCTCAACGTCCAGCATCTGGAAAGCCGCGCCGATGCCGTGGAGGCACTCAGCGGGGCACAAGTGCGTGAACGCGTGCCGGACACCGTGCTTGAGTGGGCGGACGAGATCGAAGTCATCGACCTCTCGCAGGAAGAACTGCGCGAGCGTCTGGCCGAGGGAAAGGTCTATTTCGGCGATCAGGCGGTGACGGCGGCGGACGCTTTTTTCTCGGAAAAAAACCTCTCCGCCCTGCGTGAGATGGCCCTGCGCTCGACCGCCGAACGGGTTAACCTCGACCTGCTTCGCGCCCTCAAGCACGAGCGCGAAGCCCGACCCCTGCCCACCGGCGAGCGAATCATGGTCGCAGTCGGACCCAGCCCATACAGCAACCGCCTCGTCCGCTGGACGAAGCGCTACGCGGCCAGCCTTAATGCGAGCTGGGTCGCCGTCCATGTCGAAAGCCCCGAACCTCTCCCGCCCGACGCCGAACAGCGCCTGCACGCCAACCTCCAGCTCGCCCGCACTCTGGGTGCGGAAATCGTCTCGACCTCGGGCGAAAATGTCGCCGAAAGCCTGTTGCGCATGGCCCGCCGGGAACTGGTCACGCAGATCGTGGCCGGACGCTCGCCCGCATCCTGGCTGCGGCGGCTCACGGGCGGTTCGCTCACGGACCGGCTGGTTTCCGAGTCCGGCCCCATCGCCGTCCACGTCGTTCCCGCCGAGTCCCCTCCTGCCAAGCCTCGCTGGAAACGCCTTCAGGAAACAGGCGTCAACCGCCTCCGCGATTACCTCCTGGCCGTGGGCGGCGTCGGCCTCCTTGGACTGGTCAGTTATCCTTTCCGCGCAGACATCGGCTACCTCAGCGTGGCCCTGCTCTATCTGGCGCTGACCATTCTTGGCGGGCTTTTCCTCGGAAGGAGCGCGGTGCTCGCGCTGGCCGTCCTCTCGGCCTGCGCGTGGAACTTTTTCTTCGTGCCGCCCCAGTTCACTTTTCACATCAACTCCGGGCAGGACATCCTGCTGTTCTGCCTGCTATTGCTGGTCGCCGCCAGCATGGGGCAATTGACCGCCCGTCTCCACGCGCTCAACCTCGCCGAACGCCGCCGGGAAACGCGCACCTATGCTCTCTACCGCTTTCTGGACTGCCTCAGCCGCCAGGCCGCGCCTGCGGAAACCATCGACGAGGCACTGACCCACGCGCGCGAGGTCACCGGCTGCCGTGTCAACCTGCTGCTTGACGGGACGCAGATCAACGGACGGGACGCGTTTCCGGACGCAGTCCAACTCGACAGCCGCGAGAGCGGCGTCATCTCCTGGGTGGTCAAAAACCGCGACATGGCTGGGGCCAGTACGCAGAATTTGCCCGAGATTCCATCGCTTTTCCTGCCTGTGGAATCTGGCGAGAAAGCGCTCGGAGTCCTGCGCGTCGAGCTTGAGACCGACGTTCTTTCGCTGGCCAGCCGCGACCTGCTGATGCAGATGGCGCGTCTGCTGGGGCGCTTCCTCGAACGCGAAGCCATGCGCTCCCGCCTGGAGGAAGCCCAACTACTGGAAGCTTCCCAGCGCCTGCAAAAAACCCTGCTCGACACCGTCAGCCACGAGTTGAAGACGCCCTTGACCGTCATCCTCGGCGCCCTCGAACAAATTGCTCCCAGCCTGAGCGAAGCCCCCCTCCAGGCCGACCTGCTCCAACAGGCCGAACGCTCCTCGCGCCGCCTCCTGCGCAATGTCAACATGCTGCTCGACCTGACCCGTTTCGAGAGCGGGACCATCCGCCACAGGACCGAATACGTGGACCTGCATGACCTGGTCCGGCGCCTCCGCTCCGAGTTGGCCGAGGAGTTTGGGGATCGTGCGGCGGACATTGGCTTCACGCTCGGTGTCGAGTCGTTCCAGAGCGACGAAGCTTTGCTCTTCCAACTCCTCAATCAGCTCCTGCGCAACGCCCTCAGCCACACCCCTACCGGAACTGAAATCCATTGCGAACTAAAGCTGGCCGACAACGACTTGAGCCTTGTCGTCCGTGACAACGGTCCCGGTCTGCCGGATAACCCCGATTCGCTCTTCGCACCTTTTTCACGCGGTCCCCAACACCGATCCAAGGGCCTCGGCCTCGGGCTTTCCATCGCCCGGCGCATCTGTGAAAATCTCGGCGGCTCGCTCACTGCCGATAATGAACCCGGCGGCGGCGCACGCTTTTCGGCCACACTTCCGCCCCCCACTGTATCCGCTCAGCCATGACAGCTCCCCTGACCATCGCCCTCATCGACGACGAGCCCGCAATCCGGCGACTCCTTCGAACCGCGCTCGAAGGTGAACACCACCGCACCGTCGAGGCCGGCAACGGCGCAGACGGACTCATCTGCGTTGCCCAACGCCAGCCCGACGTGGTCCTGCTCGACCTCGGCCTGCCCGACATGGACGGGCTGGAAGTCCTCGACCGCCTGCGCGAGTGGACAGATGTTCCCGTCATCATCATCACAGTCCGAGACGAGCCCGAAGAGAAAATCGCCGCCCTGGACTCGGGGGCGGACGATTTCATCACCAAACCCTTTCACACCGGCGAACTGCTCGCCCGCATCCGTAGCGTCTGCAAGCGCCTCCACCCCGCCGAGCAGGGAGCCCTCCTTGAAGCCGGACCGCTTCGGATCGACTTTCTCGGACGCGTAGTGAGCGCGGGCGGACACCCCGTAGAGCTGACGCCGACCGAGTACCGTATTCTCCAGACTCTCGCCCGGCACCACGGCAAGATCGTCACAAAATCAACCCTGCTGCAACAGGTCTGGGGAGGCGCGGGCACTACCACCGACGAGCACCTGCGCGTCCACCTCGCCGCCATCCGCAAGAAGCTGCGCGTCCGCGGTTGCGACGACCTCATCCAGACCGAGACCGGAGTCGGCTACCGGCTAGCCGCGCGCAAGAGCTGAGTACGCGCACACAGAAAGCACCAAGAGCGGATACACTGCTCACCGGAAACAGCCCTCTATTTACCCACAAGCGGGGGAAGCGGGCTATTTCTCTGTGCGCATTTCCGCTGGAACGCCGTCGAAGAAATCGACCAGCCCGGTTTCCAGCGAATACTCGGCTCCAACGACCAGCAGGCCTTCGTTGAGGATCAGGCGTTCGAGTAGTTCGGAGCCGCTTCTGAGCGACTGGGCGGCCATGCGTACATTGGACCGGACGGCCCGGTGCTTGAGCGTCGCCTCGTCCTCGCCCTCGTGGATCAGTTCCTCAACCGCCGGACGTATGCGGTTCACGATCGACGACAGGCCGCGGGTATTTTTGCACTCAGGGTTGCGGATCGCGTCAAGCGTCGCGCTGATTGCCCCGCAACGGCTATGCCCCATGACGACAACCAGCCGGGTGCCAAAAGATTCCGCCGCAAACTCGACACTCCCGATCTGCGAGGAAGCCACCACATTACCGGCCACGCGGATGACGAAAAGATCCCCAAGCCCCTGATCGAACACGATCTCCACCGGCACACGCGAATCCGAGCATCCAAGAATGACCGCAAAGGGCGCTTGCCCGGCCACCAGGTCCGGCTTGTGAGCCTGGCTCAACATAGTATCAAGACTACGTATACCGGTAGCGAAACGCTTGTTACCTTCCTGCAGCCGTGAGAGTGCTTCCAACGCATTAATCATCACCGCTTAAGGTGCAAGAAGTCTCTCTTATGGCAAGGCGCGAAGCGTGTTTTTACCCACCTGCCCAGGGGCTGCCTCGCCAAGCCTCAGCCACACGAGACTCGGGCGACCCCAAATACATAAGGCGTTTACAAACAACTGAATATAACAACCAAAAACCCGGACAACGTACAATTACCTGTGCGCCGTGCGCGTCCGGTGAGCGCCGCAGCCGTCCATCATTTGGAAAAAATCACCGCGCGACGAAGGACACGCGCGGGACAGAATAACCGGATGCCACTGGGCGGTTCATGCCCGGCAACACTTCGACAATGGCCTGGCAATCAGCCCTCCGACGCACTGTCAGTTGCCGGAGGCTTGGGCTCAAGCATCGGCCGCAGGGTCCGGTAGCAGTGCAGGTTTATCCCCGCAAAAGCGGGATCACCGGCAAGCGCGGCATTGAGCTCGCGCACAGCGGCGATCAACTCGCTGCCCTCGCGTCCGTGGAAGGTAATGCTGGGCGTCTCATCCAGCGTGACCGTCTCCAGCGACAGGTAAACGGAGCCGCCGGTCTGGCGGGCGTAGTCCAACTCTTCGCTGGAAATGTCCACGACCGAGTTACCGCCGGTCATTTTCGTCCGGTAGGACATGATCCCGATGCCGTCGGAAAGGTCCTGGATGTGCTCATCCAAAAACTTCGTGCTCCCCCCAAATTCGACCGCCAGTTCCTCCCGTCCGTTGTACCAGAACGGGATGTCGTGCGTGATGGTCAGCTCCGGGTCGACGGCCTTTACCTTGTCGTCGATGGCCCGCATCGTCTCCAGCAGTTCGAGCGCGACCTGCTTCTTGTCGGAGGTCTTCCAGCGCTTCGTCACGTACGGCTCGATGTCGTAGTGAAACCCGCTGAACCCGGCCTCATCCGGCTGGGCCGCATGAAAGGCCAGCACGGCGTCGAGGCGGGCCAGTGTGTCGGCCCTGTTCGCCGCGAACCCCATGTCACCGGCCCCATCCAGCGCCTCGACGCTGATTCCGGCCTCACGGGCCATCGCCATCAGCGCCACCCAGTCCTCCGTATTGGAAAGTTGATACGCGCCCGCCTCCTTATCGAAGCGGACCTGCACAAATATCCGGGAAATCCCGAGCTCACGGCAAAACGCAATCAGGGCTTCACGCTCCTGAGGGTCGGACAAGGGCTCCGCCCGCCACACCCACATCCCGAGGTTCGCGCCGGGCGCGATCAGGGTCTCCCCAGCCGACGCCACCCCGTTCTCCCCCACGGGAGTGGAATCAGTAGCCACCGCCGTCACCGGGCTGGCAGCAGACGCCACCACCGGCAATACCGCCAGCGCAGCCAGCGCGCAGAGGGTTCGGGCTTTTCCGCCTAAGCGGAGCACTTCGGTACGGTCAAAAGGAAATCGTTCGTTCATCTCTCTAGGGTGAATGGTGTTTTTACATCAGTGTCGGACAGCGCCCGCTCTACATTTGTTCTGAGCGCACGCGGTCCCAAGCTTCTTCCCGCAACGCGGATCGAAGCTCAACTTGCTTGATTCGAAATCTCAGGTGGAACCGACAGGATAATCCTGAGTCGGCATCGCCCCGCCCCCGATTAACCGGGCAGCGAAACCGGACCACTCCGGCCTACCGCTGACGGCGCCCGCGCCAGCGGAGGAAGGCCACCAGCAGAACCGTCCCCAGGCCCGCCATGCCGGCGTATTCGCCGGGTTCCGGGACCATGACGGCGCTGATGGAATCGACATAGACATCCTGCCGCACATTGCTCTGCTGATCGTTTTCAAAGCGCAGGCGGATGCTCGTGATCGCCGCCAGCGTATCGCTGAGTGATCCGCTGCCATCGACCCGTTCCATTTCCGTCGTGTTCAGGTTAAAGCTGATCGTGGTGTAGCTGGCTGAGTTCAAATCGACCGCGTACGCACTTGTCGTCTGCCAGATCGAGCTGCTCGTCCCGCCCTGGATAGCCAGCCGCAACTGGGTGTCGGAAGCCGGAGCGTCATAACCATCCCGCGTCACGAGATAGAGCGTGACTTCAACCGAGGTGGCAGCGCTAAGATCCTGCACAGCGGACGGGACAGTGGCCATACGCATATTGGCATTATTACCCGCGCTCCAGTCGAGATAGTACAAGGCCGCGTTCGAGCCGCCCACGCCCTCGCCGGGAGCCAAAACCGCCGCTCCGGCCGAGGCCGCCCCGCCGAATGAGTTCCAGACCGCCTGCAACTCGCCCGTCGTCGAGTACTCGTTGAAATTATCGATTGTAACCTGGGAGAACAGATTTCCGGCAGTGGCCACAGCCACGAACAATGAGCATGTTAACAGCTTGTTCATATACGTCTTGCGTTGATGGTTTTGGGAGATCAGAGAGAATCGTGATTTACTTCACTTAATGAAGTATTTCACCAACTTTTCATTCCGTCAACTTTTTTCTCAAAATTTCCCAGCTGTGGCTGACCGGGCAGCCTCGCTCTCCATGTGCATACCGGGGGCTTGAGGCCGAGAGAGGTTAAACCGGACTGCTCTCAATACGCCCGTGCCAAGGCCGTCTCCAGCGAGTGGTGCAGGACCGCGAGCGCGGCACCTTTGGAGAGATCGGCCAGCCCGTTTTCGGCGAAGCGAATGTCGAAGACGCGATTTGAAATCGGGATCAGGTAGCCGCGCAAGGCATCCGCGAGCACGTTGAAATACTCCCCCTCCATAGAGGCATACTCGGTCGCCACGACAAGGTGGCCGATGTCGAGCAGATTGACAACCGAGGCCAGATGCCGCCCCAGTCGGGAGAAAAAGACTGTGGCATCGTCGTGCCCGCGCAGGCCCATTTTTCGTAGTTCCGAGGGAATCAGGACCGCATCCTCCTCTCCCACGGCCTCCAATTCGCCCGCCGCGTAATTGGCCCCGCGGTAGATCTCGCCGTTGACGGTGATGGCCAGCCCCAGCGAATAGGGCGAGCCCAGCGAGACAACCCGATTGCGCTTCACCAGCAAATAGCCGGAGTTGTACCAATACTCGCCCGGATTCATGTGCTGCTCGTAGTAACTGCCGTAGTTGACGTTGCGATCAACGAAGACCGGAAGCTTCAGCTTGCTTTGCAGGTGCTCCTGCATCGGATAGTTCTGCAGGTTCAGCGCTCGCGACAGAATCACCGTCCCCCTCTCGCGGTTGACGACACCGGGCACGGACACGCCAACCCCACAGAGTTGCGCCATGTCCAGTCCCGCCTTTCGGGCCAGCGACTTGATCTGCGCGGGCAGACGGGCGGGCATCTTTTCATCCCAGTCCTTTTCAAAGACAGCCTCCGCCAGCAAGGTGCCGTCCCCGTCAAAAACACATATCTCGTGCGCAGCGGCGTGGAAGTTGATCCCCACCGAACAGGCGGCCTGGGGATTGATGCGCAGCAGGGTTTCCTTCGGGCCGACCCGTCGGCTCTCCCGCGCCTCGCCTTCCACCACCAGGCCCGAGCTGATAAGCTCCGCGATGATGTTCGAGATCGTGGAGGCCTGCATATGCGTCTCCGCGGCAATCCGCCGCTGGGAGTACTCTTCGCGCGAATAAATCAGCCGCAGGACACGCAGCCGGTTGGCGACCTGAGCCTGCTTGCGGTTATTCATCGGCTTACCGCCCTCACGTGGCTCCACCGCGGGCGCCACACGCTTACGATCCACAATCTCCATCCCTTCAGTTCTCCGCCAGGACTCCCACCGGCGCAAGATTAATAGTTCACCCAGAGGAGCAATCACCCATACCTTCCGATTTCCAGGCCATCCAAATCCCGCCACCTAAAAGTTCACTTAATGAAATATTTAGTTGACCGATTCCGCTTTTCAACTTTGAATAGTAATCACAAGGCGCGGAAAGCGCTCCGGCCCAGCGCCTCCTCTTCTCTTTGGTATGAGCAAGATACACGGATTTATGATCGACAGCGCCCGCTGTCTGGAGAAACGCGAGTTCTACGAGCGGCTCATCGATTTTTGTGCCGGGCAAGGGATGAATACCCTGCTGTGGCACTTCAGCGACGACCAGGGGTGCAGCCTGGATTTCACGGGGGTGCCCGGCATCGGAGATCCACATGCCTACTCGGGGGACGAGATGCGGGCGCTGGTCCGCTACGCGCAGGACCGGGGTGTCACGCTCATCCCCGAATTGGAAACGCTCGGCCACTCGCGTTACCTGACCCGCCACCCCGCGTACCACCACTTGAAGGAGAGCGACGACGACTTTACCGCGATCTGTCCCTTGCACCCGGACACACGCGCACTGATGCAGAAACTCCTGCGCGAGCTCACGGACATTTTCCCCTCCGAGTACATCCACGTCGGGCTCGACGAGGTCAACCTCGGCGGCCATCCGCTGACCGCGGAGGCTTTGCGTACACGTCGCGAGGTGGATATTTTCGCCGAGTACGTCCGCTTCATCCACGGAGAGCTTCAGGCGCTCGGACGCAAAATGATCATGTGGGTCGATCAGGCCAGTTACGACACCGGACTGCTGGATATCATCCCGGCCGACATCGTCATCGCGCTCTGGCAGTACGCGCCCGAAGTCACCGACGGACTCACCCGCTCCGTACTGGATAAAGGCTTCCAGGCGCTGCTCTGCCCGGGGCTGATTACTTACGACCAGCAGGCGCTGCCGGGCGACTTCGCTCTGCCAAACATCGAGCGCATGTGCTCCTACCAATCCCTGCGCGGACGCGGCGAAATCCTCGGCGCCCTCACAACCATATGGACGCCGATGCGCTACCTGCACGACTGCCTGTGGCCCGCACTCCGTGTCGCCTCCGATGCGATGGCTACCGGTTCGCTCACCCTTGTGCGCTCCGTGCGTTCGCATGTAGAGGATTTCCACGGGGCTGTCCCCCATCCCGATCTCGTCCAACCGCTGTGCCGCATGTTTGAACTTTCCCCCCGGCGCGACGAATACCTGGCCATCCTCAAAGCCGAGCCGGGCAGCAATACCGTCGCCCACTTACAGCAACGGTCCGAAGACTGGAACGAAGTCTTTGATTGCTTGAGTGGCGCCACCGGTCACATCCGCCGCGAGCGGCGAGCCTACGAGACGTTGTGTAAATTCACCGGCTGGATGGCCTACCTCTACCGACGAGGCGCCGTTCTCGCCGAACAGGGACCAGGCACGATCCTCGACGACACCCTCGCCGCTGAAGGCCGCGACTGGCTGGCCTGGCTCGAAACGGTCTGGGAACACGAACGCTTCCCCGACGACCCGCGCAGGCACACCCCCCTCTTCCCTTGGGAACGCAACGAATACCTGCTGATCAACTTCCGGCACAGCCTGAGCGCCTGTGCTCCCACGCCCGAAGATGTCGCGCTGAGCGCATCCTGAATTCCGCTGAGCTTAATCCGCTTATTAACATAAAACGCATCCTTTTTACCATCGGTCACATACACAATCCGATCATCATACGCAGCGGCTTGCCGGGATTGGCCCAGGGCCTGCTTTCCGCTAAGACTCCACTTCATCCACTCTCGAATATGCACGCCCGCATTTGACCCATTTATCCTAGCACACATACTCTCAGGCATAAACAACCTACTCCCACACAACCTGGAGCCCCGCTCAGTAAATCCCGAACGAACAGAAAACTTAACCACACAGGCATTAAGGCGATGACAATGACAGGCACACAGGCTGAACGAGCAAAACCGGCAGCAGGCACCACCTTGCAGGCACGCATATCACAGGCGCAAACCCACATCCGCGGAAACAACCAGCGCACGCGTCTCTCCGGCACGACGGCCCCGGCACCGGGCCGCAGTTGCACCCCCGCCTTCAGCCTGATTGAACTGCTGACGGTGATTGCGGTCATCGCCATCCTCAGCGCCATCCTCATCCCCGTCGTCCAGTACACCCGTCAGTCGGCCCGGGAATCGACCTCCATCAGCAACCTGCGCCAGATTGCCACCGCGTTGAATCTCTACGCCACCGAGCACGAGGGCCGTTACCCGCCCGGCTACTTCTATAAGCCCGGCGAGGGCGAGCGCATCTGGACAGTCGAGCTTTCGCCCTACCTCAACC
Organism: Ruficoccus amylovorans; assembly: GCF_014230085.1. Lineage (NCBI taxonomy): Bacteria > Pseudomonadati > Verrucomicrobiota > Opitutia > Puniceicoccales > Cerasicoccaceae > Ruficoccus > Ruficoccus amylovorans. Next base: position 75,955 of record NZ_JACHVB010000012.1, on the reverse strand, counting down.
AGGAGAGCGGCTCCGGCGAGAGCGCCAGAAACATTTTCGTCTCGCCGCTGGCGGAAATCCCGGTCCGTGACGGCAGTTTCAGGCAGGGTGTCGTCCCCTCCACCTATTCCGTGCACGGCCTGATCTGCGCAGACATCAGCAACGGGGACACACGCCTGCGCCAATCCGGAATCCTAAGGCCGACCGAGGTCATTCTCGTCGGCGAGGGCACGCAGCGCAGCAACAGCAGTTACTCCAACGCCAGCTTTTCCAACCCTTCCGCCTTTCGCACCTCCGACAGCCCGGAACCCCTGGACCGGCTGATCCCGACCGGATCGGACGCCGATGGTGTCGGCGGAGCTCTCCGCTACCGTGCCCGCGGTGCCGTCCCCGTGGCCTTTGTGGACGGCCACACGGAGTTGATGAAAAAAGGCACCGTGACCTATGCCAACGTCATTGCTGACCGCTAGCGCGGTTTAAATAGAGTCGTAGCCGCCTGCTCAAAGACCGAATGGCATAGAGTGATCTTCGCCTAAGTAGTTTATCCATCTGCTCCGAATCGAGCTGAGGATACAAGGCAGTTGTCCCAACCTGGCCATCGCCTAAAAACCGATTCGCTCCGGGTTTGAAGGTTGCCGTTTTTGCGAAGGAACGAAGTTCTGGCTCAAAGGTTTTTTGGAGAGCGCGAGAGGGTGTTTTTTTCAAAAAACACCCTCTCGCATAACCCTAAAAGCTACCTGGAGTCGGTATTAATCGCTTTCCTGCAAATGCTCGTCGCCGCGGACGGAGCCATCATCATTGACGTCGCGTTTGACGGCTTTCAAATGGTGCACGAAATCCCCCAAGTCGCGGATACCCCCAATCAGGAACCAGACCGTTGCCACCAGCGCGATCAGGATCGTGACCGCGACCTTGAAGCCCCACCAGTGAATCCAGCTTTCCTCCGAGATGCCGGTGGTCGTTGCGATGAGAGTCCCGACCAGGAAGCAGGCAAACCAGAACAGCGCGAAGCAAGTGGCGAACAGGTATATGAACCGGTCACCGCGCGTGAAGTCCGCGCTGATCCCCAGCAGCAGGTAGGCGCGTTTTCTCCAACTCGCCGGACGCGGGACGGCCAGCGTCCCCGGCTGCTCAGCCGAACCCGCCGGATGGTGCCCGGCCTGCTCGACCGCGTACTGCCCCCGGTGCAACAGCTTGTCCATATTGACCGGCGGGCGCTTCGACAGCAGAGAACCAGCCACATACGCTGTCGCCGCCGACAGGGCCGCGATCAGCGACATCTGCACCCCATCGAGCGGAAACGCCTCGGGCAGCCCTTGCAGCCACCCCTGCGCAGGATGCGCGAGCTTCCAGTCCGGCAGCAGGTATGGCCAGATAATGTTGCGTAGCACGATCCCGCACACCGCCACCGCCGAGCCGATAATCATCGCCGCCCACGCGCCCTCCACCGAGCCGCGTTTCCAGTATAGCCCCCCAAGGATGACCGCTCCGGCCCCACCCAGGTAAATCGCCCCCGTGATCTGGAAGTACATGTAGATGTATTCGTTCAGCGGGAACAGCAGGCTAAAGCAGAATGCAAAGGCCGCCACCCCAACGATCGCCCCGCGCAGGAGCCACATATGGGCCTTCGGGCTGAGCGGTTTTTTGCGCAATGGCATGACCACATCCTGGATAAAAATCGACCCCCACGAGTGCAGATAGGTATCGTCTGTGGAAACGGCCGCCGAAATAATCATTGCCACAAAGAGCCCCATCACGCCGATGGGAAGCAGTTCAGATAAGCCGGCGGGCACTCGCATCTGCTCCTGTATCTGCGGGTTTTCAATCGTGGCCAGCACGGCGTTGACCGTCTCGGCCTGCCCGGAAAACTGCGGCAGATGCAGCATGGCGAAAACAAACAACGGACAGAGCATCGAGAGCAGAAACAACACCTGTGCCCGGAACATCCCCAGGATGTTTGCCATGCGTGCCTCGTGCGGGCTTTTCGGCGCGGCGTTGTAGCCCTGCGAACCCTGCCAGGCCTTGAAGCCGTACACGTTCAAAATCCCGATCATGACAAAGAACGCCGGGTTGAATCCCTTCGTATCCTCCTGCTCGAACGGGTTCAGCCGTGAAGCCTGCTCGGGGGCCATTTTCAGCCCCTCGATCAACTCCGTCCAACTGATCTGCGAAATCAACACGAAGAAGCAGATCAGGATCGTAATCTGCACCATCTGCCCCTGGAAGAAATCCGTAATCATGACGGCAATCTGCCCCCCCGACAGCGTCAGTGTCAGCGCCACCGCCAGCAACAGAAACATGACCGGTGCGATAGTCGGAAAGGAAAACCCCAGCACCTCCATCCGCACCGGCAAGCCGCAGAAGTAAACCAGAAAGCGCGCCGTCACGGCGGGGAATATCCCGTAGTTGAGCACACCCGACAGAAACGCCAGCATCCCGGCGAAGACACGGAAGCGGCGACTGTAGCGCATCTCGAAAAACTGCGCCATGGTCAGGGCGCGGGTCTCGCGGTAGCGATAGATGACAAACCCGGACAACGCCAGGATCAGTCCGAGCGGCGCCAGCACCTGCTCCCACCACGCGCCCGCGAACCCAGCCTCGTAGAACTTCTCGAAATTCGCCGCGATGGAGATCGCCCCCAGCCCGGCCATCCCGTCCGCCATCGTCAGCAGATAGCGCCCCGCGCAACGGTTGCCCGCCAGGAAGTCGGCCACGCTACGCGTCAGCATATGCGTGCGGACGGCCACGCCGATGAGGAAGGCCAGCAGCAGGCCGATTATCAGCCAGTCGATCCAGTGTAGATTCATGGGAAAGATGTTATTCGCTTCGGCGTCGGGGAGAGTCACACCTAGTACCGCCTGCCGTCCACGGCAAATGATTACGGGGCAGTGCAAGGGTATTTATTTCATTAAGTGAAATAATTCACAACCGTACTCTTGTGTCAACGTAAAACAGCTAGAGCATGTTCGCTTTAATCACATAAGCATTCGCACACCCCAATAACTTCACTTAATGAAGTTTTTAATTGATTACACGATGGGAATATATTTATATTAAGGCCATGAAGCTAAGCGCACCTATTCTCGCACTGATTCTGTGTTCCGTGCTTACCGTTTCCACCCAGGCGGCGGAAATCGTCCTCGAAAACTTTGATAGCTACGCCACTACCGCCGACCTGCAAAAGCGCTGGAACGCATTCGGCAGCGCGGCCTCCGCCGGTCCCGCCACCCTGTCCAAGGCTCCCAGCCAGACAGGCGGCAAAGCCGCGCTTTTCCAGCTCAACTGGGACGCCGGTAACAATGCCAACATGCGGCTGGCCGCCTTGCCGGAAAATCTGCAAGACCTCAGCGGCTATCAGTCGGTCGCGGTCACGCTCCGGCTCGCGGACGACTCGGGCGGCTACGGCCAGCCCTCCGCGCCCACAAAGCTCCGCCTCGTCGTGCGCGGCGGTGCGGATGAAACGATCTGGCAGACCGACGCAGACGCCATGCCACCGGTCCCCGGCGGCGAAACCGTCACGTTGATTCTCCCGCTGTCACAGAAAACCATGACACGCGAGAGTGGGCGCAGCAGCCTGAGCGAGACCCTGTCCAAGGTCGGTGACCTGCGGTTGCGTTTTGAAAACGAGGAAGCCGCCAACACCCGGCAGGACGCCTACGTGGAGTCGATCACGCTCATCCAGTAATCCTGCCGCAGACGCATTCGGCACACAGGTCACTTTCTCCATTCTTATGCCCCGCACGCTCAAAATTTTTCGTCGCACTCCGGCGGAGTTGTCAGTCGCACTCGATGAGATCACACGCGCTTTTCCGCACCGCTTCCGCGACAACGCGCTAGGCTGGGAAATCGAGTTCGTCCCCTGTCCGGCGGAACGGCCCGGATTTCTGTTTGAGGCCGGGCCGGGCCAGACGGCCCGGATTTACTACTCGCAACCGGCGGCGGCTTTCCGGGCGCTGGGTATTTTGATGGGGCAGTTGGAGTCCGGGCTACCGCCAGTTTCGCTGGATCAGAAGAGCAGTTTTCGTCAGCTCGGGGCGATGCTCGATGTCTCCCGCAACGGCGTCCTGCGCCTGGATACGGTCAAGAAGCTCATCCGGCACTTCGCGTTGATCGGGATCAACGAGGTGATGCTCTACACCGAGGACACTTACGAGATCCCCGGCGAACCGGTTTTCGGCTATTTTCGGGGCGGCTACAGCCAGGAGGAGTTGAAAAGTATTGATAACTACGCCGCCGCCTTCGGGATGGAGGTCATCCCGTGCATCCAGACGCTCGGTCACCTTGAGCAGGTGCTCCAGTGGCCTACCTACCGGCACCTGAAAGATACCGACGGCGTCCTGCTGGCCGGGGATGACGAGACCGACGCGTTTGTCGAAAAAATGATCGTCGCAGCCTCGACCCCCTTCCGCAGCAAACGCATCCACATCGGCATGGACGAGGCGCACGGTATCGGCTCCGGCCTGTACCGGCTCAAGAACGGCCTGCGCCCGCCCTTTGAAATCCTCTGCGAGCATCTGAGCAAAACCGTCGCCACCTGCGAGCGCCACGGCCTGCATCCCATGATCTGGAGCGACATGTTTTTCCGGCTCGGCTCGAGGACCAACAATTACTACGACCGCGACTCCCGTATCGACCCCGCCATCAGCGCGCAGATTCCCGAGGGCGTTGAGCTTGTCTATTGGGACTACTACCACACGCAGAGCGAGTTTTACGACGAGTGGATCGACCGTCACCGACAGTTGGGCAAAAAACCGCTCTTCGCGGCGGGCATCTGGACCTGGAACCGCTTCTGGGCCCAGCTCCCCCACTCCCGCGACACACTGAACGCCGGGATGGCCGCCGCCCGCCGCGAGAAGCTCGACGAGGCCGTCGTTACCATGTGGGGCGACGACGGTATGGAGTGCGACATTTTCTCGGCCCTGCCCGCCGTGCAGATATTCGGAGACCTCGCCTACGGCCAATCCCCGGAGGATACCGCCTGCACGCACGCCTCGAACTTCGCCGGGAGCGTGGACGGCACGTTTGACTCCTGGTTCGCAGCCAGCGCTCCCGCCCTCGTCCCGGCGGACAGCCCCGCCGACTACGAGGCCAACGCCGACAAGTGGATCTTCTGGCACGACCCGCTGCTGGGCTTTCTCGAACACCAGATACGCCACGAATACGCCGCCCATTTCAAGCGCACTGCCGAGGCACTCAGCCAGGCTCCCGCCAACCGCCACGAGGACCGGCGACTGGACTTTCCCCGCCGGGTGGCCTCACTCCTGCACGCCAAGTGCGAGCTCCACCTGACCCTGCGCCCGGCTTACCAGAGCAACGATTTACCCACACTGCGCCGCGTCCACGATTCGCTGCTGGGGCAGTTGAGCGACTCGGTCGGGCAGTTGCGCGACGTTCACGAATCCCTCTGGCACGAGAACTACCGCAGCTTCGGATGGGAGGTGCTTGAGCGCCGCTACGCCGGGCTGCTCTCCCGCCTCCATACCCTCAAGCGCAAGCTGGCCCTTCACCTTCAGGACCCGTCGGTAAAAATCGACGAACTGGAGTGCGCGCCGCAACAACTGTGGCCGCCGGAGCAGACCAACACCGTCACCCTCACCCACCGGCAGACGGCGACGCCGAGCACGATCGCCTGATGTCCGGGCACGCAGGAGTCACTACAGTTCGGCCATACGTCATACAAACCAAGGCCCTGCCTTCGCGGCGCTGGAGAATGCGTTGTCCATTCTTATATACTTCATATTCAAAGTATTATAGGGCTTAGAGCTGCAAGGGATTGTCTGTACGATGCCAGCGTAAAAGCGGCCGATGAGAGTAAACATGGGAATTCCACCTCACCGGACAAGTCGCTCACCACGAAACCGTTTCCTGCGGAAAAACACGCCACCCGCCACCCTCTGTTAGTCGGGCACAAAAAAGCCGGGAACACATTCCCGGCCCTGCCATATCAGCTTGAGCTTCGGCTTAATTGCCCTGGCGATGGCCGTCGCCATCGAGGCCCTTCAGGTGCTCAACCTGAGAAAGGTCCGCCGAAATGGAGTACGCCCGCCCGAAACCGAGCACCAGGCGACCGTCCTGCGGAGCCAGGCGGAAGAGGTGGAAATCGGTCATGCCCTTCAAGTGCTCGACCACGCGGCCGAATTTTTCCTCGAAGCGCCCAAGGATGGCTTCCCAGGACTCGCTTCCGCGTTCGACTTCGGTGGCCTCGGCCTTGAAGGAGATACGCTTGCGGGCGAAAATCTGGCCCGAGGTGGCTTCGTCCTCGATCACCATAAAGGAGACCTTACCGTTGGCCAGGAGGTTGCCCGTGTGGTTGGCAATCTCACTCACGTAGATGTAGAAATTGCGCTCGTCGTCGAGCACGGCGGGCGAGTAGCTGGCGGTCGGCACGCCCTCGGCGTCCACGGTGGCGAGCTGCAAGCTCTGGAACGCCCCGAGCAGTTGCTCGTACTGGTCCTGGATTTTGCCCAGGTCGTTGGCCGCAGAGGAAGGGGATGTCGTGGCTTGTGTCATATATTAATCGATACGTTGGTTGATTCAGTAGGATTGGTGTTGAGAGATTGTTTTTACCGGTGGTGCCGGGGCAAAAGTGCGGTGGCAGCTGCCTTGCTGGCGGGTTGACCGGGGGCAGCGTGCGACCGGTCGCCAGCGCGATGCCTGCCCTTCACTCCTGATGGGTGAGCGCATCGCAGAGCGGGCGCGACGGGCTTTTTTCCTCCAGCAGGTCGTTGATGGTCGAGGCTCCGAAGCTCGCCTCAATCGTGGCCACGGCGTCATCGATGCGCTTGTGCATCGGACACAGGCAAGTCCCGTGAGAGGCCAGCCCCAGCGGGCAGGTGTGAATCCGCTGGAGGGGATCGACCGCGTTAACCACCTCCAGCACGGAAATGCCCTTCGGGTCGCGAATCAGCATAAACCCGCCGTTACTCCCCCGCTGGGCCGAGAGTACGCCGGCCCTGGTCAAGCTTTGCAGGGCCTTGATCAGGTACCCGGGAGCCGCCCGGGTGCCATCGGCGATCTCACGCAGCTTAAATGTCTCCCGCGGCCGCTGAGCCAGCCAGACGACGGCCCGCAGGGCGTATTCGGAAGCATCGGAGAGTAATTTCATAGTGTTTGAGGAAAACTTATTGACGAGACTGTATCTCAAGTCCACATATAAGTAAAGAAAGCTTCAATGCTTTAATACTTATTTTTTAAAAAATCAGGCCCCATAGAACTGGCCTACCTCGCGTTACACAGACTTAACCACCAACGATCAGACTCCATGACCCAACCCAATGCCCAGACCACCGTCGGCGAACTCGTGCGGGAGCGTCCCGCCCGCTCGCGTGTCTTTGAACAGCACCGCATCGACTACTGCTGCGGCGGCAAACGCCCGCTGGCCGAGGCCTGCGCCGAGCGCAAGCTCGACCTGGCACTGATCCTGCGCGAGCTTGAGGCCTCCGACCGGGCGGATGAGCGCCTCGTCGATGCCGATGCCATGAGCCTCTCCACGCTGGCCGACCATATCGAGGCGACCCACCACGCCTACCTGCGCGAGGAGTTGCCCCGCCTCGACTTCATGACGCGCAAAGTGGCCGCCGTCCACGGGGACACCGAGCCGCGCCTGCGCACGATCCGCGAGGTGTTTATAGCTTTCGAGCAGGAGCTCAGCTCGCACATGCTGAAGGAGGAGCAGGTCCTCTTCCCCATGATCCGTGAGATCGAAAGCACCGACACGGCCCCGCAGTTCCACTGCGGTTCACTCGCCAACCCCATCTCCCAGATGGAAAGCGAGCACGACAGCGCAGGCAACGCCCTCGCGCAGTTCCGCTCGCTGACCGACGACTACACGCCCCCGGAGTGGGCCTGCAACACCTTTCGCGCCCTCTACGACGCGCTGGCCGAACTGGAGCGCAACATGCACCAGCACGTCCACAAAGAGAACAACGTCCTCTTCCCCAAAGCCCTCCGGCGCGAAGCCCAACTGGCTGCCACTCCGGCTGGAGCAGCATACAGGGGAACAAGTTCCCCTACGCGTCCATAAAGGCCTCTACCCCCTGACAGTTGCGAAACCTGGGGGCACAGAGCCCCCAACATTAAGCGCAAGAATTTCGACAACGGGACACCGACTAGGTCGTGTCTTCAAATTACGGAGCGAGTCCGCGCAGGGTGGTTTTGAGGCCGTTTTTCGGCTTTCGAGGTGAGGCAATTCAAGAATTGTCGAACCGAGGAAACGAAAAACGGGCCAAAATCCGACCAAGTGGACGACGTGAGATCATTTGAAGACACGACTTAGGCTTTAGGGCTGCGACGCTTCATGTACACCGCCACGTACTCGCACTGGGGGACGACTGGATAACCCTTGCCTTCAGCAAAGACCAGCGCGGCCTCCGCCAGTCGGGCGGCAATCCCCTGCCCCCTCAATTCCACAGGCACGCCGGTGTGCTGCACGACGAAACGCCCTTCGCCGTCGATCTCGTAGGTCAACAAGCCCCCGTCCGCCGTGACGAACCGGTTCTGTTGCGGCTGGTGGACGACTTCGACGGGCGCGTTTTCAGTGTTTTCTTTCATCAGAAAAATCGGGGATTTCGATTTAGAACAGCTACTTGGTCTTCATGACGTAAACGCCGTCCCAGCCAGCCGGGGGCGGATTGGCCTTCATCTGGGCGCAGCGGGCGATCATGGCCAGGCTCGGATTGAGAAAGACTCCCGGATCGCGGCCCGGCTGGAATTGTTCCCCCTGGGCTGCCTTTTCAAAGTCCGCCCGTGCGCCGTCCCAATCGCAGGCGAAGTAGCGTTGCAGGGCGGCTTCGTAAATCCCCACCGCTTCGACGACCTCGGGCGAAAGCTCCTCGCGAAAGCCCACCAGCTCGTACATATCGACCGGCTGGGCGCGGCCCTTGACCTGCCACTTGTCCACGAACCGGAATAGCAGGTCGTCGCGCACGGCGAGGGCTTCGCGGCGAGTCTGCTCGGTCACGAGGGTAAAGGCTCCGGCGGACTTGGCCCCGCTTTCGCAGCGGGCGGCCAGGTTGACCGTGTCGCCCATCATGGTGTAGTTGAAGCGCGTCTCCGAGCCCATGTTGCCAACCGTGGCGTGTCCGGTGTTCAGCCCGATGCGGGTGCGCATCTGGGGCACGATGGGCGGCCACTTATCGCCCTCCCCGGCCCACTTGCGGCACAGGATGGCCTGACGCTGCTGGATGCGGGCAGCGGCGCGGCAGGCCTTGTAGGCGTGGTGCTCGATGTGGATGGGGGCGTTGAACATGGCCACCATGGCGTCGCCGATGTACTTGTCGAGGGTACCACCCTCTTCCTGCACGATGTCCGTCATGGCCGTGAGGTACTCGTTCATCAGCTCGACGAGCTGGTGTGGCTCCAGGAGCTCGGAAAAACTGGAAAAGCTCTGAATGTCACTGAAAAAGGCGGTAATCGTCTCATCCACGCCGCCAAGCTGCGGCTCCTCGCCGGACTCGACCATGCGCTCGACGAGCTGCGGCGAGAGATAGGTGCCGAACATCCCCTTGATCCGGCCCTTCTGCTTCTCCTCCACCAACAGGCGGTAAATTGCTCCCGCCGTCGTCGTGGTGACGGCGCAGGCCACCGGCGCCACCAACGGAACCACCAGCCCGAACTGGCTAAAAGCCCAGAAAACGCCACCGACGTACAGCACCAGGACGGCGAAGCTGGCCAGCTTCGCCCACAGGCTGGATCGGCCCGAGTACGTCCCCAGCCAGGCGACGAGCGCTGTCAGCGCGCACAGGATAACGACGTCCGCCCAGCGGGGCAGCCGCGTGATGTACTGCCCGCTCATGAGCGTTTTGTAGAGGTTCCCGTGGACGCTGACCTTGGGCACGGGATTCGAGTCAAAGGGCGTGGGCGCGAGATCCTGCAGGAGCGGGTCCGTCGGCCCGATCAGCACAACAGCGTCCTTAAACATTTTGAAAAACTCCCGCGCCTCGCGTTCGAGCTGCTCGTCGCCGGATTCTTCGAGGTTGTAGGCCTGCTCGTAGATTTTGCGGGCGCTGGCGGCGGGGTTCAGTTCGCGGTTATCCCAGCGGGAGAACCAGTTCGTCTCGACGACCTGGCCGTCGGTCAGCGGGGCATCAATCAAGACCTCGCCTTCGGCATCCGTGACCTGGAGCGAATCCTCGTCGATGCTGATCGCGTCGCGCTCCAGCCCGAGTTCGATCAGGGCCAGCTCCAGTGAAAGGGTGTAAAAAGTCCGCTCGGTCCGGGTCGGGAAAACGCCGAGCTGGTTGTAGTCCCGGTCGAAAACGAAGACCTTCCCGTCGAGTTCATCGACGAATTCGCGGGCCTCGTTTTTATCGATCCCGAGGCTGGCGTAAATGCCATCAACGTGGTTCAGCGTCTCGTACGGCCCCCGCGAGCGGGAAAAGAGCGGAATCCAGCGCTGCACAGGCCCGGCATTGCGTATCTGGTCCATGTCGATCAGGCCGACACGCCCCTCGCCCAGCCCCGGCACGATGGGGTAAGCCGGCATTTCCGGAAATGTGTCCTCGGTCCCGGCCTCGGGATTCTCGCGCAGATAGGGGAAATTCCGGGGCTTTTCTTCCACGTATTCAACGCTGCGGTCCTTCTTGCGGTCCTCAATCGTGAGCGGCAGCAACGAGCCACTGTAAAAGGCGGCGTACACGGTCTCGGGGTGCAGACGGGTCAGCAGGGCCATCAACTTGTCCTGCTCGATGATGGTCTCCCTCGGCACCATGACCGAGTGCGCCTGCGGCGAGAGCACAAAGTCGAAGCCCACGGCGCGGGCCTCACCGTACTCGAAGAGCACACGGGCCAGGCGGGCGTATTCACCACGCGGGAAGGGGCGCTCCCCCCAATAATCGGAGGTGGCGGCATCGACATTGGCATAGACGAGCCGGGCCTCGGGAACCTCCCGCTCCCCCCGAATCTGGAAGCGCCAGTCCATAGCGAGATTCTCCAGAGGCTTGAAAACCGGCTGCAACGGCTCCCATTCGCTCAGCGCCAGCCACAGGAGCGCGACCGGGGCCATGACCAGGAAGAGTTTGAAATTACTGGCGCGGGCGGATGCCATAAGGGGATATTTATTAATCGTTTCTCACCGACACGGTGGCAACCCTCTTTAGGGCAGTTTAAACAAAGCCGTAACCGTCACTGAAAGGTAGAATGGCTAAATGGTTAAAATGGTTAATTGTTGTTTCCCGCGTTCAGTATCCAACAATTAACAATCAGCCATTTAACCATTCCATCATTGTGACTATAATATTTCATAAAACGCGATAGGACACATGCTGCCGCCGCGAGAGGGACAAGTAAACGTGACCGAAAAGTCTTACTGGCCACCGGAGGGCGATTTAATGCTCCCGTCTCTGCTCCGCTCAATGACGATGCTCGGCCCCTGCCCGTGAATCGGCGTGACCCGCGGCAACACCGCCATCGGCATGGGCGGAGCCTGGTAGCGGAAAAGATTGGCCAACTTGACATCCGGCCCCATCGCCTTGTCCCGGGCGACTTGCCCTTCCTCCTTGGCGGCGCTGGGGGAAGATTCCGCGGCGGCAGGCACCGAGGCGCTCGTTGTCGCGGGAGCCGCAGGCGGGACGGTCGAGTCGGCTTGCGCGGCGGGCGCGCTATCGGCGGCCCACAGGCAGAGCGGGGCCGACACGAGAGCGAACACTTGAAACAGACGGACAAGGCTGGGAGTCTTCATGGCGATCAAGGGATGAGGATTTTCATGCGCATGCTTTGCGCGGTCGGGTCGTCCGGGTTCAGTTCGAGCACGCGCTCGATGGCTTCCAGGGCCTGCGCACGCGTGTCCGGGTCGATATTCAGGTACGCCGACAGGTGATACCATGCCACCGGGCTGTTGGGAGCGATTTCAGTCGCACGGCGATAAGCCTCTCCGCTCCCGGCATAGTCGCCCTGCATCCACTTGGCCGTACCCAGTGCGATCCAGGCCTCCATATAATCGGGGCTGATGTCGAGCGCCTGGCGGATCTGCTCTTCGGCTAAGGCTCCGAATTCCGCGTGCCGCGAGGGATAGACGTAGCTCTGGCTGAGGAAGGCACGTGCCAGGTCCGTCAACAACCGCGGATTGTCGGGGTCGCTCTCAACCGCGCGCCGGGCGATAATCAGCGTGTCCTCGGCCAGAATCGGGTCCGGGGTCTGCCGTTCGCGCAGGTTGTCGGCCATTTTTTCCAGCAGACGTTCACTTTCAAAGCCATAGGCCTGCGCCAGCAGGTACTGGCTGGAAATACTCAACAGGAAAACCGTCGCCACCAGCGCTGTGCCGAGGCAGAGCAAGCCGGTCAGTGGCCCGGCCTTGAACTTGTAAACATCGGCTGGCTGGCACTTCACCATGATCGCCAGGTAGATGGCGGCGATGAACAGCAGAGCCGGTACCCGCAGGTTAAACTCGAAAAAGAGCTGCACCGCAAAGGCGAAAAGCGCCATCAGGGTCGCGGTCAGAAACATCCGCCGATGCGGGGAAACCTTGCGCTTGTTCGGGTGTTCGAGCAGCACAAACTGAGGCTGCGCGGCCAGTGCCCGGCAGGAGCGGACCACCATCCACACGACCGGAGCCGCGCACACCACCCCGATCAACCCGAAGTCGCTGATAAAGTTGACATAGGCGTTGTGGGCGTAGAGCGGGTTGTAGTTAAAACCCGCCGGACGGTGCAGTTCAAAGAACCAGGCATAGGCGCTCATCCCCTGGCCCAGGATCGGGTCGGCCAGGAAGTTCTTAATCCCGACCAGCCAGAGCACCGGACGCGGATCGCTCACCGTCCCGTCGAGCAGCCCGACCAGACTGTCCTTAAATCCGGACTGGGTGAAATACAGATATCCAATCCCCGCCACCGGGACCAGGAGCGCGCACAGAAAGGAGTACAGCTTCCACTTCGGGCGCGTAGCCAGCAGAAACGGGCACATCAGCAGCCCGCAGGTCATGGCCAGGATGGCCGGGAGACTTTGCGTCAGGACCAGCGCGTACATCGCCAACAAGGCGAGGAAAAAGCAGAAGAACCGGACAGGCGGATTCAGGCGTCGGCCAAAAGCCCCCACCAGCAAGGGGCTTATAATCAGCAACATCAACCCGGCAAAAGCCGCCGGCGAGCCCATGCTGCCCGCGGCTTTCCCCGCGAAGGCCGCCGATAGCTTCACCCCGTAGGAGCGCCCGTCCATCGGGTTCACGATAGCCGGAGACCAGTCCGGACGCCGCATGCTCTGGTTAAACGCGGGCATGATCATCAGAGCGCCGAAGAAGCAGATGATCGCCAGCAACAGCCACACCTGTTCACGCTTGCGCAGGTTGTGCACCGCCACCCAGAACACGATGAATCCCTCCAGAATGACGATAAAATCCCGCCTAGCCTCCCACGGCACAGGGGAAAGCAGCAGCCATTGTACCAGGGCGTAGGCCACAAAGGGCACCAGCAGAAGGGCGCTGCGCTGGAGCATATAAACGCCCTCCCGCGCACTCATCGCGAACCACAGGCCATGCAACAGCAACAGCCCGCCGCACATCCACGCCGTCATCAACTGCGTCTCGGCGCGCACCCCGCCCAATTGCCAGATATTGAAGCACAATATCCCGCCCAGGGTCAGGGTGATGAGCCAGTCGAGCAGATTGGAAAGCGTGAGTTCCCCGATCAGGAAGACCCGGAACTGCAAAGTTCTATTCTTTGGGCGCGGCATAAGTGCGAGCAAGCCATGTCAGGCTTTAAAAGCGGCATCCTCTAACGGTTTTTATTCCCTACCGGCAAACCTAAACTTGCCGCGCGACCGGGTTCCGCCCCCGCGCCTGGCCCCTGAAATCCGCCACGCTGCCCCCAACCGTACGCCCCAAACGGAGCGAAAAGGCTTGAAAAGCCCTTGCTCTGGCGGGAATGATTCCCCCAGTGGCGAACAACGGGGCCGCCCTGGCTGTCAAAGGAGCCCTTCGCCGAACCTTTTAACCCATTCGCGATCATGACTCCGAAGGAAGTTCTCGCCCTGGCCAAAGCCAAGGACGTCAAAATCATCGACCTGAAATTTTGTGACATCCACGGGAGCTGGCAGCATTTTGCCATCCCCTTTACCGCGCTGAACGAAGAGCTCTTCGAGGATGGCCTCGGCTTCGACGGCTCGTCCATCCGCGGCTGGCAGAGCATTGAGGCCTCCGACATGCTCGTCATGCCCGACCCGCGCACGGCCTTCATCGACCCCTTCGTCGAGGTGCCCACCCTCGGGCTCATCTGCGACATCGAGGACCCGATCACCCGCGAGCCCTACAGCCGCTCCCCCCGGGGCGTGGCCAAAAAGGCCGAAGAGTACCTGAAAGCCACCGGCTTCGCCGACGCGGCCTACTTCGGCCCCGAGGCCGAGTTTTTCATTTTCGAGGACGTGCGCTACCAGAGCGGTGCCAACGAGTCCTTCTACGCCGTGGATTCCTCCGAGGGCATCTGGAACACCGGGCGCGAGGAGTTCCCGAACCAGGCTTACAAAATCCGCCACAAGGAGGGCTACCTGCCCGTCCCCCCAGCCGACAAGCACATGGACCTGCGCAACGAGATGGTCCTGACCATGCAGGACCTCGGGCTCACCGTCGAGGCCCAGCACCACGAAGTCGCCACCGGCGGCCAATGCGAGATCGACCTGCGCTTCGACACGCTGCTGAAGATGGCCGACCAGATGTGCATTTATAAATACGTGGTCAAAAACGTCGCCTACCGCGCGGGCAAGACCGCCACTTTCATGCCCAAACCGCTCTTCGGTGACAACGGCTCGGGCATGCATACGCACCAGTCGCTGTGGAAGAAAAACAAGCCGCTGATGGCCGGGGACGGCTACGCCAACCTCTCCCAGATGGGCCTGTGGTACATCGGTGGGCTGCTCAAGCACGCCCCCGCGCTGTGCGCGTTCTGCAACCCGACGAACAACTCCTACAAGCGCCTTGTCCCCGGTTACGAGGCCCCGGTCACGCTCGCCTACTCGGCCCGTAACCGCTCGGCCATCTGCCGCATCCCGATGTACAATGCCAGCCCGAAGGCCACCCGGGTCGAATTCCGCTGCCCGGACCCCTCGGCCAACCCGTACCTGGCCTTCGCCGCGCTCCTCATGGCCGGACTCGACGGCATCGAAAACAAAATCGACCCCGGCTCGCCGGTGGACAAAAACCTCTACGACCTCCCGCCCGAGGAGGCCGCCAAGCTCAGCTACGTCCCCGACAGCCTGCGCGGCGCGCTCGAAGCCCTCAAGGCCGACCACGAGTTTCTGCTGAAGGGCGAAGTCTTCACCGAGGACTTCATCAACAACTACATCAAGCTCAAGATGGCCGAGTACAACGAGATCCGCCTCCGCCCCCACCCGCACGAGTACTCGCTCTACTTCGACGCGTGAGCATACGTTGGGGACGCACCGGGATTCGTCCAGACGCCATCCCGCCCCCTCGTCCTCAAAGTCCGCAAGGCCCCTGTCCCGTATAAAAATTCATTTGCGCGAGGGGACGGGAATATTTTATATCCGGTGTACTCTCACCGGATTAGGCCCGTTTTGGCGGGTAAATTTTCTTTCAAAAAAAGAAACTTTGCCTGCATTTGACGGTCTTCTAAGCCTATCGGTTATCAGTAATAGAACCATGACTGCGACACTCCCCGAAATGAACGAAAAGGTGAAGGAGGCAGCGGCCTGGGTGCCGGCCCTTCGCCAGGAAATCAGCAAAGTCATCATCGGCCAGGATTACCTGGTAGAGCGCCTTCTGGTCGGCCTGCTGGCCAACGGCCACGTCCTGCTCGAAGGCGTCCCCGGCCTGGCCAAGACTTTGTCCGTGCGAACCCTCGCCAGTGCCATTGACGCTGACTTCTCCCGGCTCCAGTTCACGCCCGACCTGCTCCCGGCCGACATCATCGGCACCCTCATTTACAACCCGCAGACGGCGGAGTTCTACACCCGCAAGGGCCCGGTCTTCGCCAACCTCGTGCTGGCGGACGAAATCAACCGCGCCCCGGCCAAGGTCCAGTCCGCGCTGCTGGAGGCGATGCAGGAGCGCCAGGTCACGCTCGGCGACGAGACGTACCCCCTGCCCTCTCCCTTCCTCGTGCTGGCCACGGAAAACCCGATCGACCAGGAGGGCACCTACCCACTGCCCGAGGCGCAGGTGGACCGCTTCATGTTAAAGCTCAAGGTCGGTTACCCGACCCGCGAGGAGGAGCGCGCCATCCTTGAGCGCATGGCCTCGACCGCCCCCAAGATGGAGGTCAACCCGGTCATCCGCCCCGCCGACATTCTCGCCGCCCGTCAGGTGGTGGACGGCATTTACGTCGATGACAAGGTCAAGGACTACATCGTCGATATCGTTTTCGCCACCCGCAAGCCCAGCCAGCACGGGCTCCAGATGGACCACTTCGTGCAGTTCGGGGGCAGCCCCCGCGCCACCATCGCGCTGACCCTGGCGGCGAAGGCGTGGGCCTTCCTGCAAGGGCGCGGCTACATCACCCCGCAGGACGTGAAGACCATCGGCATGGACGTGCTCCGCCACCGCGTCATCCCGACCTACGAGGCCGAGGCCGAAGACCTGACCAGCGAGGACATCGTCGCGAAGATTTTCGAGACCGTCCCGGTTCCCTGACCCCGTATTGGGGTGCTTTTGATGCAATAAGGCGCTGAACGCACCCTGCGGCCCGGCACCTTCATCCGCTATTGATCGCCATGCAGTCAACCGACAGAACCCGCGAAATCCTCAAAAAAGTCCGGCAGGTCGAGATCCGCACCAATCGCTTGGTGACGGACGCGCTCGCCGGGGCTTACCACAGCATTTTCAAGGGCCAGGGGATGGACTTCGAGGAAGTCCGCGAGTACACCCCCGGTGACGACGTGCGCTCCATCGACTGGAACGTCACGGCCAAGATGGACCGGCCCTTTATCAAGAAATTCCGCGAGGAGCGCGAGCTGACCATCATGCTTCTGGTGGACCTCTCGGCCTCAGGGGGCTTCGGCTCCGCCGAGGAGTCCAAGCGTGAGCGCGCCGCCGAGATCGCCAGCGTGCTCGCCTTTTCCGCCGTGCGCAACAACGACAAGGTCGGGCTGATCCTCTTCACCGACCAGGTCGAGGCCGTCGTTTTACCGAAAAAGGGACGCCAGCACGTCCTGCGCGTCATCCGCGAGATTCTTTACTTCGAGCCGCAGAGCACGGGTACGGACATCGTCAACGCGCTCGACACCATGAACCGCATGCTCAAGCGCCGCGCCGTGGCCTTTCTCGTGACGGACTTCCTGCAAGGCCCCGATGGTCGCCTCCCCGATCCGGCTGACCGGCACGGTGACGCCGTTTTCCGCACCCTCACGCTGACCAACAAGCGCCACGACCTCACCGCCATCGTCATGGCTGACCCGCGTGAGGCCGAGCTGCCCGACATCGGGATCGTCACCCTGGAGGACGCCGAGACCGGGCAGGTCGTCGAGGTCGATACCTCCAGCCGCCAGCTCCGCGCCCTCTACAAGCGGGAGAACGAGCGCCGCGTGGACCTGCTCCAGCGTGGCCTGCGCCAGTCCGGTGTGGGCGTCATCCCCGTCAGCACGACCGAGCCGTACATCACCCGCCTGCGGCAGTATTTTTCCAACCGGAGCAAGCGCCGATGATTTTTTCCCGTATCCAGATTTTCATGACAGGCACACTGCTGGCCGCCGTGCAGTTGCATGCCCAGGAGGACGACATCATGGACATTCGCGGCCTGGCCGGTGACACCTTCTGGGAGGCGAACTGGCCCTGGCTCGTGCCCACCGCCGTGGTCGCGGCAGTTGTAGTGGTTTTGCTGATACGCGCGTTGGTCAAGCGCCTGAACCGCCCCCGGCCGCTCACCCCGCGCCAACTGGCGCTCAAGCAGGTAGCCGAGGCCCGCGCGATCCTCGACGACGGCCAGCCACAGGCCGACAAGCGTTTTTCCTTCGCCGTCTCCGACGCCCTGCGCGGCTATCTGGAACGGGCGCTGGGCCTGCGCGCCCCCGAGCAGACGACGGAAGAGTTTCTCGACACCGCCCACCGCAGCCCGCGGCTTTCGCCGGAGGCGCTGGTGTCGCTGGGGCAGTTCCTGCAACTGTGCGACCTGGCCAAGTTCGCCCGCCACGCCTTCGGGCCGGACGAGCGCGAACGCCTGCTGGCCACGGCCCAGACCTTTATCGAACAAACCGACAAGCGCGAGCAGCAGGCCGACAACGCGCCGATTGACGAGCGGAGTGAAGTCGAGGGCGCGATGCGCCAGCTCAACGCACCCGCCGTGCCGCCGAAAATCCGCTCCTCGGCCCCGACCAAGTCATGAGTACCTCGCTCCAGTTTCACAACCCGGAACTGCTCTGGCTGCTCGCCCTGCTGCCGGTGCTGATCCTCCTGCGCGGGCGCTCGGGGCGCAACGCGGCCATGACCTTCTCCAGCGTCGCGCTGGCCCGCGCCGTCAGCGGCAAGATCCGCACCCGCGCCGGGGCGTTTTTGTTTTTCCTGCGCCTGCTGGCGCTGGCCGCGCTCATCGTCGCCATCGCCCGCCCGCAGTTGGGCAAGGGGCACTCGGAGATCGAGTCCAGCGGCATCGACATCATCCTGGCAGTGGACGTTTCGGGGTCGATGCGGGCGCTCGACTTCGCCACGCAGGACGACCTGGCCAACCGCCTCGATATCGTCAAGCGCACGATTTCCAACTTCATCGAGGAGCGCCCCAACGACCGCATCGGCATGATCGCCTTCGCCAAGGAGCCGTTCCTGGTCAGCCCGCTCACCCTCAACCACGAGTGGCTGCTCAAGCTGGTGGACAACTTAAAAATCGGCCGCATCGACGAGACCGCCACCGCCATCGGCCCGGCCATCGGCATGGCCAGTAACCGCCTGCGTGACCTCCAGGCCAAGAGCCGCATCGTCATCCTCCTGACTGACGGCGAGGACAACGTGAACAAAGTCCCGCCCGTAGCCGCCGCCGAAGCCGCCAAGGCCTTCGGGATCAAGTTCTATACCATCGCCGCCGGTTCCATCGGCAACGTACCCATGCCCCGGCTCAACGCCAATGGCGAGTACCTGCGCGACCGCTCCGGGCGCATTGTTTACGACCTGATGCGCAGCGAGATCGACGACAAGATGCTTCAGGAGGTGGCCGACGTGACCGGGGGCAAGTTCTACCACGCCACCAACAAGGATGAGCTGGCGAAAATTTACGACGAGATCGACCAACTCGAAAAAACCAAGGTCAAGCTCAAGCACTACTCCACCTACGAGGAGTTGTTCCTCTGGCCCGCCTGCCTCGCCCTGGGGCTGATCGGGCTGGAGCAACTGCTGGCCAACACCCGTTTCAAGCGCATCCCGTGACCTTCCTCACTCCAGTCTGGCTTTACGTCATCCCCGCCGCGCTGCTTGTGCTGTGGGCTATCTTCCACCTCTCCGCCCGCGCCCGCCGACGGCAGTTGAGCACCTTCGCCGCCGACCGGCTTCTTGGCGGCCTGCTGCGCTCGTTCAGCTCGGGCCGCCGCCGCTTCAAGCACCTGCTCATCGCCGCCGGGGTTGCGCTCGTCCTGCTCGCGCTGGCCCGCCCGCAGTACGGCTTCACCTGGCGCGAAACGCCCGCCCGCGGCATCGACGTGCTCTTCGTACTCGACTCCTCCAAGAGCATGCTCGCCCAGGACATCCGCCCCAACCGCCTCGAACGCGCCAAGTTCGCCATCCTCGACTTTGTGGAAAAAATCCAGGGCGACCGCGTCGGGCTCGTTGCCTTCGCCGGGAACGCCTTCCTGCAGTGCCCGCTTACGCTCGACTACGACGCCTTCGATATGTCGCTCAAGGCCGTGGACACCAACGTCATTTCCCACGGCGGGACCGACATCGCCCGCGCCTTGGCCGAGGCCGAAAATGCTTTCAGCGCGAACAACAACCACAAAGTCGTCGTGCTCATCACCGACGGCGAAGACCTGGAGCAAAGCGGGGTGGACAAAGCCCGCCAACTGGCCAAAGACGGCATGACCATTTACACCGTCGGCGTCGGCACGCCCGAGGGTGAGCTCATCCCCATCCGCGGTGCCAACGGCCAGGTCGAGTACCTGCGCGACAGCGACGGCAAGCCCGTCACCACCCACCTCGACGAGGAAACCCTCAAGGAAATCGCCCAGGCCACGGGCGGCTTCTACGTGCCGCTGGGCACATCCGGCTACGGGTTGGAGCAGGTTTACGAGGCCGGGCTCAAGTCCATCCCCGACCAGGATCTCGGCAGTCACCGCCAGCGCATCGGGCTGGAGCGTTTCCAGTGGCCGCTCGGGCTGGCCATCTTCCTGCTCGCGTGGGAGCCACTCGTGGGTACGCGCCGCCTTTTCCTGCGCCAGCGCGCCCGCAAACTCGCCGGCCTCAAGCAGGCCGCCACCCTCGCCGTGTTTTTTGTAGTGGCGGCGTGGATACTGCCCTCGTCCGCGCAGGCGCAGAGCGGAAACCCGGCGGTCGCCCCGGCCCCCATTCCGGCGCAACCGGCACCGGGGCAAAAAATTCCCGTCGGGCAGGACGAGCCTGACACTCCCGAAGCGGAAACGCCGCCACCGGTCGTCATCCCGCCCAACGCCAACCCGGCCAAACTGTATCGGTCCGGCAACTACGCCGCTGCCGCCCAGCTCTACGCCCAGGCACTGGAGGCGAACCCCACCGACACCGAGACCCGCTACAACCTCGGCAACAGCCTTTACGCCCAGGGCCAGTACGAGGCCGCCCGCCAGGCTTACGAACAGGCACTGGCCGCGCTCGATCTCAAGCTCCAGGCCGACGCTTTCTACAACCTGGGCAACTCCAGCTACCAGCTCGGCAAGGCCGCGCTGGCCGACACCGCGCCAGCCCCCGAGATCCAGCAAGCCAACGAAACCGCCTTCGCCCAGACCCAACAGGCGCTCGACACCGGCAACGACATCCTCAAGCGCGCCGAACCCAACCGCGTGCCCGCCGCCCTCCGCAACGAGCAAACCCAGCAGTCCGCCGTCCCGCAGCAGGAGATCCAGCAGGCCATCCAGCAAGCCGAGCAGGCCAAGCAGGCGACCACCGCCGCGCAGGAGCAGAGCCAATTGGCAGCCACTGCGGGTGAGAGCAGCACTAACTTCTGGCAGCAGGCGCTGGACGAGTACCGCAGTTCGCTCGAACTGGCCCCCGACAGCACCGACGCGAGCCATAACCGCCAGCTTGTCGAGCGCAAGCTCACCCAGCAGCAGGCCCACAACGAGGAGTTTACCAAAGCCGCCGAGCGCCACGCCGAGAACACCGAAGTCCTCGACATGATGATCGAAGAGTTGAAAAAGCTGCTCGAACAGGACCAGCAGGACCAGAACCAAGACCAGCAAAACCAGGATCAACAGAATCAGGACCAGCAACAAAACGACCAGCAGCAGAGTCAGGATCAACAGCAGCAGAACGACAATCAGCAACAACAGGACCAGCAGAACAACCAGCAGTCCAACTCCGACTCCAGCCAGCAGCAGAATCAGGATCAGTCCCAGCAAAACCAGCAAAACAGCGGTCAGCAGGACCAACAGAATTCCCAGAACCAAAATCAGGACCAGCAATCCGGCCAGGACGACCAGCAACAGCAGAACGAAAAGTCTGAGCAGGACCAGTCCGCCGAGCAGCAGCAGTCGGGCG
The DNA here is from genome assembly GCF_014230085.1 of Ruficoccus amylovorans. Lineage (NCBI taxonomy): Bacteria > Pseudomonadati > Verrucomicrobiota > Opitutia > Puniceicoccales > Cerasicoccaceae > Ruficoccus > Ruficoccus amylovorans. The sequence goes on along the minus strand of NZ_JACHVB010000012.1, from coordinate 54,390 downwards.
ACGAGGAACAGCCCGACCAGCAGGACTCGCAAAAGCCGGACGAGCAATCAGCCGGTGAAGACCAGTCTGAGCAAAACGAAGACAAGGGCGAAGAACCCGGCGAGGACGAGTCCGCGCAAGGCAAGGACGAGCAGCAGCCCCAAAGCCCCGAGCAGGAACAGCCCGGCCAGGACCAGCAGGGTTCCGAGTCCGGCCAGCAACCGCAGGACGAAAAAGGCCCCAGCGAATCCGGCTTGAGCGAGGAGCAGCTTCAGGAGCTTTCCGAGCAGGTCGCGCAGGAGCAGTCCGCCGCCCAGGCCGGGGAGAAAGGCGGGGATGAAAAAGCCGCCGCCGCTGCCGCCGCAGGCGAGGCCACCGGCGAGGAAAAGGATGTGCGCCGTGTCCCCGGCGTGATGACCCGCGAGGAGGCCCGTCTCCTCCTTGACGCTTTGAAAAAAGATGATAAAAAACTGCCCTCCCTGTATGTCCCACGCCAATACAATGTGGACGACGAGGGCAAACGTAAGGATTGGTAGGACCATGCGCTTTCTTACTGGCATATTTCTGAGCATCTTCCTGTGCGGCGCACTGTCCGCGCAGGATGTGCGCGTGGAGAGTTCGTTCGAGCCCTCGATCATGCACGCGGGTGAAACCGGCATTTACCGCTTCACCGTCTCGAAGCAGGAAAGCGGGCGCAATGTGATGGCGTTTCGCGGTTTCGACATCGACTTCAGCGCGATACGGGGCATACCCGGCTTGCAGGTTTCCTACCTCGGGCCGAGCCAGAACGTAAGCATCATCAACTCCCAGACGATGGTCAGCGTCTCGCATCAGTTCCGCGTCCGCGCGGACGAGGCGGGCGAGTTCACCCTGCCCGCCTTTCCCATCACGCTCGACGGCAAGAGCTATACCGTGCCAGCCGCCACCCTCAAGGTGCTGGCCCGCTCGCAGGCCGCCGTCGCCGCCGCCGGGCAGTCCATGCAGATGGAGCTTATCCTTCCCCGCGACAAGATCTACGTCGGCGAGTCCCTCCCCGTCCAGATCCGGCTCTACATCCGCCGCGACATCCAGGTCTCCCACCTGGGCAGCGAGGTGCCGGTCAAGATCGGCGACGCCTTCGCGGTGAGCGATTTCTCCGACCCGGCCCAGCGGCAAGTCGAGCGCAACGGCGAGATTTACCAGGAGGTCGTGTGGCAGGCCGTCGTTACCCCGTACAAGGCAGGGGACTACCCGCTGGTCTTTCAGGAGGATGTCTACGCCTATGCTCCCGAACAGAACCGAGGCCGTTCGCGTGATCCGTTTGAGAGCATCTTCAACCGCATCGGCATGCGCGACGTGCAAAAGGTCTCCCTCTATACCAATCAGGACGAAGATCTCAAAGTGCTCGACCTGCCCGCAGAAGGGCGACCGGCAGATTTCAGCGGGGCGGTCGGGATTTTCCGCACCAGCCAGCCCACGGTCGATCCGACCAAGGCCCAGGTCGGCGAACCCATGACCCTGAGCTTCAACATCGAAGGCTCGGGTAACTTCGATCGCTTCTCGCCGCCAGTGGCGGCGGACTCGCAGGGCTGGCGCGTCTATAACCCGGAGGAAACCTTTGCCCCCACAGACCGCTACCGCTATCAGGGCCGCATGACCTACAACTACGTCATCATCCCGCGCGACGAGTCCGTAACCGAAACACCGGAAGTGACGTTCAACTATTTCAATCCCGACACCGAAAAATACGTCGAGCTGAAGCTCCCGCCGCGCCCGGTCACGATCACCCCTCCCCCGCCCGGCCAGCGCCCGAACATCCCTCCCCCCACGACCGCCAATCAGCCCGCTACAAGCACCGCTTCGCGTCACCCCGAGCTGTTGCCGATCAAGACCACCGTGACCGCCTGGGGGCAGTCCATGCGCCCGCTTTTTCTCTCGCCGTGGTTCCTTGGGGCGCAAGTCGTTCCGCTGGGCGTGCTGGTCGGTCTGGCCCTGACCCGCCGCCGCCACAACCGCTTGCTCACCGACCCACGCTACGCCCGCGAAGTCCGCGCCCGCAAGCTTCTGAAGCCCCGTCTGGCCGCCGCCCGCAAAGCCGCCACCTCGGGCGATCACGCCGCCTTTTACGCCGAGGCCCAGCGCGTCATCCAGTGCGCGGTCGGAAGGCTCGTTGACCAGACCTCCGAGGCCCTGCTGGCCGACGAGATCGACGCCCTGCTGACTGCACGCTCCGTCGATCCGGCCATCCGCAAACAGACGCAGGACTTCCTCCACGCCGGGGACGCGCTCAAGTTCGGCGGACTCAAGCGGGCCGACATCGACCTGCCCCGCGAAATGTCCCGCCTGGAAACCCTCGCCACGCAACTGATGAAACTCTCATGAAACGCGCCCTGCTAATCCTTTGCCTGCTGGTTTCCACCCTCGGCCTGCAAGCCGCCGAAGGTTCGCTCGACGAACGCTTTGTCGCCGCCAACCAGGCTTACGACGACGGCCAGTACGAGCAGGCCATCAATGGCTACACGCAACTGCTGGAGGAAAGCCCTTCGGCCACCGTTTACTACAACCTTGGCAACGCCTACTACCTCAGCGGCCAGTACGGGCAAGCGATTCTCCAATACCAGCGCTGCCTCGTCCTCTCTCCCGACAACGCCGACGCGCAGGCCAACCTCAAACTCGCCCAGGACGCCGCCCAGGTGGACCCGCCGGAACGCGTCTGGTACGAGACCTACGCGCAGAGCACGTCGGTCAACTGTTGGACCTGGCTCGCGGTCGCGGGCTTCTGGGGCGCGGCCTTTCTCATCATCCTGCCGCCGCTCTACGGCTGGCGCAGCCCGTGGCGCGCCCTGCTGCTTGCCCTCTGCATCCTCGGCGGCGGCGCGGGCGTGGCCGGCCTGACCGGCTACCACTTCATGAGCGCGGAGGGCATTGTCCTGGCCGACGATGCGCCGCTCCAGCTCGCCCCCACCTCGACCAGCCCGGCCAAGACCTTTCTGCACGCTGGCACCAGCGCCACCGTCAAGCAGATCCACGGCGAGTACGCCTACGTCGTCACCCCAACGGGCGATCAGGGCTGGATCAGCCAGAAGGTTTTCGGCAAAATCTGGGACATGCGTTAGCAGACCTTCGGTCGGTTCAGGAAATATGACAGCCACATGATTGAATGGTTAAATGGCTGATTGTTAATGGTTGGAGGCTGAACTTAGCAACCGCCAGTTAGGCCGATTCCCTCCGGGCTTGTAGCTGACCGTTCTTGCGACGAAACACAGTTCCGTCTCAAAACTATTTCAAACCCGTATTCGAGCGTTTTTCTATACTCGCAGCCTCGCACGAGGATTCTTGTTTTGACCGCCGGGATGGACGCGGGCAGGCTTTCTGACCTGTCTCCCCTATGAAAAATACCTGCCCCCGCCTTGGCCTGCGCAGTTGGAAGTGGTTCGTGCCACTGGCTGCTCTCCTGCTGGTTCTCTTTGTCACCGGATCATGCCAACCGGCCAGCGAGCACGTGCCCGGTGTCGTCATCGTGCATTCCCCCGCCTCGTCTGAAAAGTACATTGGCAGCCCGTCCATCGCGATACTGCCGGACGGTCGTTATGTAGCCAGCCATGATTTTTTCGGGGCCGGCAACAAGGGGCCGAGGACTCTCATCTACCGCAGCGATGACCGCGGGGAAACCTGGACCTACCTCACCGAAGTCGCTCAGACCTGGTCGGTGCTCTTCGTCCACAGGGACCAGCTCTACCTCCTGGGCCGCAACCCTCAAGGCGTGGTCATCCGGCATTCGGCAGACGGTGGCGAGAGCTGGACCGACCCGGTTGACGAAACCTCGGGACTATTGTTGCGGGGAAAGTTCCACTGTGCGCCGGGGCCCGTCACTGAACACGACGAACGACTCTGGCACGCGATGGAATCGGTCGAGGACGACGGCGAGTGGGCCGAGAAATTCCGGGCGTTTATGATGTCTGTCCCGACAGATGCCGACCTGCTCCAGGCCGCTAATTGGACTTCTTCCAATCGCCTTTCCTACAACCAGGACCGCTGGCGGGGTATGGGCTGGCTGGAGGGCAACGCCGTCCCAACCCCCGATGGGAAAATGCTCAATATCCTTCGGCTGGCCCGGCAAACCGGCATCGCCACCGTCATTGAGGTTTCCCCGGACGGTACATGGTCCAGTTTTAACCCCAAGGACGGCTACATCGACTTCCCGGGCGGGGCCAAGAAATTCACCATTCGCTACGACCCCAAGAGCGAGCATTACTGGTCGATCACGAACTACATCCGCCCCCTGGACCGTTTCAAGACGCTTCATCCGGGCTGGATCCGCAACACCGCTGCGCTTATCTCCTCCCCTGACCTCAAACACTGGACGGTGCGCCGGACCTTACTCTATCACCCGGATGTGTACTGGCACGGCTTCCAGTATTGGGATTGGCAGTTCGACGGTGACGATATTATCGGAGTCTCCCGCACCGCCTACGATGATGGCGAGGGCGGCGCCAACAACTACCACGACGCCAACTACCTGACCTTTCACCGGGTCGAAAATTTTCGTACCGACGAAGCACCTGGCGCTGGAGATTAAGTTCGTCGCCCGTAAAATCGCCCCCGTACCCGAGATTACCGGTTTTATTCGCTGTCCGTCTGAATCTTCCTCTTGCTCTGGCGGGCAAAACGTCAAAACTGCCTAGAAAAGGCACTTGCTCAAGAAGCAGCCTGCGATGCTTTATCCTGAACCATCATGAAGAGAAAACTACTCAAATCGTTTATCCTGTCTCTCTCTCTGCTGTCGGCTGGCAGCGGACTTTCCCTGGGGCAGTCTGACCCCTGCGCCGTGGAGATCGGCTCGCATACGGCCGTCACTCCCGTCGGTCGCCCGGACGTCAGTTGGTGGATGCCCCGGCACGAGGCCGTGTTGGAGCGTGTCGCCGAGGGCGATGTGGACCTGATCATGATCGGGGACTCGATCACACACGGCTGGGAAAAGTCCGGCAAGGCGACCTGGGACGAATACTACGCCCCGCGCAACGCTGTCAACATGGGCTTCAGCGGTGACCGCACCGAGCACGTTCTGTGGCGCCTGCAAAACGGTGAAATCGACAACATCGACCCGAAGCTGGCCGTCCTCATGATCGGAACCAACAACTCCGGCGGCAACCAATACTCCGCCGAACAAATCGCTGACGGCATCAAGGCTATCGTCTGCACCCTTCGTACCGAACTGCCCGACACGAAGGTGCTCATCCTCGCCATCTTCCCCCGTGGAGATGCCGCCCAACGCAAGGATGAAACCAAGGGCGCTTCTTACAATGAGATGTGGGCCAAGAATGCCAAAGCCAGCGAACTGGTTTCCCAACTGGCCGACGACAAGATGATCTTCTTCCTCGACATCAACGACGCCTTCCTCGACGAAAACGGCGTACTGCCCCGTGAAGTCATGCCCGACCTGCTCCACCCCCGCGAGAAGGGTTACCAGATCTGGGCCGAAGCCATGGAGCCGAGCATCTCCGCCCTCATGCTGGAAAACCAGTAAGAGCCTGCGCGCTGAATTCATTTATCGAAAAGCGCCGCCGTCTGATGACGGCGGCGCTTTTTTAATTCCCCGGGCTGACTTGTTTAAAAGCCGGCGGTGGCGCTCACCTATTGAAGCCAGCATCATACGATTCACACTGCCCAGCCTGTTACTTCATCCACGAGGGAAACTCGTCAATCGCACGGTAGCTCATGCGTCCGGTCTCGGGTGATTTAAAAGTGAACAGGTAGGTGCGGACCCGATTCTGTCGCGGCCATTGCGTAGAGGCAAAGAGATAGGTGCGCTCATCATCCTGTGTATAAAACTCCACCTGATAGCTGAAAACATCTTCTGCCATCTCAGGAGGGGAAATCTTTTGGAAACTGCGAGGTTTGAGCAGGACCTTTTTTTCCTGAAGCTTCACGCCCACAGCGTCATCGCTGAGGTTGAAGAACTGCACATCTCCAGTTTTGAATGAAGGGTCATCCGCGCGAATAGCCACGAGGCGGAATGGATTTCGATCCGAAGCTTCTGGCAGGAGCAAAACCAGAAAGAGGTTTCCTTCCTCCGGCAGGCTCAGGTGACCGATCAGGACTGGAGAGCCGGTGTCATCGATCATCCCGAGAGCAAGCTCACGCGCTGGCACTCCGACCTTCCGGCTAAAGCTGTTACTGGGAATGGCGAACGGCTCTGACCGCCAATCCTCACTTCCGGTCAGGAGAAATTGGCGGTTCGCCCCGAGTGGAGCGAACGAGGCAAAACGGATCTGGTACGGAAGCTCGGCGACCTTATCCCCTGCCCGTGTCTCCTCCGCCTCCGCGGCGCTTCTCAGACACGCCAATACCAGCGACACGATCACGAATAAAACCACTCGTATATCCATCGCACTGGATCGTGCGTACATATTATTCATGCGCTTAAGAGCTTAGATTTCATCTTCATCGAGCCAGCGAAAAGAAACGACCTTAAACTGGCGGCCGAAAAGCTTATTGGTATTATTCAGTTGGTCGTAAGCCAGACGCGGTTCCTCCGCCGAATCTACATATTCTGGCACGCGTTGCACCACGGCTTCGCATCGCACAGACGCCACCCGGTTCCCGAAGTTGTCGTTCACTTCACCATAGCTTCGGATCGTGAATGTGTCTGAGCGTACATTCAACCCCGGCCCTAGAATTGTCAACAGGTCGGCCTGATCGACGTAAGCGGCACTTCCGGTCGAGCGTGCCCCCACCTCGGCTTGGCGGAATGGCAGGCTTCCCGGCACGTCGCCAAGAGCGACTTTACGGCTCCCTTGCATCAGAGTTTCGTTAATGACTTCATCCAGTGCTGCCTGGAGAGCACCGCTCTTAGCCAGGTCCTCATCGGCACCAACCCGGCGATTAACGAAGTCAGCGATAGACAGGAAAGGCCCCCGTAACCGAACCTGTGCCACGATAGCCTCCGCCAGCTCACGGATATTCTCATCCGTAAAGGAGCGGTAACCAAGCCATTGCTCCGGTCGGGCCGCGTTGCCCAGATCTCCATCCTCGAGCCTGCCACTGGCCGGAAGCATCAGCCCCGGAATAGCCGTATAGTCCTCCTCATCGTCCCAATCCAAGCTTCCTGACAAATCTAATACGGCAACCGGCTCTGAGCGGAGTGAGGACAGAATCGCCGTCCAGGCGTCCACATCGGTAGAGTTCACGTTGAACATGCCCTCAACCATAAGGGACTCCGCGGCCAGGGTGTAGGCCTCTGGCCGCGGATTACCATTCTCCTGAAAAAGCGACGTCCGTAAGTCATCCGCATCTCCTGAATAGTGAAGCTTCATCCGCTTGTTGGGCAGAGGTGTTTCGTCTCCCACGAAGGCATCGAAGACAGCCGCCTGAGTCTGGTCGATTCCAGCGTCACGGTAAGCGGCAGACTGCCGGGGGGAAATGGAGGACAGGAACCAGTCATCCCACAACGCCTGGTTGGCGTAATAGGAATGATCGATCGCCGGATGTCCATCGTTGGTCGTGCCGGTTGTCTGGTTCGGCGCAAAGATAGGCAGCGCATGCGAGTTCCCGACGATCTGCGCCACCGCGGGCTCAATTTTTCGCTTATGAAAGTCCGTATTAATATTCGTCGGAATATCCCAGCGCAGTCCCGACAGACCGCCTGCCGTGGCATGCTGGAAGGCCGCCAGCGAGTAAACAGGCGTCCGGGGGATCGATTGAGTAATCAGGTAACTATTGCCGGATGTGGCCATGTAGCTCCCCCCAAAGTAAGCCTTGCCGTTGAAAACATCGAAGCCGGGATTGTCGGTAATGCTGCTCATCGCGCGCATTTGTATGTCGATCCCCTGGGAAGCGAGTGTTTCAGCCGAAAGATCCTGCAAGTCAAATCCGCCTGCCGCGCGTGTCGCCCGGGAGAGGAAACGGCCTGGGATGGCGCTCCCCTCTTCAGTCCTCAAGCCGATGCTGAACACCGCAACCGGAAACTTTCCGATTGCTCCGGCCGAACCGCCACCCCCGCTTTTCGAAAGGTCTGCCGCCGTTCCCAGAGTGATCTCAGGGATATCCGTAAAAATATCCGGATAGTCTGAGGGTACCATGGAATTTCCATGCCAGCCATAGCGATCAAGACTGAAGCCACCTGAGATCGCGCCGCCGATGCGGCCGATGCGCTCCTCGAAATTAATCAGCTCCCACTGCGCCACAGCACGCCCATTGGGGTCCGCCCGCAGTTCAATGCTCATCAGAGCATCTTCACTCACATTCGCGCCAACCGGAGCGATAATGCCGCCCCCCCGACTCCACCCCAACTGTGCCTCTATGGCCAGATTCGCCTTGGCCGAGACGCTGTACGAGGTGGAACCAGCAATAGAATACATTAAAACTTCCCCCGGACGCATCCTCAGCTCCGAGCCGGCCTGGTTTCCTATCAGCAGTTCAATATCCGCTCCCTGCAACAGACTGCTCGAACCGACAAAGGGCGATCCTCCCGGATTAATGCTGACCCCATCGGCAAAAACTTCCGCAATATAGGGCAACCCATCCAGCCGCAACCGGACGTATGAGCCGGCGGGGACATTCAGGGAAACATCGTAGGGATTCCACAACGTGACAATAGGATCGAGCACAACCTCCATCTGATATTCCGTGGGTCTTCCATCGACCACGGTATCCATGTCCGGATTACTCTGGAGGGAGATCATCCACGAGACCCGGGCCAGCAAAGGGCGCCCATAAACCCCGAACGGGCTGACACGCTCGACAGACGGATCCGCATCTCCCGTCAGCACCGGGACCGCGGAAGAAAGCGCTCCGCCGTCCGGGTGAGTGAGCGCTCCGGTAAAATCCAGTTGACGCCACAGGTTATAATAGGCCCACAACTCGCCAAAGTGCACGCCGTTACGCCCATCAAGTGTGTAGAGGGGGTCCTGTGGCCGGTCCTCCATCGAGGTTTCCAAATAAAAAGATAAATCCTTGCGCAACCCTCCGCTCCGCACGTTCGTCAACAACCCGTACGAGTACGGTGTCAGCGAACGCATTAAAGACTCCTCTTGGCCAGAAGTGGCCCCAAACAATTCGAGCGAACCACGGGGCAACGCCATGCCCAACCGATTGTCACCTGAATCAACCCCGCTCATATAGGCCAAGGCCTGTGTATTCGCCCCAGCAGCTCCCTGCGCACGCTCAACCCACTGGGTTATATCATTCCCTCCTCTGGTATCGGTGTGAACGCGGGCCTTGGCATTTTCGTCCCCGATCCACCAGGCATAGGCACCTCCCCCATCATCCTGTTCGATCTCGACCAACCCCGCCTCGACCTGAAAATCGGTGCTGCCACGGATTAAGCCAAGATAAGGCGTCCCGATTTCCCCTTCCCGGGCAGTGTTATGCTGTTTGAGCGCGGTTGCATCGCCGGAAACCATCCAGCGCACAAACTCGGGCTGCGCGGGCCGGGTCGTGCTCTGGTCTGTCCAGCTTTTATAGACGCCCAGCCATTGCTTGCGATCTTCCTCGCTCTGAGTATCCAGAGCCGCCGTGGCATTCACTCGTTGGTCCGGCCCCAGCGCGGACTGTAGCTCGCCAAGCGCAACGCTCATTCCGAAAAGGGCATTCTGCCTCGCCTTTTCCAGATCCTTGTGCACGACACTTCCGGACACCTCCACGATCGTCAGAGAGCCCAGACTCGATAGCAGCAGGAAGATAAACGCCATCAGCATCAACGCGATAACAAGGGCAAAGCCATGACAATCAGGCTTCGCGGAGACGATTCTTTCCTGTGCGCAGAGCTGATTCGGAGCTAATTTATTTTGCTGCATGGGCAATGTCCCGGGAACCAAAGATCCCATTTTTTTCAAGAATTACAGAGTCGCGCCAGTAATATTCGATCCAGAACCGAGACTGCCCTGACGACTCACCGAGATGGGATGGCCGCTCCGGGATACTCTTGATTAGAACGATCATTAGCTTTCTGCCATTAGGATAGCACAATAGCGGCATTAAAATCTCCCATCAGCTTGCAATATTGTGGTATTCAGTTAACCGCTCGCGGGCAATTAGTCGGCAACAGCTGAGAAGTATAAGCCAGTATCCTCGCCTCTGGCCCTCATTTAACAGAAGCATCAGGTCCCATTCTTCCACCTGATTGCAAATTTCTGGCACGCAGTTAGCCCAAAGGCAGTCAGGGTTTGAATAGCGAACGCGAAACGACTACCCCCTGCAATCAGGCATTTGCATTGGTTCTAAGACCATTTTCATCCATTCAGTACCATGCTTCGTATTAAAAAAATCGTACTTTATCTCTTCGAGATATCCCTGTTACCGATATGCATCAGCGTATCTCAAGCAGATAGCGACCGGACACCGTTGCCCCCCAAAGAGAACTTCCACCTCTATCTGCTGGCTGGACAATCCAATATGTCAGGACGAGGGGTTGTGGAAGAGCAGGACAAAATCCCGCATCCGCGTGTTCTCATGCTGAATCAGGAAGGCCAGTGGGTCGCCGCCACTGAACCGGTCCATTACGACAAAAGCGGAACCGGCGTCGGGCCTGGCCGCACTTTTGCCATGTCAATCGCGGCCGATGACGAAACAATCACCATCGGCCTTATCCCCAGTGCGTGCGGCGGTTCGTCTATCACGCATTGGGCCCCGGGGGCCTATTTCGACCAAACCCAAAGCCACCCCTTTGACGACGCACTCTCCCGTACCCGCCTTGCCATGAAAGACGGCACCCTCAAAGGCATACTCTGGCACCAGGGCGAGGCCGACTCCACACCTGAACTCTCCCCCCTCTACAAGCACCGGCTGGAGGTGCTGATTGAGCGTTTCCGGACAGAGTTTAACGACCCGCAGTTACCTTTTATCATTGGCCAGTTAGGCCATTTTCCACAACGCCGCTGGACAGAAGAACGCCAGCACATAGACCGGGCTCATCGTGAGATCGCGAAGGAGGTGCAACTCGTCGGGTTCGTATCGAGCGAGGGCTTGACGAGCAAGCCCGATAACCTCCACTTCGACGCAGCGTCACAGCGAGAGTTCGGACAACGATACGCAGAGGTTTACCGGGAGCTGGTCCAGGAGAACGACCCTGATTTCCCCGCTGCTCCGTAAGCCGCTGCTCAACCATTGCGAGTCGGCGCGCCAGCTATTAATCCAGTACCACCGACTCGTTCCAGGCTCAGCCAACAAAGCTTAATCCTCCAGCCAGGGCGACTCCAATATCTGCTTGCCGGCGAAGACATGGTTCACCATTCCCCACAGCACACATTTGGCAGCCCGGCGAGGATCGTACAGCAGATGCTTTCGGTTTTCCGGAATACCCTCGATAGAGGTGGAGCAAGTCGGATCGGAGCCAATCAGGATAGCACCGTGAAGCGCCTTGTTATCCGGGGTATCTGCCTGATTGAGACAGGCCGACATCCATAAGCGCAACCCGATGTCTTTAAAGCGCTCATCACGCACATGCCGATAGAGCCACAGCATACCGTTGGCGCACTCATAGGTTGACATGTGCATCTCCGGCAGATCGGAAGGAAGGATGTCCGGCCCCACACAATACGGGAGCGCACCGTAGCAATAATAGACCCTGACAATGTAATCGCCCAGCTTCGTCGCGCACTCCAGCAGGCGAGGATCTCTCATAATCTCATACGCCTCGGCCAGCGCGTTGAAAATGTAGGCAAAAAACATGCACTTGACCGAGCGCCCGGCACGAGTGACCCCCAAAGTCTCGATATCGTACAGTTGGTAAAATGAGCCATCATCGAGCTGCATTCTCAGCACCCCCTCCACCGCACGCTCATAGGCCTGTCGGTAAGACTTCTCGGATGTGAGCTTATAAAGGTTGGCAAAGGTAGCGAGGATGTAGGCATAACGGCTGCCGATACGGTCATTGGCCTCTTCCCAGCCTTTTTTCGGTGACCATCCGCCGCCGATCAAACCGTTGGCAAGCTGCTCTCTGGCCAATGTATGTCCGATAGCCTTACATTTGTCTAACAGACGCTGGTCTCCAGTTATGTCGTATAACCGCATGAAGGCCCGCGGTATCCGCATGGAGTAAAGCGTGCTGTACGAGCCCACATCCGTCCAGTACCACATGAGCCCTTCAGCCTCGGAAGCCGGCCCTGCATAGAGTCCGTACTCGTGGTTCTCGATCAGTGCGTTGGCATACTCCACGGCCTTCGCTGTAAACTCGGGCCTCCCCAATGCGTCTCCCATATCCAGCCAGGCGGAGATAGTTTCCGCTGTATTGCTGTTCGGATACATCCACGTCACACCCCCAGCGACATCATAAACCGCCATGCGGTAACACTTGCCTTCAACCGGATCGGCCTGTGTCGAAGTTTCAATCCAGTCAGCAACTCCCTGCATCGAACGCAACACACGCTCCCGTGTGATTAACTCCGAGAGCTTTGTCTTCCCCATCAACGGTTCGCATGTCGCCACAGGGCTGCGGCCCAGGCCGTCATTATCACGTGTCATATGGTTCATTTATCTGCCTTTATTTTGTTCTGTCCGTTGCCGAACTTCGGGTCGGAACGAAAACGCCAGGCCGATCCGGATATTTATCTCCATATCAGGCCCCGCTCTCTTTTTGGACGTGCTCATCGTCGCTCACGGTCCCGTCATCGGACTCGTCGCGCTGAAGGCTTCGCAAAGCCCGAGCCATGATTCCAAGATCCCGAAAGCCTCCCCAGAGAAACCAAATCACGGTGATGATGCCTACGCAGTAGGTCAGTCCGACTTTGAAACCCCACCATTTTTCCCAGACCGAGTCCGGGATCGGTACAAAGAGATGGATGATCGTCCCGACGGCAAAAACCAGTACAAAGAACATCGCCCAAGTGAGCTTGAGCACATAGATGATTTTGTCTCCGCGTGTGAACTCCGGCCCGATGCCCAGGCGTTGTGCCAGCGTGCGGCGGGGTCTCGGCTGGTCCAGCGGGGCGGGCACGGCACCGGACGCCACGTCCGCCTTGACCGCATATTTTCCCCGATGCAGGAGCCGATCCATATCGGCCGGAGGACGGCGCGAAAGCAGCGAGCAAATCACATAAGCCAAGATCGCCACGACAGCCGCGATAAACGACATCTGCATGCCGTTGAGAGGAAATTTTTCCGGCAGGCCGAGCAGGAACTCGCTCCAGGCATCCGACTCACGAAACCGTGGCAGCAGGTACGGCCAGAAAATATTCCGCACAAAGATACCGCCGACCGCGACCACGGAGCCGCAAATCATCGCGGCCCAGGCTCCTCCCGCCGTCCCCCGTTTCCAGTACAGGCCCCCGATAATGACTGCCCCGGCTCCTCCCATGTAAATGGCTCCGGTGATCTGGAAGTACATATAGATGTACTCATGCATGGGGAAAACCATGCCCCAGATAAAAGCAAACACAGCAACCCCGATAATTGACAACCGCAGTGCCCACATATGCCACCGTGAAGACAAGGGCTTCTTGCGCAGCGGCTGGAGCACGTCCTGGATAAAAATGCTACCCCAGGAGTGCAGGTAGGTATTGTCGGTAGAGACAGCGGCCAGGATAACGACAGCGGCGAACAACCCCATGATCCCGGCGGGTAAAATCGCGCCCAGGGCAACCGGCACCAGCATTTGCTTTTGAATCTGCGGATTAGCGATCTGGTCAAGCTGGTCGTGGATCAGCGTGGCGTCTCCGGCAAACTGAGGCAGGTGCAGATAGGCGAAAACATAAATGGGCACCATCACAATCGCGAGGCTGGTAATCATGCCCCGGAAGTCTCCCAAAATCCCAGCCATCCGCGCTTCGTGGGGCGTACGGGCAGCGGCGTTGTAGCCTTGCGAGCCTTGCCAGGCGCGGGTGCCGTAAACATTCAGCACTCCCATCATTAGGAAATACCAAATATTAAAGTCGGGAAGGTTTCCCTGATCAAAAGGGTTGATCTTCGATTGCCCTTCCGGCGACTGGTGAAGCCCCGCAATCACGTCGGACCATGACATGTGGAAAAACAGAATCGTAAGGATAATCAGCATGACCAGGATAACGAACTGCCCCTGCACCATGTCCGTCACCATGATGGATATCTGGCCTCCAAGCACAGCCATCAACACTGCTACAGTCAGCAATAGCAGCATCACCAGCGCAACGGTCGGCACGCTGAACCCGACCAGTTCGACCTGCTGCGGGAGCCCGGTGAAATAAATCAGAAAGCGGGCGCTGACCGCGGGAAAGATACCATAGTTCAAAATCCCCGAAGACCAGGCAAGCACCCCGGCAAAGACACGGAAACGCTTACTGTAACGCATCTCGAAAAACTGCGCCATCGTCATCGCACGCGTCTCTCGGTAGCGATAGATGACAAAACCGGAGAGTGTAATAATCAGGCCGATGGGGATCACGAGTTGTACCCACCAGGTCGCGCCAAAGCCCGCCTGGTAGAACTTCTCAAAGTTCGCGGCTATCGTAATGGCTCCCAGTCCCGCCATTCCCTGCCCCACCGCCAGCAGGTAGCGGCCCGCCAGACGGTTTGCCGCCAAAAAGTCAGCCACGCTTTTGGTCAGACGGGAGGCCCACCAGCAGATAACGAGCAACACCATGAGTGCTCCCGTCAGGATCACCCAATCAAGGGTTTGCATATTCATATAGCGCCCATCGCAAATGGTTAGCAGGAAACGGTGCGGCAAGTCATGTCCGCCAGTCCTTTTGCTGCGAATGCGACCTCGCGAAGACGCGGATCTATTCGTGGAAACTCAGACACGACCAACTGCGCCATGGCACGGGCACCGACAACGGTAAAGTGCGTCCTGTCGCCCTGTCCGGGGCGATCTTCACTATCCAGTTTGTTCAGAGTATATGCGGTGCTCGCCTCCTCTCCCAACCGTGAATACATCGCACCGCTGGCCGCATGCAGGTCGATGACAGGGACGCCGGACTCCATCCCCTCGTCCTTCATGGCATCCGCATAGGGTTGAAGCTCGTGAGTCAGCACTCCATTCACGAAGGTGCGGCGATGATTGGGCGTAACAAAAATGGGCACAGCCCCTATCTCACGGGCCTCATCGACGTATTGGCGCAGATACTTCCGATAGCTCGTCTGCGGCTCGGTATAGCGCTCCGGATCGTAGTCCTTCGAATCGTTATGGGCAAAGTGCATGAGTATAAAATCCGGCCGCCCCTCCAGAATCCGCTGCCAGCGCTCAGGCGGAAAAGACTTGGTACTGGTCCCGGCGCGGGCTTCATTGTGCACAATGACACCCGGAGCCAAAAACTCCTCCAGCATCTGGCCCCATCCTCGACGGGCACCATCGAGACTGTAAGTTTGCACCGTCGAGGCACCGATGACACCAATTCTCACTGGCGCCGATGGCGGACCCGGCAAATGGGATTCTGTGAATGTCTTCATGTAGAAATAAATTAGGCCGTAGAGCCTTCCTCCAAGAGGAGCTCGTATTCTGCTGCCAGAACATGCCACACAGGTTTACAAAAGCATGCCACGACTCCGCCCCATGTGAGGGCATGAGAAAAGTGTCTTACGGTACAAGCTCCTACATCACCTGGCAGCAAGCTTGAGACAAATCGTCTGTTCACTTTCCCCGCCGGATACTCATGCTCCAGTTGAGGAAGGCGTCAGACAATGCTTCACCTCCATCCTTTCCCGGCGGGCGGCTTACCCGCCGGGAAAGTCTGAAGACAGCGTATCATCCTTTGCGAATAAGGCGCTTTCTCAGCAGTAATAGTGCGATGGCGACAATCCCGCCGACAGCGCCAAAGGAGGAGGCCTCAGGAATCGGAGTCGCTGCAATATAAGTAACCAGGCCGTTGGAGCTCTGTGTCTGCTCCGTGTCATCGCGGATCAGCCAGCGTTTTCCGCCCACCGTATTATCAACTCCGGCACCAATCGTGTATGGTCGCAGGGAGGCCTTATCGCCGGATTCCCCTGTCCCAGTGGGCTCCGTGAAGGCGAACTCGACCATGTAGTACTTGTCCATATCCAGGACGACGGATTCATCGAGAGCGAACGTGATGTAGTTCTTGCTCAACGATGCCGGCAACTCCCCGGCCTGACTGGAAATCAGGGACAGCGGGCCATCTTCGCCCTCCGTGCACAAATACACGTTAATGGCAAAATCCTTGCCCTGCACACCGCTATCGAAGCCACCGATCAGAAACGTGACGGCCTCAAGTGCCATCTGGCTTTCGGCACCGACGGTTGAAAAGCCCTGGCCGACACTTGTCTCGTAATAACCGCTTGAGGGAGTCGTCGTGTAGTTGTATGCACTTACATATCCGTAGGAGCCAGGCGCCACTTGAGACTTGAAGATATCTTCAGTGGGCGCATTCGCGCTGAGAGAAACAGTGACCGCTGATGCCGAGGTCGCCGCCAACGAGAGCGAAGCCAGGGCGATCATGGATAGATTTGATACTTTGGAGATCATAGCTGTTTTTAGTTTTTGATGTGTGTGAGTTTTCGAGGGATGAAAGCAGGCCCAGGACGAACATTGCCCTAGGGTTGCATGCTCAGGAAATCGAGGAAGGCTCGCCGGTCAGTCATTCGAATCCACCAGTTGTAGTCGCCATCCCGGCGCGCTTCGAATATCTCGCTCACCGGTTGCGGATATGACTCGACCTGATAAACGAACGTGTCCACAGAGACTCGTGAGTCTAATCGGCGATCTACATTGATGGCCTGGTCATACTTGGGATCGTAGAAATCGTTGATGAAGTCCGGCCAGAGGTCATGGTACAGGCGCATCACCTCAGGCAGCGGATTCTCGACCAGGCCACCGGGACTGCTTCCAGACAGATTCTCGGGTTGGCTGGCAACGTTGCCATTGCTGATAATGGCCTGAGACATGCCGCCGAACTCATTGAACTCCGTAAAGTAGTTCCCGCGAACACGCTGGGCATATTCGATCTGGTAAGAACGGCTGTGGTCATGGAGCCAGGGCCGGTTTTGTCTCAGATAGTCACTGGCGTAAAGCTGGGCCTGCATCCCTGTGATCGCCATCAGGGCGTAGTAGGCCGAGCCCTGCATGGTCTGCGCGTCATTGAATTGCCGGGCGATACGCACCATCGCCACCATGGCCGCATAAATGCCATTGCTTTCCTGATTACCGTTGCCGACTCTCAGCCCGCCAAAGCTGTCCCAGCTCATCCCCGTCGCCCAGTCATGGCTGTTGCGCGGAGCGTTCATAAGCAGCTGGATCGTCTCGTAGTTATTCCACAGCCAATCATAACGCTGAAAGGTATCCGCGTAATTCCAGACCATGTAAACGGTCACTGACCCGAAGTAGACCTGATCGACGCCAAAGCGCGTCACCCCATAAGGCGAGAGACCGATGTAGAGATCATTATCCGGATTGTATACCTCCACGATCAGTGGCTGGTCGCGGTAAACTTCATCCACCAGCGGAGCAAGCTCAGGAGGCGGCTCACTCGTGCTCAGGAAATAAGTCTCCGTCTCTGTCCGGATTTCATCTTCCACTGCCTGGCGTAACGGATCATCCAGGTAGGGAAGCGCCAGCAACAGGTTCGTATAGTAGGCGCGCAGGTTACCCGGAATAAAACCGCCGTGCCGCAACTCCGTGCTCCAGGGATGCTTGCTCAATTCGTCCTGAAGCCCCTCCGCTACCGTATGGTTAAGCTCATCACGCACCGCTTGAGCCTCTTCAGTTTCAGGTAACGACAGGTTCCCACGCCGTTCATCAATAAAGCTCAGCAGGCCTTTGATCCGAAAGATTCCAATTTCACGATTCTCCCAGGCGACAAACGGTCCCTGCAGCGTCGCCATCCCCAGGTCACGCGTCGGGGCATCGGCAGCGATGTCGATCTTTCCGGCTTTGCTCGACAAGGCAAGCGTCGGGCTGACGGGAACGATCTTCATACCTTCGGTCCCCCAGGCGTCCTCGATCTCCAGATGCGTGACCTCGTCTTTGACAATCAACTCGTCATTCGCAAAATCAGCCAAAGTGCTGCGCCGCACCTGATCGGGCGCATTGAGCAGTACCCGCGACCAGTATTGGCACCGCTCGACAACGTCCTGCGGCAAGCCTTCACTCCATCCAGCCGTGCGGGCAGGCTCCTGCAAGGTCACTCCATAAAGCGGCATCCCTTGCAGGATTCCAGCGGCAGTTTCATAGGAAAAAACCAGAGCCGTGCCCGCAGACGTGCTCACCGATGTTGGCCGCTTCTCCAGTACAAACAGCCAGGGAGTGTCAAACTCATCCCAACCTGCCCCGCCATTGAACCAGGCCAATACCCAGTTCGCGGTCATGTCTTCGCCAGGGATGCCCTCCGTTGCGGGAACGACGTTGACGCCATTCCTCCCTTCATAGGCCAGGTACTGAGGCAACCCGACGGCATGCGTCTGAATACCATCAAAAACCGCGATCTCGTCGGAATTGGTGGAGACGACCCAGGCAGGGCTGACCGCGCTGATGCTGAAATCCATCCATACGTCGCCTGAATAATCGTAGCGGTAAGTCCGCTTTGCCCACGAAGACGCCTGGACGGAAAGACCCTGCAACGTATTCGATCCAGCCGGCCCGACCTTCCCATAGACCCACGCGTCATTCAACCCGTCATAACGGTGTCCGGCTACCCGGTGGAATTTGCGCACACGCTCCCCTCCCGCCGGAGTCGGACGGGTATTGGCCAGGAATATCCGCGGCTCTTGTAAGGAATCCTGAATCTGGACTGAATAGGCAACGCCGCTTCGGGCGTCAGTCTCGCTCAGGTTGTCATACAGTTCGAACGAGGCATCGACCTCGCGCGGACTGAAGCGCCCCATGGCCGTATCGTTGACAACCACAGGCAGTGCCTGCCCCATGTAGGCGCCGATTGCCTCATCCACCGGCAGTTCGTAGGTAATCCTTTCAATGGGCCCCACCTCGAATGGGAGGCTCATCTCCCACACGAGTTCACCGTCCACATGGTAGGCGAGATGGCACGTATAGTCCGCCTCCTGCTCAGGGGCAACGAACTGGAACCGCGCTGCGCACCATTGCTTCGGATCTATTTCGAGGGCGATCTGGTCACGCTGCAGCGCGATGCCGCTGGCGTTGACGATCTCAGCCGAGAGCACGCCGTGGACAGGGTTTTCTCCGAGGCTGGTCAAAGACGGTTCGACAATCACATCCGCAGACGGCTCGAAGCGCTGTGCGAAGGGAGCATCGTAGAGCAAGGTTTTAAGCGCGTCAGCCCCCGGCACCTTCAAGGACATTTTTGCATAGAGCTGGCTGCTGTCGTAGGGTTGGAGCGTGTAAGGCCCTTCATACATCCCACCCTTGTGGCCGGCATAGACCCGTACAGCGATAACGTTACGTCCCGGCCTGAAGTGCCCGGCGGGCACCGGGTAGCGGCGCTTCACGTCGGAAGCGCCAAGTACGAAATTAGGCGGAGTGCCGCCGTAACTGCCGACATTGTCTCCGTTCACATAAACCCGGTCGGTTACTGAAATAGCCCCCAGACTCAGCACCAGATCCTTGCCTTCCAGTTCGGGTGGCATCTCAAACGCCAGCCGATACCATCGCCAACCACCGCCGCCGATTGTCGTTCCGGCGTTCACGCTTCTCCAACTTTCATCGTTGTATGACGGGTCGGCATAGGAGGAGTTGTCACCGCGGGTGAATTTCCACACTTGCGGCAGGGTCCAGGAGTTTCCCTCGACCGGACGTTCAAGCAAAAATACCTCGCTCTCTGAGACAGGCACAGGAGCGATTGTTTGAGCTGCAAAGCATTCGCCCAAACCAAGTAACAAACATAGAAAATACTTAAGCATAGTTGATGACATTTAGGCCGCCTCCAACAGAGCACATCCATAAGTGCTCCACAGGAAAAGAAACCGCCTCTCCGATTAATACATTTCGACCGAGAACAAACCGGCTTGGCACAATCACCTGCCTACACAGTCGATTGAGCACTCGCCATTATTTGCCCCAATAATACCACGAGGGCATCCGACTTTCTCCCTCCTGTTTGCAAATGAATGATACTCAGTTAACAGCCAAGTGCATGCGAAGAGGTAAAAAAGGGTAAGAAGCGTTACCGCGCCCTCTCGCTACAGGATATCTGCTCGATCCCACATCGAATACTTGGAGAAGCTCAGAGTCTCTCAATACGCATTGAGAGGGTTTTAGACCGATTTTGCCTCCGACGAGCAATAATCATAAGTAAAAGCATAATTATGTAAATCCCATTTCCTTGTTCCTCTTCTCTGCTTTTCCGAGACTGGAAACATGAAATCTCACCCCACCCCAAGGAGTACAAAAACAACCCTGCCCAAGCAGTGTAAATCTTCGCTTCATGTTGATATGCACACGCTTACCCGTCAGTCATGACCGTAGATCATAAATAAGTATAAAAAAATTTATTTCGATAAATACATCTACGCATTTATCGAGATTAACTCCTAAGCCAGGTTCTCACATGCCGAGATTACTTGAAGCGCCCTTGAACGACTCCCGCTCAACGCAATCCCCCGGTTTATCTCCCAAACCCCAGTTCGAATTACTTCCGGCAGGACAACAGGGCGTCAAAGCCACGAGCTATTCGAAAGGATACGTGGATTCGCACTGGCACTTCCACCCGGAAGTGGAGCTTGTCTGGATTGAGCGCGGACAAGGCATCCTTCACGCCGGCCACGCGCTCACAACTTATGGACCAGGGCAACTCGTGCTGATGGGGGCGAACCTGCCACATGCCTACAACTCCCATCCGAACCAGCGCAATGGCGCCCGATGGACAGTGCTCCATTTCCGCCCGACACTGTGGGGCGAAGACTTCTGGAGCCTGCCGGAAAACATCCGCATCCGGGACTTCCTTGCCCGCGCGGGCTGCGGCTATGTCTTTACCGGAGAGATCGCACAGGCCGGAGGAGAGCTTTTGCAACGCATCGAAAAACATCGCCCCGGCGACATGCCACTGGCCCGCCTGCTGGATCTGCTGGAGCATCTGGCCCGCGACAAGGACGCATACCGACTGAATCCCCAGCCGGTCGGCGGAGGACGGTCCAGGCAGAACGATCCTCGCCTGCGCGGCGTTCTCAGCCGCATGGAACAAGAAGCTGACAATCCCGATCTGACACAGGCCCAGGTGGCTCAGTGGGCTGGGATGTCTCCCCAGGCGTTTTGCCGCTATTTCCAGCGACTGACCGGGCGAAAGTTCCAGCATCACCTGAACGAGTTGCGCATTACACGCGCTTGTGCCTGCCTGCTGGGCACCGAAAAAACCATCGCCGAAGTCGCATTCGAATGCGGGTTTAACAGCCTCTCGAATTTCAATCGCCGCTTCCGCGAATTCACCGGCCACACCCCTCGCAATTACCGAAAAACCGAAGACGAGACCATTTCGAACAGCGGTTTTATGACCCTCGCCGGGACTTGACCCCCAAGCCCGACGAGAACAATTGCGGACTAGTGTGCTGTGAGCTAAGTTCCTCGCATAAGTTTTGGGGTGCAACCCAGTTTGGATGTTCCTCAGGGATTGTTGCTTTTAGCCAAGCTAAAAGCAACAATCCCTGACGCGATGCGGCAGCATCGAAAGTGCAGACTATGCCTGCTGCGGGGCTTGGGGGCGCATAGCCCCCAAAAAATATGCAGCAAACTTCGGTAACCGCACACTAGGTGTATTTGCTCCGAAATTCACTCGGTGTCTGACCACGACGTTTCTTGAACCACGCCGTAAACTCCGATTGATGCCGGAAGCCCAAGCGGAAGGAAATCTCCTTCAGTTGCGAATCCGAAGTACTCAGGGCCGCCAATGCGTAATCAATTCGCAAGCGCTCGGCATAGCGCTTGGGAGTCAGCCCGTAGGATTGGGTAAAGATGCGGTTTATCTGGGCGATACTGAGTCCGACAAGCTCGGCTAGGTCCTGCATCCGAACCGGCTCCCCCATTGGCTGCGCATCCATCCAGCGCTTCATGATCAGCGCACGAGAGTCTCCCTGGACAGGCATGTGGCTGACGACTCCCCGCGCCCGCAAGACCGCCCATACCAGCCCCAGCCATCGGTGGAAATTTCCTTGCAGTGCCATATACTGTTCATAGCTCACATCCTGGTCGCGCAGCTTATTATAAGCCTGAGGAAAAAAGCGACGAACCAGCTTTAACATCGGCACTGTCGGAGGTAGCCAGGCACGTGTTTCCTCTGCCTCCAGCACGAGCGGCCCCTCCCACTCAAAGAGCGGTAAATCGCTGATCCAGCTTGCCCTAAAATGCAGTGAAAGGATACGCGCCGAGTCGCTGAACCGACGTTCGTTTTCCACTGGAGGGATGAGCACCCACTGCCCGGGCGTCACCCGGCATGAGCGGCCATGAGCAGAAACCTTGACCTCTCCCCGCAGTACTTGCCAGGCCGTGAAGTGTCGGTCCCAGACGCGCAAGCGGCCAGCTGTTTGTGGCTCTCCCTCATAGATCCAAAGCAAATACGCATCGAGCGTTCTCCAATTACGGAAATATGTCCGGGGGCTGTCATGAGTCGGCATATTGAGCAATTATCATAACCAAACGCATAATTATGTAAATCCGATTTTCTTGTTTAGTCACTATGCGCCCCAGAGAGTATCATCCATGGAAACCTGTTCCACTCTTCTGAGATATTATCATACCCCCAACCACCGACACGCGCTTACACTGGACGTTGACATCTGCATATTCGGTGGCAACTCCGGCGGCATAATCGCGGCCATCGCGGCCAAACGCAAGGGCCTGAGTGTCGCGCTACTTGAGCCTGGCTACCACCTCGGGGGCTTGACGGCCGGTGGGCTTGGCTACACCGACATTGGCAATAAGTTTGCGATCGGGGGGCTCGCGCGCGAGTTCTACCGCCGTATCGGCCTCAAGTACAACCAACCAGAACTCTGGCGCTTCGAGCCAAGCGCGGCCGAAGCCGTCTATCGCGAATGGCTGGATGAACAAGGGATCGAATGCTACCTGGAGAGCTTCCTTGAGTCGGTGGAAACAGCAGGCGGGAAGATTGTTTCTCTGAGCACTGAAAACGGAATCAAGGTAAAAGCCCGTCAATTTATCGACGCCACCTACGAAGGCGACCTCATGGCCCAGTCCGGGGTGAGCTATACCGTTGGACGTGAAAGCAACAGCGTCTATGGAGAAACCTGGAACGGCCAACAACTGCTGAGGAAACATCAATTCGAGTACGATGTGGATCCCTATAGAATCAAGGGGCGCCCCTCCAGCGGACTGCTTCCCGGCATCAATGAGGGCTCCTACGAACAAGGGGCAGGAGACCGCTGCGTGCAGGCCTACAACTTCCGGCTGTGCATGACCAATGATCCCGCCCGGCGCATTCCCTTCAGCGAACCCGAACACTACAACCGTGATGACTACGAGCTATGCGCCCGCTATTGCCGGGCTGGCCACATCCCCAGCCTCCGCAAGTTCGATGCGTTGATAAACAGCATCTACGACGTCAACAACTGGGGAGCGATCTCCACCGACTATGTCGGCATGAACCACGATTTTCCCGACGCAGACTACGCGACCCGTGAGAAGATTTTCCAGTCCCATGTCCAGTGGACCAAAGGGCTGTTGTGGTTCTGGTCCACCGACCCCAGCGTTGATGAAAACTTCCGCCGCCAACTGCGCGAATTCGGCTGGCCGGAGGACCAGTTTCCCGAGACCGAAAACTTCTCTCACTCCCTTTATGTCCGTGAGGCACGGCGCATGGTCAGCGACCTTGTCATGAACGAGCACCACTGCACCGGGCGCCTTCGAGTCGAAGACCCAGTCGGCCTGGCCGCCTACACGATGGATTCGCACAACTGCCGGCGTATCGTCATAGACGGAAAGGTATTAAACGAAGGTGACGTGCAGATCCACTCCGGTCCGCCCTACCCGATCTCTTATCGCAGCATCATTCCCAGCCGTGGCGAGATCAGCAACCTGCTGGTCCCTTTCTGCTTGTCCGCCTCTCATATCGCCTTTGGGTCGATCCGCATGGAGCCGGTCTTCATGATCCTCTCAGAATCAGCGGTCGAGGCCGCCAGCCTGGCAATCGAACACAAATTCGATCTTCAAGACATCCCCTACGAACGTCTGAAGAAACGCCTGCTAGACGCACAGCAAGTCATCCATCCCGTCCCAAAAGTCAAAAATACGCAAACCGGCGAGTGACAGAACAGAAGCACAAGCCCCCATAACATCAGAACGACTTGGGTGGCCCGGCCAGGACAACCTGGTCCCCCATCTGAATCAAGTCCTTCAGCACCCAGTCCTCCTCACGTAAAGAGGCCAGCCACAAATCGTAAACGTCTTGATGCATGGGCAGTCTTTAAATCAGCCCCTAAACCATGTCCATTAAAAATCACGGAAAGCCATAGAGTACCCAGACAAAAGCTAGTCCAACTCGTCGGTAATGTCCGTCACGGCAAACAGGCAATTGCAATCGCTGCGCCTGTTCCTGAAGAAATAGACATACCCGCTCTCCAGCAAAATCTCGTCGGATGCAACATCGCTGGGCCTGAGATCAGCCCAACGCGTGCGTTCGATCCAATCTGTTTTTTTGATGTAATCCTCCAATTTTCCCGGCCCCAGCCGGTAATATTCCGACGGCAAACGGGGATGCAGTGCATAAGTATGACCATCTCTTACTGGCAGACGAAACTGTCTTTTCGAATCATAGCGATCGGCCACAGTTGCGATGAGGAATTTGTTCTCGTTGTTACAAACCACTCGCTGATCTTCGGGGCTTGGCCAGGTATCCGGCGCATCCAGATCGATCATCGAGATGTAATCGAAACGCAGAACCTGCGCCCGTTGAAGCTGGATGGCCCCCAAGTCGATCACACCCCGCAAATCCGGCTGAATCGTCAAGGTCTGCGTGACATAGCCTTTGGCGGAGATTTTTAGCTCATAGGGGATGGGTGACAGCCCTTCAAAGCTGAAGCTCTGGCCCGGAGAAATATCCTTCGTTTCCACGACAGGCCGCAAGCATTGCTGCCACGTGCCCCCGTCTCTTCCGAGATAGGCCTCGTTCTGGACGATCAACTCAAGCTTAACCTCGGGCGTTTTTCCCTTCATCGGCTCAGCCTGAACACTCCCGGTCAACGTCCTTAAATCTTCGAGTGGAGCCTTTTCGAAGGTGTGAGTCCCCACATCACAAATCGGACCCCATACAGGCTCATTTGGGGTGATAACCAAGGGCTCATAGCCATGAATATAGAGTTCAAGCGTCCTCCCCGGATAGATCGCCGTGGCAAAACTGCCATCGTTTTGCAGGGTTAAGATGCGGGCAATCTTCGCGCCTTCCGGTGGCTCAATCCGCCCAACGAGGATATGTCCCCCACCATCCCAAAGACGCTTGATGTGCCACTTGTACTCCTTGGAGATACTTTTGGCCGATTGATAATGCGCTCTCAAATCAGCCATCACCGGCCCCAAGGACGGCATCTCCGTGGTTTCATTCGCTGACGGGATGGATCGCTTATAGAAGTGAAGAGCGGTGAAGGTGATAGCATAGAGCAGCACCAACACGCCAAGGGTTTTGAGGAACGATTTACTCATGGCGGGGGGTAATGGATGACGTCGTTAGTCTTGTGCCACAGATGCACGGCCAAGCCAATATCATTTCTAACTTCAACCACACATGAATGCAGCGATTTGGCAGCCTTCTCAGCAGCCCGAAAAGAAATGACCTCCACATTTGGCCACAAAAGGCCCGTTTAGAGGAAATAAAAAATGGCACAGGAATGGCACAGTGATTTCCAAGGCCTCGAAACCCGGAAAATAAAAATCCCGTAAATCGTTGAATTTACGGGATTTAAAGTGGAGCCGGGGGACGGAATCGAACCGACGACCTACTGATTACAAATCAGTTGCTCTACCAACTGAGCTAACCCGGCACTTGTTGATTATAAACAAATTGAAAAATAATTCTTGTCTCATTGACCACCAGCATTGGCCACCGATTGCCAGATCGCGCATACTACGTCTGGCCCGACCGGCGTCAAGGCGGAAGCAAACACACTCATCAAATCCATCGACTCGCAGTTTGCCTTCTCGTTGACAACCCACTGTTCCAGCACCCGCCCCGCGCTCGGCTCGGCCGGTTAGGCGCACACGTCCGCTCAGCCCGGAGGCCACTCCAGCGGACGTCCTGCGAGTAAGTGCACGTGCAAGTGCGGGACAGTTTCGCCGCCGTGGGGACCGTTGTTGATGACGATGCGGAAGCCCTCCGGCCCGTGCTCGGAACCGAGTTTCTTCGCGGTCAGGAGCAGGTGCCCAAGTAATTCGGCGTCGGCTTCGCCCGCCTCGGCAATACGGGGGATGACCCGCTTCGGGATGATCAGGAGGTGTGTCGGGGCCTTCGGATCTATGTCGTGGATGGCCAGGCAGCGCTCGTCCTCGTAGGCGATTTTAGCTGGAATCTCACGGTCTAGGATTTTTTCAAAGAGGGTTTTGTCGGACATGGAAAAAAGAAAAGTTGAGGCGTAGCGGTTGTAACTTCTCCGGCTTGTAGACGTAAGTGATTAATGCGCTTTTTCCGGCCCGTGGGCAAGAATATCTCCGAAACGGCAAAACAACCAGTCCCGGTATTTTCCCTCAATCTACAAATCCCTATAAACCTGCAAACGGATTTTACGTCAGAAAGATCCTCCTCTTCTACAGGAAAATCAACTGCAACCGGGTGCGGGGGGAGCTGTGGGCAGCGGCGAGATGCTGGATGTAGCCGACGAGCTCCTGATACGTCCGGCGGCGGGACGGAGACCAGCGCCGCCCCTGCGGGCGAACAAGCGTGGGCAATCCGGAAATGAGCAGAATCGCCTCCCGCGACCCAGCCAGCTTGCGCAACGATTTGAGCACTTGCGCGCGTATCCACAGGGGGTCGTTGTCCTGGCCATGCAGGTCGCAGTGCTGAAAGCCGCAGGTGGCACGGTTGTCCAGGTGAAGCTCCAGCAGACGACGGGCTGAGTTGGCCAGCATCTCGTGGGCCGGGTGAGACTCCCCCACCTGCTCGCGGCTGAACTCAATTGCCTGCTCAATGTGCCGGGCCAACTCCTGATCCGAGCCGGTGGCCAGGCTCAGAAGCGAGTTAAGGGTACGCAGTTGGCTGAGGTTGTCCGTAGGCATGCGCACTAACTAACTGCCAAACTCATCCCTGCAGACAAGCGAAAGTTACTCACAACGAGCCATCGGTGCCTGTCGCGAGCGCCCGGTCAGCGCGTAGTGCGCTTGAGGGAGCTAATTTCGCGGGCGAACTCGTTGATGTCGCGAAAGTCCTTGTAAACGCTGGCATAGCGGACGTAGGCGATGGAGTCGATGGCCTTGAGTCGGTTCATGATCTGCTCGCCGATGGCCTTGGTCGGGATTTCGGTGTCGAACTCGCTGTCGAGCGCCTCCATGACCTCGGCCACCATCATTTCGATCTGCTCGGCCTGGATGGGGCGCTTTTCGGTGGCCTTGCGCAGGCCGTCGAGAATCTTCATCCGGTCGAAGTCCTCCCGACGTCCGTCGCGCTTGATCACGATGAGGCCCTCGCGCAGGATTTCCTCCACCGTGGTGAAGCGGTAGCCACAGCCGAGGCACTCCCGGCGGCGGCGGATGGAGAGCTTGCTCTTGCCGATCCGGGTGTCGAGTACCTTGGTGTCCTTATGGCCGCATTTTGGGCAATACATCCTGCTTCGGGGGTGGAATGTTGGTAACCGTTTGAGAGTTTCGAGATTGAAAGTTTGAGCGTTGGGGGGGACGCGGGACGGGACTCTTTTTGAAAGAACTCCTGAACAGTGAAAAGGAACGTGGCGGGGAAAAAATATCCGACTCTCGGGACGGGGCGAAAACCGGGCGCGGTTAGAGTTTGAGGAAGTTGTCCAGCATTTTGAGGCCGGAGTCGGTGGCGTAGGACTCGGGATGGAACTGCACGCCCCAGACGGGCAACTCCTTGTGGGCCAGGCCCATGATGTCGCCCTCGACAGTCTCGGCGGTGACTTCGAGGCACTCGGGGAGCGTTTCGCGCTCGACCACGAGCGAGTGGTAGCGGGTGGCCTCAAAATCCTGCGGCATCCCCTTGAATACGTCCGTATCGCGGTGGCGGATGGGGGAAGTCTTACCGTGCATCAGGCGCGGGGCGCGGATGACCCGGCCGCCGAAGTACTGGCCGATGCTCTGGTGGCCAAGGCAGACCCCGAACAGCGGCACCTTGCCCGCGAAGGCCTCAATGATGTCGAGCGTAACGCCCGCTTCATTAGGAGTGCACGGGCCAGGCGAGAGCAGGACACGCTCGGGCTTGAGCGCGAGGGCTTCGGCCACCGTGATCTCGTTATTGCGATAGACGCGTTGTTCCGCCCCCAACTGGCCCAGGTATTGGACCAGATTGTAGGTGAAAGAGTCGAAGTTATCGATGACCAGTATCATCTGCAAAGAATGAGTCTGTGTGCTCCCCCATAAATAGTCAAGCGCCCCCTGCTACTTACTAGATATGGGTTGGCCGTGCGAAAATCGCCCCTTTTCGCGTAAAAAAAGCGTTGCCGCCGGGGCGGGAGCTTCCACGCTGGCCGGGTGGATTCGACCTTCCAACTGAAAATTCCCGGCACAGACGGGAGCCCTGCCCCCCACCCCGGCGGCCCGCGTCGCGGCGTGCTCAAGACCCGTCACGGCGAGATTCAGACTCCGATCTTCATGCCCGTGGGCACGCAGGGCACGGTCAAGGCCATGACCTGCAAGCAGTTAGAGGAGGTCGGCGCGCAGATCATTCTGGGCAACACCTACCACCTCAACCTCCGACCCGGCCCGGAGCTGATCGAGTCGTTCGGCGGGCTGCACAAGTTCATGGGCTGGGACGGCCCGATCCTGACTGACAGCGGCGGCTTCCAGGTCTTCAGCCTGGCCAAGATCCGCCAAATCACCGAGGAGGGCATCCGCTTTCAGTCCCACCTCGACGGGACCAAAATTTTTCTCAACCCGGAAACCTGCTACCGCATCCAGAAGTCGCTCGGCAGCGACATCGCCATGGTGCTGGACGAGTGTCCGCCCTGGCCCTGCTCCGAGGAAGACAGCCACCAGGCACTTGAACGCACGGTGCGCTGGGCCAAGCAGTTCCGCGACATTGCGGCTGACGACGGCTTTTTCGCCCGCGGGCACCACGCCTTCGGGATCGTGCAGGGCTCCGTCTTTGAAAAGCACCGGGCCGAGTGCGCCCAGGCGCTGGCCGCGATGGACTTCCCCGGCTACGCCATCGGCGGGGTCAGCGTGGGCGAGCCGGAGGAGGAAATGCTCAAGCAGGTGGCCGCCGCCATCCCCCACCTGCCCGCCGACAAGCCCCGGTACGTCATGGGCGTAGGCACGCCCCCGCAGTTGCTGAAAATGATCGCGCTGGGCGCGGACATGTTTGACTGCGTGATGCCCAGCCGTCTGGCCCGGCACGGCAGCGCCTTTACGCCTGACGGACTGATCAACCTGCGCAACGAGCGCTTCAAAGCCGACCACGCGCCGCTGGTCGAGGGCCTCGACAACTACACCTGCCACCGCTTCAGCCGCGCCTACCTGCGCCACCTCAATATGGCCAATGAGATCACCGGCCACACCCTCCTGACCTTGCACAACGTCCACTTCTTCCTCGACCTCATGCGCCAGGCCCGCGAACACATTGAGGCCGGCGATTACGAAACTTGGTCAGCCGCCTGGATCGAGCGCTACGAGGCCGGAGAAAAAGCGTAAAAAATCCGCCCCGGCCAGCATCGGCGGTAATCGTACTTTAGACTTTCCCCTCTGAACCGATAGAGACACCCTAAATACTATGCGAATTCTTGTTACCGGCGGTGCGGGCTTCCTCGGAAGCCATCTGTGTGAACGACTCCTGGGCGCGGGCCACGAGGTCATCTGCCTCGACAACCTCTTTACGGGGCGCAAGGCGAACATCGCCCACCTGCTCGACGACCACAACTTCGAGTTTGTGCGCCACGACATCGTGGACGGTTTCAAGGCCGAAGTGGACCAGATCTACAACCTCGCCTGCCCAGCCTCGCCCGTGCATTACCAGTTCAACCCGATCAAGACGGTCAAGACCTCTGTCATGGGCGCCATCAACGTCCTCGGCCTGGCCAAACGCGTGAAGGCGCGCGTCCTGCAGGCCTCGACCTCCGAGGTGTACGGCGACCCGAGCGTCCACCCGCAGGAGGAGAGCTACTGGGGCAACGTCAACCCCATCGGCATCCGCTCCTGCTACGACGAGGGCAAGCGCGTGGCCGAGACGCTCTTTTTCGACTATCACCGCCAGCACGGGATCGAGATCCGTGTCATCCGCATTTTCAACACCTACGGCCCCCGCATGCACCCCAAGGACGGCCGCGTCGTTTCCAACTTTATCGTCCAGGCCCTCAACAACGACCCGATCACCATTTACGGCGAAGGGCAGCAGACACGCTCGTTCTGCTACCGCGACGACCTGATCGAAGGCATGATCCGGCTGATGGACAACCAGATCGGCTACACCGGCCCCTGCAACATCGGCAACCCCGGCGAATTCACCATCCGCGAACTGGCCGAAAAAGTCATCGCCCTGACCGGCAGTAAGTCGAAGCTCGTCTTCGAGCCCCTGCCCTCGGACGACCCCAAGCAGCGCAAGCCCGACATTACCCAGGCCCGCGAAAATCTCGGCTGGGAGCCGACTGTGGCACTCGAAGAGGGATTAAAAAAGACCATCGCCTACTTCGACGATCTACTCAAATCAGGCGGCGGCGACTACCCCGACCCCGAGCGCGTCGAAGACTGAGCGGACACACCGGCACCCCCGCCCCCGGAACTCGCGCGCAAATAGCCGGGCTGCTCTATCCCTGCAGCAGTCTAATACGACATGTCTCCAACACTTACAACCGAGACCTACAGACGCCCCCTACTGGTTCGAGTAGCAGCCCTGCATGCGCTGACCTCGACGCTCGCCATCGGCTAGCCAAGCTCTTTTCTTATCCTGTGTGTCTTAAATGGTGCTCAGGGCGGGACTCGAACCCGTTGTAAGTATTTCATATTATATTAATAATTAAATAGTTATGTAGTTTTAAAAAAACAAAACCGTCAGGTTTTCGGGTGATTTTTACGGCTTTTTTAACTGACTCCTACTGACTCTTTAGAAATTTCCAGAAAGCAATTCTTTTTGAGGTATTGATGATCCCGATAAAAGGCAGTGTCTCCCTTTCAAAACACCCAGACGATTTACAATTTATTACCTCAGTACGTACTGCAACGGCATTGACCGACCAAGGGAAAGCGGACAGACTCGGGAATACCCGTTGAGCCGATTATGAGCGTCCCTGAAAAGAGCCCCATCATTCCCCTTGAGGCGTTTCTGAAAAAGGCGATGGGCAAAGAAGTGGAAGCAGGCTTTTCTGATTTCCTTAGCCTGTGGGAATCTTCCAAGGGCTTGCAAACGCTCATCAGGCAATTCGTCGAGCGCACGCCAACGGATACCCCGGGCAACATGTCAGCGGATGCCATACCAGCATCCCTGCCCGAGGGACCGGTGGAGGAAATGCCGTCCGACTGGCGTGCGACTTCCGCACCTGCGGTGGATCGGCGTTTAACCCAATCTCACGGTGGCCTCAGCCGCAAAGAATTGCTCATTTTGCTGGAGAAACATAAGTCGGGCAACCGGGACCTGGGGCTTTATCTGCTGGTCCGCGCCTGGAAAAAACACATGATCGGCCCCCGTAAGCCGCTGCCCACCTGGCTAAGGCAACTGACACTCGATTATTGGGGGCAGGCAATCGCAGAGAACCAAGCAGACTATTTCCTCCAAATCGCGAACACCGTGAAATTTCTCGAAGAGGGAGAATTTCAGGCAAATGGGCAATGGAACCACGATCCGGGCCAGTGGTGGCAATTTCACCTGCTGCTCTACGTGCTGGACCATCCGAAAAACAAATACCCGATGCGCGAATTCGTCCGCTATTTCGAAACCGAAGTCGGCGCAAACGCCATGCCAACGACCAAAACCTTGCGCCATTTCTGCCGTTCGGTCGGCATTGCATTGGACTCCACCCCCGGCGCACCCCGGAAGCGACAACAATACTAGACGGTGCGCTCAAAGCCTTGACCACCACCGGGCGGGATTTTCAGAACCGTGAAAGAGTCCGTAGAAACGGATTAAATCCTCCTTCTCAAAGTATTCGTAATGGACGATATGGCGGCGGAATTTCCGTAAAATGATATGGCGCGTGCTGCCATAGAGGAACCCATGGTGCATCGGCTCGGCTTTGACCGCAGCAACCGCTTCCTCCACCTTTTCGAGAAAGGCTTCTCCCAACTCGGCTTCCTCTTGCAGGTAGCGTGCCTGCGCTTCAACATCCTCGCTGAAAAGCGGGTGGAACTCTACTGTTCTGGCCACTAAGCCTGCTTGCGAAATTGCTCTTTGAGCGCGTTCATTTTGCCTCCGAATTCCTCTTCGGTCATCGGAACCACCTTGCCAGAACTCATTTCCCTAGCCCGACGGGCGCTTTCTGCAAGCTGCGCCTTCTCATTCGGCAAGCTTGATGCGAGCTGCAAAAACACCTGCAACCGCTCGTCTTCCGGAAGAGCTAAGGCCTCGCTGGTGATGCGCATCGTGGTCGTACTCATATCTGAAACCGTATATCTTTTGGCCAAAAAGTAAAGCTGCTTCCCATTTCCCCAAACTGGCTCAAGCGATCAAATCCCTAGAAACTGCCACACGCCTAATACCGCTCCTGCTGGTAGTCTTCCAGATCGCTTTCGATCTGCTTGAAGCTGAACAACAAAGAGTATCCTTTGTTGTTCGGAATTTTGTAGCAGGAAATAACCCGATCCTTGACCCATCGGCGAATCGTATCCTGAGATTTGCCAAAATACAGGGCAACCCGCTCGATCCCCACCAACGGCGACTGAATGGCATTCAACTCGTGCAATTCCCGCTGAAGCCCGGCCAACTCCTTCCGCAATGCCGCCAATTCCTGCGCAACAACCGCGTCTCCTACTGCCGGACGCTCCCGCTCTGGGGTTGCGCTGGCCGGGAACGGATAAACAGAGGCGGTTGACTGACTCATGATGCCGTCAGTTTAGCAGAAAAAACAACCGCGAATAGGGAAGACGGGAGCCAATGCACTTCCCTATTCTGCCAAAGAGAATCGGCTGCCCGCTGGCGGGCAGCCGATTTCTGAAAAGCTGGCGTATCGCCATTCCACTGAGTGCGCCATAACCCCATGTCAGTAAGTCGGACCCGCAAATCACTCCCCAGTCACGCCTAAGATCAGATTCGCCGCCTTCTGGGCCTGGCTGGCGGCAGTGACTACCAGCTTGCTGTCACCTTTCAGGATGCGAATCCAGCCCTGAAGGTAAGCGGCGGAATTCTCGATCACGCTGTTATCAATGCCGCAGTGGGCGCAGAGGAAAGCGGCGGTCATCTCGGCAATCAGTTCCTCGCGGGAATAGTCGGCGTCGCCGATAGTTCCCTCTAGATTGCGGTCCAGTCGATGCTTGGCCCCGCAACTATGGCCTAGCTCATGAAAGAGCGTGGCGTAATATTCCTGACAGGACGAAAAACGCGTCTTGGGCGGGAGCTGGATTTCATCGGTGGCGGGAATGTAGCAGGCGTGCTGGTAGCCGTGCACAATCTCCGGGCCTTCCTTCCAGCCTTCAATCACCCGCTCGGCGGCGTCGATGGGCGAAAAGTCCAGCGGCTCGACTTCGGGCAGTTCGGGGAACTCAACCCCTTCGACGTGACAGGCATTAAAAACCACATAGGCTTTCAGGAAAGGAATTTTCCGGGTTTCACCTTCGTCGTCGCTGTCCTCGTTTTCACGTTCCCAGGTTCCCCAGTAAACCACGGGAATGCCCTTGCTGCCCTTGATGATCTTCCCGCCCTTGGCCTTGACCTGATTAAAGGTCATGAACCACGGCAGATCAAAGGCCATCGCCTCCAGCAAAAACCAGTTCACGCCGGAGTAAGGGCGATCACTGACAAAGTTTCGGGGACGGCCCCCGACACGGTTCCACGGTCTGCGCCACGGGCAAACCCCATTCTCCAAGAGTTCAAGCATACGCTCGGTCACACGGTCATAAGCGGATTTCTTCACGGTTGGCTCCTTTCGGGTTAAACGGTCTTCGGCATGAAAACCTGCTTTCCCCTGCCAAGCGGCGAGCGAGCGAGAGCGTGCCCAAAGCGATGGCCGTAGGCCGCCGTCAAGGTGGAGATTTTTGCGCCGAGAGCGGAAGCGAGAAGCCCGCGCCGAAGCTGCACAAGCGAACGCAAAAATACGACCTTGAAGGCTGGGAGCGGAGGGCTGGCATAATCCCCTTTCCTGCGGGCAGGAAAGCAGGTTCTCAGCCCCACGCGGATACGTAATTTCCTTATCTAACCCCTGGAAATATAGGCATAGCCTATGGCCATAGCCATCTCTTCATGCCATCCGTATCCATTACGTAAGATACGGTTAGGATCATGCATTAAAAAATGCCAAACAGAACGTCTACAGACCAGCGTACTTTTCGGCTGCTCGGGACAACAATCCATTCAGTATCGTGAGCGTCATTGAGGACCCTTTGGCCTTAGATTGAGCGACAACTTTTTTCCATATCGTATCGTTACGGGCATTTTCGAGGAAATCGTGTCCTCCCCACGTCAATCGTTGAATTGCAAATGTCAGAGGATCTCGTGAAAATACCTCGCCCACAACCAAATCAGCCTCGACCATGAGCTCAATATGTTCAGCAACAGCACTATCCCGTATATCCGGACCTACCTCTAAAACCACCAAAGCCGTTCCACTGTCAGCTTGCTCCACCTGAAGCATAATACTTCTGATCAAATCGAAATCTCTTTTCATGGCAAAAGGTTAAAAAAACAATAACATCAATCAACTAGTGATCCCACCACGAACCCTGCGGTAATCAGATTTCAGTGCTTTCAACTCCCGCTCGAGCCTTCTGACCTCGACACGTAATTCATTGGTTTTACATTCCAAAGATGACTTGAAAGCTTGTGCAACTTCAGAATCGATACGAGCGCGTACATGGGTCAATTTTCTTGCTTCAGCTTGGTCGATAGAATGGGCCTTGGCCCATGCAGTAAGCCCTCCTGGGTAGATACTAAAATATGCCTTGGTCTGTGAAAGGCTAATCCCAAGCTCACGCAACGCGCACATTTTATCCTGAATTAAGCTCTCATATCGTATGGCATGTCTCCAATCACCCCCATAATCCCTCTTACGCCAAAATCTAAATTTATTCTGAATAGAAGTTGGGGATATTCCACGAATCTCTCCCCATAAAACTGATGCTTTCTTAGCCACATCCAATGCCGCAGTCCTGTATTTTTTTCCCTTAGGCCAGCAACGTCTAGACATTTCCTGCATCAGCCATAGCTCCCGCTTTACGTCCATACGCTGCTTGCGGGTTAATTTTTCCCAATCAACTCCACTTGGGCGGTAGGCCTCGCCCAATATCCAATATGCACCCCGCGGCGGAGAAATCCCTTTGGGATCATGCCAGTAACGCAATAAACGTTCCTTTACATTTGCTTCCGTAAGCATGTCGTCATGATTAAACTCCTCCAAGTAGATACCGTGTTTGGCGCATAACTCTCTTTTTCTCTTATCGCGTTCAACCAAAGCGTTATAACCGCTCTCTCCACCAAAAAAATCAACCGGCTTGGCATGCTGTTGGCCTTGATACTCAATTCCAACCCACTGGGCAGGCAACCAGAAGTCCAGTTCAAGCCCCTCAAGCTCTGGCGGCCTAACGTTTCGCAATATTTCAACGTTTGGAAACGCTCCGCGCAGACACAACCAAAGCAAATCTTCGCGCCGCATATCACCCTTCAGCCCCAAGCGTTGATTAAGGCGTTCATATACCCTCAAATCACGCTTGGAGGTAAACTTTTCGGGGTCATATTCGGAAACTAGTCCCAATTCATACCCAACTTGATCCAGGTACGGATAATAACGAGTATCTGCCAGGCGGTTTCCTCCTGTATGAAGAGTCGGTACGTGTCCGGTGCATAAATGGCAAATGCCGTTTCGAAAAAAGCCACTACCTTCCAATTCTTCAATCGCCATGGCCTGCCCGGCTGGATTTATCGCAAAATGCGACAGCAAATTCTTATTTCCCGGCGCAAGTAACCTCTGCCCATTGGCTAATTCACGAGCGAGCCAAAATTTCGCCGCAGACCGCGCACAAGAACACAAGTAAGCGACAGAATCCTGTCGTTCTCGAAAGGTAACCCAAGGCCCAAATCCATAGTCTACCCATGGCAGGGGGAGCTCTTTCTCTTCAACTGGTCTATCGATAAACATTACAGATTTTCACAACCGCCCTGGCTCATAAATCCTGTAAGAAGACATTCATCGCCCTCGAAAAACACCACTGCTCCAGCGATCAATATACTCACTGCCGCTACTCGGATCATCGTCATCCTCAGGGTCGTCCGGGTCATAGTCTGCAACCAAAAGAGTCAACAGGCGCCCATAGCGACCGAGCCCAACAACATCCTCGCTCGCATAAACACCGCTGACATCAGGAAACCACTCTACCAAGTCAATCCTGCCTGATTCAGACTGCGCAGTCTCGATCCAATCGCTATCGCACGATTTTTCATACGATAGAGTATCCGGAGGAACGTCTTCTTTTTTGCGCAACCAATCGATGCCTGGAATTTGGCGAAACCCGTCCGAAGCCACCATATAGTCAATTGTTCCTGAACGAGAGAGGACCACAGCGGCGCATTCTTTGGTAATCTCAGTGAAACGGATCGCGGAGGCCAAAAGGGAGCTTTGGCATTGCTCGGCGATAAGCCTGATCGCGTCCATTCCTCGCTCTTGGCCAGCAATGATAGGCGAAACCAAAGCCCACGGCATTAGGAACTCCGTCGCGAAAACATCAGCCTCACGCTCATACTGATCTTTTGCAATATATCCGGCACGCGATAGATGTTTACCTTCTGCCAATACGGCTTGGACATGACCATCGATCAAGTAATGCCCAAGCTCGTGAGCGACAGTAAAATGCTGAAATCCAACGCTTTTTATCTGAGACGAATAGCCGATTCCAAAATTATTTCCAAGCTGCATGAGAAAGCCGGAAATATCCTTCTCAGGTGGATCGAAAGATTGAACAACAATATCTTTGTTCTGCGCGAAAGCGATCGGATCGACTGGCAGGCTCAATGCTCCGCCTGCCTTCAGTTCATTACGGGCTAGCGTGCAAATCTGTTGCTTGCGCAATCGGCTTATCTTCACTTGGAATCCTTTTTTTCCTTCTCACTTAAGGCTTTAGCCATTTCGTTCAGAAAATTGAGGCTGCTATCCGAGAGGTTTTCCGCATTCCTGAAAAGCTCACGCGACCGAGGAGCAGATACACTCCCCATTCCATATTGCTCCTCATCGATCCTGCCCAGCAAGTAATCAACGCTCACATCCAGAGCGTCAGCAATTTTGCGCAGGTTATCGAACGAGGGAGATCGCTTCCCTGTTTCAAAATGCGAGATAGCCGCTGGCATCAGTCCTGATCTCTCAGCAACATCCGCCTGGCTTAATTGACGACGCTCCCTGAGCGCCTTGAGTCTGTCTTTGAATTCTTCATTCATAGCTAGTTACGGAAACGTATAGGAAAAATATACAATATCCCTTGACTTTCCACAATTCACTCTATACGATTCGTATACAATAGCAATACCGAAAAGGTTTTTCATGAACCCAACTGTAATCATTAAAAATTCCGCGAGAGACTTGCTTGACTCCAAGCTCTTTCGCCAGGAACGCAAAACCGCGTTCGCGGTGGAGAGCATTACTCCACCTTCCGTAAATATCACAGCCACCACTGGCATTCACTTCTACGCAAAAATCAGCCTGCGCCTCGACCTTGAAGCGGCAGACCGGGACGCAGCTACTCGCAGCTACCTTCAGGTGGTCGATCAATTCGCCAGGGTGGCAGACGCGTTAACCGAAGAATCCGCCGCCGAATTACTGGAAGTCCAAGGCGAGGTGTTACACCTGTATTTGCCGTGTGAGGCGAATGAGCAGAGTTTGCTGACAGCGTTGGCCTACTCTGTCGCCTTGCATGAAGAAATTGAAAAACGAGTAAAACCACTCGCCGGAGATAGCTGGAAAAGCGTTCGCTTTGCCTTTGATTTCGGTCAGACCATTCTGGTGGACACCGAACGCAACATTGACGATTCCATTATTTCCCTAGCACCGGCAGCAAACCGGCCAGCCAAGGAATTCGCAAACGACTCTTCTACTTTCCCCAATAGTTCGGTCCGTTTCCCCACCGCAATATTGCAGTGGTCTCCGACCATTCTGAGATACGCAAAAGGCCGCTCAATCAGTCATAACGGACAATGGGTAAGCCTTCCCATAGACGTCGCAGCAACATTCATACGTCTATTTACCACCGCCGAGTCTAATCTGTATGAACTTCAGGAGAAATTGGCCACCGCCATTCGCTCAAAGCAGGCATCCATCAATTTCTCTCAGTTGAGAATCAACGAATCCATCGATCCGAGCAGCAGTAAAATCTCCTCTCCCACCCGCCTCCGGGGATGGTCTCTCAGAGCTGATCTGGACGGATTTAGCCGCGGGGTAGAGGCCGCCTTCTCGTCCCCAAACCGCGATGAAGCCTGCCGCAAACTTACAGAAGACTTCCTTGAGGTTATGGAAGATGCTTCTCATTTCGACAGCCTATGCCCTTGGCAACTGGTCCAACTCGCATGGGCGGGAGATTGCGCTTCACGCCTCGTCGTCTCTCAACCGAAGGACTATGAGGCCGACGGCAAAGAACGTCCCGCGAGTATCGCCCTGCGCTGGCATAACAAAGCCCAGAATAAGCGTTGGCTAACATCGATAGCTGGAGGCGATACCGAGGAAGGCAATGGCCGTATGCTTGTGGCGACTATCACTGTTGGCTGGCGGACCTTTCGAATTGCTGGAGGCTGGCCGATCAAGCGCGCAAAACAGGGTGAACAAGACATTGGAGGCAAGCCCCTCGAAACCGTTCTTCATAGCCGAGACGTCGTACGACTCGACGCTCATTGGGCTGATGCGTTTAAACCCATTATGGGCATCTCGAACTTCAAGCGTGCCTCGAAGGCAGCGTTGGATAAAGCAGCAAATCAAGCCGATGATCAGGCAATGGCAAATACCATCGAATGCCATCCTCGCATGCCTTACATAGCCCGTCCTCGTCCTTATTATGGTCGTTGAACAATTAGTCAGACTATCGTCATCAGGGGCCGAATCGTTTTTGAAATCCCTCCGGGCACATGACGCCTCAGATGCCCAGGGAGTCGATACGTTTCGGATAAAAGGGACAGACAGCGCATTGGCTTACACGACGACAATAGGGGTTCGACTGCCTTCACATCAAAACACGATAGTCCCCATCATCGTGTGCGCCAATGCCCTCTGGGAACAGAATACCCCTAGTGTGCGCTGTGATGAGCCATGGGTACGCAGAGAAATAGACTGGCACGTAAACAAGGGTGGCTATCTGTGCTGGGACCACGATCACCGTTGGGCTGACCGCTGCGAAATAACCCACATAATTCTGGGCCGAGACGCTGGTAATGAGTCTCTTGCGACATGGCTCATCCAAAGCGTCGGTATGCTACTCTATTACCATCAGGTTGGTGCCGAGAGGGGCCTCGAACAATGGCAGAGTTCCTGGCAGCAATTCTCCCACTACGAGGCGGGCACCAAAGAGTATGATCAAGAGCGAGAGAAATTTCGCCGTCATCTCGCCGAGCAACTCATTAGGAACAATCCCAACGCAACCACTCCCCATACTGCTTGAACAAAGAACACCCCAACTGCTAGACGGTACCAAAAGAATTTCCTTGCGACAATACGCCCCAAATTGGTCAATTGATCTGAATACTCTTCTAGCATTTTTTTAACGTCCATCCCCTGCAGCAGGTCAAACATCTCAGAGGAAGCTAGGTCAATATTCTCGTATCTGTCTACGTGAATTGGGAACAGTGCGGTATGTTTCGATGTAAGTTTTAGACGCGCGATATTAGTCGCTACACAGAAAAAAATCGAACAGATGGAAGCCACACAGGATAAAACGGCTAATTCCAGTGCAATAAAATCCACACATGGCAAAGCAAAAATCCCTTCAAATCTAGGCTCTTCAAGCTTGAGCACAAATTTAATAATGAATGCCATGCCACCAAGAACCAAAAGAATCAAACTGGTCAGCGCAACCGTCTTTCCATCGATGAATCTGGAAATAGAATGCATATTCGCAAAACACTCTTTTGCATGACTCAATTTCAATTCGTCTTCCGCATTCATTGTTGTTTTTAATAGCTCCCTAGCTCTCCGGAAGTCAATCCCATCTCTCAAGAACCATAAGCGCTTTCAAAAGCCTCTTGGACATGCAAACGGCAGGTTCCGCCTCCTAGTCATCTGACAGATAATACCATCCATAATTCGTCTGTTTATATCCGATTATAACAACATTGACTCGCAACATCCCCATAAACAGCATCAAACGACTTGTACGCCTAATGGCATTACAGATCACCGTATTCGTTACCCCCCCCTTTTGTACGACATGAAAACACACGATGATATCAAAGCCGAGGTCGAACAAATATTAAGAACGGAATGGAGCCGACGAAAAGACCAATCAGTACCAGAAGCAGAAGACATCCAACTCGGGAACGACGCCATGGAGCTTGATGCAACAGTACTCTACGCCGACATGGAAGATTCTACAGGCCTAGTCATCGGGTACAAAGATTGGTTTGCTGCCGAAGTATACAAAGCCTATCTACGAGGAGCTTGCGACATCATCAAAAACAATAATGGAGTAATTACAGCCTTTGACGGTGACAGAGTCATGGCCGTTTATATTGGAAACTCCAAAAATACCTCAGCGGCTAAAACCGCCCTTCAAATAAATTATTTATCATCGAAAATAATTAATCCAGCCCTAAAAAAAATCTACCCCAAGTCAACATTCCAACTACAACAAGCGGTAGGTGTCGATACCGGAAGTTTATTCATAGCCCGCACAGGCGTTCGAGGATCAAACGATTTAGTATGGGTAGGTCGATCCGCAAACTATGCGGCAAAACTATGCGGTCTTCGTAATGATACTTACGCATCATTCATCACCGAAGAAGTATTTAACAAGGTGCATGAGTCCGCAAAATATGGCGGCAACCCCAAACAATTGATGTGGAAAAAGAGCATCTGGTCTCAGAGAAACATCTCCATATATAGGTCGTCATGGCATTGGAAACCCTGACCCCACGCATTCCATCTTCAAAAAAAGCCTTGGATGTAACGGCTACACCCAAGGCTTACTTGAAAATAATCTAAGCGTCCGCTACTCGGCCTCCATGTCGAGGTAGGTCTGGACAAGATGGTCGTCCTGTTCGGGGGGCTGTTTGCCGGAGAGCAAGAGCACCTGACGCTCCAGACCGGCGACGACCTCGTGGGCCTCAATGCCCGAGAGGTAGAAGATGATCAGTTCCTCTGGGCTGGGAACGGCGTTCTGGTAGCGGCGCGTCAAAAAGTCATTGGATCGCTGAAAGGTAGCCATGATCTCAGCGGGAATTCTCAAGACGGTGGATTTATCGGAAGTGGTTTCAGTGGTCGTTTCCATGATTAAACCTTGGGTTGGTAGTTTAGGACGAACGCTCTTCACATCTTGAGCGCAGACTTGGTCGCTTCCTGCCGTCCAAGCCGGACGCGGGCCTGCTCCTTACGATCATCGGGCACGCGGGCAATGCGCTTCTCGATATCTTGGGCAATCTCCGGGTTCTCCTTCAGGAATTTCCCGACAGCCTCGCTTTCCTTCAGCCTCAGACGCTGGCTAGCGTCAGACTTGAGGGCTTCCCGCAACACGGCCCGACGAACCAACTGGTCCTTCGTCTCCGTCTTGAGGTAGGCCACGCGTTCGGGGTTTTCTTTCATGTAGCGATCGATGATCGCGTCGATTTCCGGGTTGCGCTTCGGCCCGTTCGACTTGCGGGCTTCGGCGAGTTTCTTTTCCACGCTTTCTTTTAATGACATTGGATTTCTTTCTCAAAAACCCCGCGCTTGCTTAACCTGCCTGCGGGGCCGCTATCAGTCAGCTTCGGGCAGGTCTGGCCGGATGCCAGAAGTGTATGATTCAGGTATGCATCGAAAGGGTCATGGGCGTTCGAGCTCGGAGAGGCGCTTCGACAATTCGTCCAGTTGCTTGTCGCGCTCATCAAGCTGCGTCTGCAAAACATCGTTCTGCTCAATCAGGGTCGCGATGAGCGTGTTAGCCTGGGCGATCTTGTT
This sequence comes from Ruficoccus amylovorans, assembly GCF_014230085.1. Taxonomy (NCBI): domain Bacteria; kingdom Pseudomonadati; phylum Verrucomicrobiota; class Opitutia; order Puniceicoccales; family Cerasicoccaceae; genus Ruficoccus; species Ruficoccus amylovorans. Next base: position 12,243 of record NZ_JACHVB010000012.1, on the reverse strand, counting down.
CTCCAACTCGCCGGAAAGAAGCCCCACCTGCTGCGCCGGGTCGACCACGGCCACGACCGGCCCCAGCGGAACCGCCGTGGGAGCGCTCGGGGAAAGGTTCCAGCGGGCAGGCTGCTCCACCCGCGCAATGCGATGGGCATCGTGCCGTACGCCGGAGTCCTGCGGGTCCACATACGGCCCGAGGTAGTAGGCGTGCACGGATTCGGGGGTGCGAATCTTCCCCATGCTATAGGGATCCAGCTCCGTCCCCGACACCTGCACGGGCATGGAGGGCGGCGGTTCTTCCACCGGCTCGCTGGCACACCCGGCCAGCAACCCGGAAGCGGCCAGTACCCCACTCCAGCGAGACAGACGTTTACGCAAGTCAGTTTGTTTTCGAATTCCAGATGTCATGATTGCTGATGTTTCCGCGCGAGCCTTCCGCCGCGTCGATGGTCTGCGTGACGTAAACATAAAACTGCGTCCCTGCCGGAACCCGGATGTAGAAGCCGTCGCGTTCGATGGCCGCCTGAATCTGCTCGGCGTATTTTTCGAGGACGGCGGTCGTCCCATCCAGCGCGGCATTGCCAACGGAGCTTTCGGCAATCTGCACCGCTGATCCCGTGTCCGTAATGAAGTCGTCGTACTGCTTGAAGCCCTGGGTGGCGGCGGCAAGGAACGTGGCCGCGAATAGCTTGATCTCATTCCAGTCGTCACTCTTGATAAGGTAGCCCTTGAGTCCGGCTGAGCCGTCCTGCAAGCCCCACAAGCCGGTGTTGAAATTATACTCGCGATCGAGCGCAATTCCCTGAAGGGTCAACTCGGTTCCGTTCAAGGCTTCGTGCGTGCGCCAGACAAAATTCCAGGTGCCCGTGGCGGAAATGCGGTCGCGGGTGTTCCCCTCACTGGCCCGTCCATGCACCTCCGCCCCAGCAGGGATGATGACCTTTCCGGCATGAACCACGTCCTCGGTGACAAGGCCGATAATGGGCGTGTCCATCGAACTGCTCTCCACTGTGATGATCAGTTCACAGGGAATGAGCCGCCCGAAAGGGGCGTAATCCGGTGAAACCACCTCTTCTTGATCTGAAACCGCGCCGGTAAAGAGATTTAGCGGCAGTCCGCCTTTGGCCTTAGTCTTCTCCTCATTCAGGCGGGCCTGCTGGGGCCGCGACAGCGGCGACTCCGGTTCTTCCGGACTCTCAGCGTTTTCTGCGGTAAGCTCCTCCTCATTGGTAGTCACGACCGCACCGGGCATTTTAAAGCGCGGAATGTCGCGTTTGTACACGTCGGGCTTATAGTCGTATGCCTCCTCGGGCGTAGTGAAGTCTGCCTCCCCCTTGTCCATCGTATGCAACACGACGAGCCCGCCGATGCCGCCGATGAACAGCACGGCGGCCACGACATTGCCCAAGGGCGAATTGAGAAACTTGATCATGGTGCGTTTAAGGAATGAAGAGCTTGGCCGGGTAGGTGATCCGAGTGACGATGACCTGAAAGGGGTTGTGAACGCTGAGGTGAGCGGCTTCCCCGTTGGGTTTGCCGGTGATGGCCAGGTAAGCCACGCTGTCGGACTGGGCCGGGATGATACCGGAAGCGTCCGCGATGGATGGATAATAGAGGTTCTGGCCGATGCGGATAGCTAGCATCTGCGGCTGATAATAGATGTCCTCTTCCGAGGTGTTGTGTAACGAAATCCTGAATACGAGGGTGTCATAGCGGACAAACCGCATGACCTCCTCAATGGTCGCCGTGTAATCGCGGTACTCGGTCGTGAGCCCTTCGGGAACACGGTAATCAACCTCCTCATCTAACATCCCCGGATAGGCCCGCTGGACCAGCGGATAGCTCTTGGCCCGGTCGAGCAAATCCAGCAGGACGTTCGGCGTGGTCCGGCGAATGGTAATCGCCCCCGGCCCCAAGGCGGCACTGTCCGCCATCAGTTCATCGGACTGCATAAGCCGCACCGTGCGGTACGGCACGACGTCCTCGTGGTGATAGAAATTAAAAGCGTAGGTCTGCCCCTGATAAACCACATTGAGCGCTCCTCGCGCATTGGGCTGCATGGCCCGTACGGAAAAGAAAGACTGTCCGGCCACGTAGCTTAAGAGCACGGGTGGGTTGTCCTTGGGAACGCTGCCCACATTGGCCCCGTCGATGGACTGGAGCGGCCCCGGAAAGGTAACTGTGGTCGGCGTGTTGCCGATGGGGATGTTGTAAACCGTCTGCGGGCTCAAGGCATACTCCTTGATGACCTCGCGGTTATAGCGGTCCTCCTCCGCATGGCAAAGAGGAGGCAACAAGAAATACAGGATGACAATGCGGTTCAGCTTCATCGGACTACAACAGTATTTTTTCCTCAAAGGACATCACGGCCAGCGGGTAGCGTTTGTTTTCAAGCATATTGGGATTGCGATACATCACGAGAGTGAGCGTGAACTGCGGGTCTTCCACGAAGGTTTTTCCCTCGAAGCTGCCGGTGCGGATCAACTGCCCTTTTACTTGGGTGAACACCTGATCGCCCCGCGTTTGCAGCACTTTGATTTCAAAGACCTCTACCTTTTGGTGGATGGCCTTTTCGCGCAGTTCCTTTTCGGCTCGCGCATGTAACTGCCGGGCTTTTTTAAGCGGGTCATTCAGAAACAGCTTGTCCAAAAGCTCGGGCATATCGAAACCGTTCGGGTTCTGCGAAAAGAGCGCGTAGGTTGCCCACAGGGCCAACTCCTCGTGCAGGTGAGTAGCCTCTTCAAAATCGAGCGTGGGGGCGATGGAATACGTTCCCGCCCCATCCATGATAACCACGCGCTCGCGGGTGCGGTAGGCATTGATGATGAAGAAGGGCTGAATCACCACCCACCCCAACAGCATGAGCGCGATCAAAAACCACAGCCGCGCCGCCCAGGCATTATCCGTGAACAATTTCAACGGATGGAAGGCGTTGCGGGCGCGAAGCTGCTTGCCATGCGCCCGCGCCTTGGCGGGATCAACGGAGGAACGCTCCGGCATCTCGTGTTCGTCGTGACTCATATCTGCGTATGCGGTTTGGGTGGTGACGCCTGCGCGTAAAGCTTCGCGGCCAGTTGGCTGCCGGAGGGATCATGGGGATTGACGGGCAACAGCGGATTATCCATCGCCGGTACGGCAGCTTGCGGTGCACCAGAAGGAACGGGAACCGATGACGAGACAGGTGGCCTCAGTCCAGGGTCGCTCTGGGGAGCACTCACCGGAGTGGCTTGAGTGGGCTTGACGGCGGAGGGGGATAGCGTGACACCGGGCGAAGAACTTCCCCGAGAAGTCGCCACAGCAGCGGTCCGCAGGGCCGATCCCGCGAGGGCCTGCAAACCAGTACCACTGGCGAAGATCATAAACATGATCGTTGGTGTGGCCAGCGTACCGATGACGAGGATCAGCGCAGCGATCAGCCCCATGATAAGCGAGCCGAAGCTCATCATGTAGAGCGCGGCGCCCGTGTCATTCCCGGAAAAGGTGGAGGCATCAGCAAAATCTTCCACAAGTCCCATCGCCGCGAGATTGGTGATGGCAAAGCCTATGGGCCACGCCATCACCGCCAGCATATTGGCGATGAGCTTCACGCCAATATTGGCCAGCGAAGGAAACATGAACAGTGCTAGCCCAATTGGGAGGAAGAGGAATCCGAGCCACTTAAGCACATACTGAAGGATGTAGAAGGGCACCTGAAAGAGCGCCGCCACGGTAATGCCCAGTTTGGAAATCCCGTAAACGATGCTCAGATAGACGGAGTTCACGATCCTCTCGACGCCCCACCCTTCGGCCTCGGGATCCTCGTCGATGGTTTTGATCAGAGCATCCGTAACAGCATAGGGCTCACTTCCAAAGTCGGTATTGATGACGTCGGCGGCATCATACATCCCCTGATCAATCGCGTTAAACCAGTAGCGGCCTGTGGCCATCAGCGCGACAAGGAAGAAACCGATAAAAACGGCCTTCGTCATGGCCACCATGTCGCCACCGGTATCCGAGATGCGCATGATCCGAACGATCAGCCCTGCTACGAGAATGAAATAGGCAACAAAAAGGAGCGTACCCTGAAGCTCAAGAATTGAGCTTTCAAAGTTTTCCATCGTAATGGGACCAATCAGGTTCATGGCAGCGTGTCAGCTTAGCAGGTTATTCCTCGGAAGGATTCGCTTTCGGGTCTGAGTGGAAACCCTTCAGGTAATCCATGGTCGACTCCCCCGGCGTCTTGCCCTCGCCGTCTTCAAAAACAAAGTTCACTCCGTTGTATTTCTTCATCTGGGCGAGAATGAATTGCTTTCGCATGGATTGCAGTTCGGACACACGTTGGTGCGTACTTCGACGCAGATCGCCGAAGGCACGACGCTCCTCGTCGGTCATACTTTGGCGCTCCTGAATGTAGCGTGAGCGCTCTTTCATGTAAGCAGCCGACAAGGCCTCGATTTTTTCGATGTACGGGTCCTCGATGACCACATCGTCGCCCTTTTCCACGATGATGCGAATGGTTCGGACCGGTTTGGCGTCCTCGTGCACGGTGATAGTGGTTTCATTGGGCGCGTCCGAACAGACGCACAGGGCGAGCACGGCCAGAAGGAGCGGCAAATAGATCAGTTTCATAGTGGTGGATGTTCTAGGGATTCGTGTTGGTCAGAGTTTTCAGGTAATCCGAGAGCGAGCGGTAGGCAGCGTGCTGATCCTTCAACTGGGCCTGCACGGAAACCGCATTGGCCTTAGCTTCCTGGTTTTCATTCAGAGCTTTCAAGGCGGCATATTGCTGGTACTGCTTCTCGCGTTCGGAAATGAGTAATGCGATCTGCCCGTTCTGCGCGTTAACGATGGCCGAGAGTTTTTGGACCTCCGCATCGGTGGTGGCGTTTTTCAACTCTTCCAGCGTGAGAGTCTGGTTCTCCTGCAACTCCTTTAAGCGGGCGTCGATCTCATCGGAGGCTGTCACATAGTTGGTGTATTGATCGTCCACGACAGCATAGGGCTTCAACGTGTCGTCTTTGACCGTGACGGACTCGCCGGTCACGGTTTCCGTTCTCACCTGCACATAAAGCCCTCCGTGTGTTTCATTCAGGCTCTCGGTTCCGCTGGCCTCGTCGATGATCGTCGTCCACGGGATGCCGTGGTTGAGATCGTCCATGAAATCCTCCACGCCGAGCACATCGAGCGAAGGCAAAAGAACCGTCCCCGGATTGCCCGTCCATTCCTTGATTGTGGTCTGCACGTCCAGTTGCTCCGTCATGGTTTCGATCTGTTGCGTCAACTGCTCGTATTGCTGTTGCCACTCTTGCAGGACCTCGGCGTGCTCGGCGGCGTCCTGCAACGTCGCCGCGATGGTCTGGGCGGTGTGTCCGGGGTCGGAAACGATCCACTGCGCCTGCACGCCAGGCGCAAGCAGTAGGCAGATTAAAATGAATGATGCTTTCATGGCTTACTTGGCTTTGAGGTAAATGACGCGCTCCTCTTGGATGACCCCGTTTATTTCCTGCGCGGGGAGGACGACGGGCACGAATGTGCCCGGGTTCTCGGATTCGCTAAATTCGTCTTCCTTCTGGCGGTTCTGGATGATCCAATACTGCTGCTTGACGCTCTGGTTGAGGGCGGCCTCGTAGCCATCTCGGTAAGCAATACGCTCGTTTTCCTTGGCCATCGCATTAGCCCCTAACGCGGCGACAGCTCCCATTGCGGCCCCGCCCGTTGTCCAAGCCGCATCCCCATCGGACGCCTGATTGGCGATGACTGCGCCCAAGGCGCTACCGCCGACTACGGTGGCACTCTTACCGACTTCATTGCTGGCGCAACCGGAGAACAGTCCCGTCACCATGAGCAAGAGAATGGTTCGTGCGTATGACTCGCGTGTAATCATGAAACGGAAACCTCCGGTTGTGCCGCCGCCGTAGCAACGGACTGGTAATAGGTCTGCGCCTGAATGTTGAGCGCGGTCCCGCACACGGGCGGACGCGCCCCCGGCGCATAATAGCAGATGGACGAAAACTTGTGCCCCTCGGCCTGCTGCTCAACAAGCGGGTAATCCATGATCGCCTCCTGCACTGCTTGCGGCAGTCCGGTGTCACGGGCGATTTCCTGGATGTCGGCCTTGTCGAGCTGGCGCATCAAAAGATGCTGCTTGGAGTTGCCCATGACCACGGCGCGAATCCGCGAACTTTTGAAGCGCTCGTATTGCTGGACGATAGAGCAGGTCCAGCATGAGAATTTGCGGAGCTGCGCATAGGCTTCAGAGACAATTTTCTCTCCGCCGGGCACATCGAGGAAACGGGAGACTTCCTCAAAGATCATCCGCTTGCGCAGTTTGCGCGGCAGCGAAATGATGTGCTGACGGGCGAAAGATGTAATGAGCAGTCCCGCCGCTGTGCGCAGTTCAACCGCTTCATCGCCCAGTTGCCCCAACTCGAAGTGGGCGATCTGGCTGCGCAGGTTGATGTTGGTCGTCCCGTCGAAAAGCTTCCCGTAGCTGCCAGTGCCCGTCCATGCCGCCATCAGCGTGGCCAGTTCATCCATCTCGGCCTTCGGGTGATACGAGCTGCGCCCGAAGCGCATCAGTTCGATTAGTTGAGAATGAACCGGGTAGTCCTCCGGCTTGAAGTATGCGAAAGCCGTATCTTTCACGTAGTCGCTGGTGTCCGCATGTTTGGCGAACTGCACAATCCGCTCGCTTGGGATAGTGTCGTAGAACTCCAACGCCTCGTCATCTTCGGCCTTGAGCAGCTCACGAAAGAGACTAAACGCTTCCACGAAGCTGGTTTTCGTTTTGATCTTTTCCTGTTTCCACAGGTAGGTGGCGCAAGCCATCTTGCGGACCTCGGGCATTTGCTCGCGGTGCCGCTTGCTCCACGACTCGAACTGATCCCGGTAAAGCAGGTCGATGTAGTGGCCGATCTGAGCCTGCCGCACCTGCTGGCGCTCCTGCGAATCGGACACGCCGATCATGCGGGAGATCAGCGCCACCCCGGAGGAAACCTGCTGACGGGTCAGGGGCATCCCCACCGTGTCGAGGTAGTTAATGACCAGATCGCTGTCCGGCTCAATGATGATGGGCGTCCCGCCCAGCGATGTCGTGAAATTCTGATACGAGAGCCCCTCCTCAATGATGACCGTATAGGCGAAGCGGTGCGCGGTCTGCGTGAGCAAATCCTCCATGAAGACCGACTTGCCCGCGCCGCTGATCCCGAAGAGCACCGTATGCTGCGGCGTGCCGCCGATGAAGGTATTGATCCCGACAATGTTGTGCTGGTTGCCGTCGTAGATGGCTTCGGCCTCTTCGAGATAACCGGTAAACGTAGCCGAAAACGGCAACAGGTCGGCAAGATAACCGTCCTCAGCGTATTCGTCACGGTGGGTGTAGCTGGAGCCCGTCCAGCCCGGCCATGAGGCGAAGAACAGCTTCCGGCTGGAGGCAAACAAGGTGTTCTGGTAAATCTCGGCTCCATTCATCTGGCTGATCGCCTGTTTTAATTCGGCGGTCTTGGCCCGTAGGGTGTCGAGATCACGTGCCCACGTGCGGATGATATAGGTCACGGCAAAAGGCTTGGTATAGCCCTGCGCCAGTGCATCAATGGTTGTCTCCTTCTTCGCAATCGCGGTGGCGTCCGACTGCCGCCCTTTGTGGCGGTGTTCATTCTTCAAGCGATCGGCCTCTTTTTCCTCCTTGCGGATAACCTGCTTCACATTGAGCGGTTTCAGGTTGACCGTTATCTGGTAGTCGAGTGACGGGAGGCTCGTCAGGTGATGGATGATGCCCGGATACGTTTCGCTCGGCCAGCGCTGCACGGTAAAAACCGAATGATAGTATCCGTCGAATTCCAGCGCGGCCTTGTCGGCGGGCCGGATGTCGCAGTGCAGGCAGTTTTCCTGAATGGTGTATCGCTCGTCAAAAGTGCGGGCATAATCGTAGTCGATGTTTTCCAAAAGCGACGGATTGAGGAAACGCTTGCAGGTGGCGTAGTGCGCCACATCGTCCATCGGCGTGACGGTCGTATCTGATCCGAGCACGCTTTGGATGTGGTGTTCGCGCTCCTGAAAATGAATCCGCAGGCTGTCGAGCTGCGCTTCGTAGAAGGTCCGCAAACCGGACTTGGTTTTCAGGTTGCCCGAATACTTTTCCATCCGCGTGCACAGGAACACAATCAGGTACTCGCGCCGGAGCTTGCGTTCCAGCATCCGTTGCCAGTAGCGGGAAAAGCGCTCGTTGCGGACCGCCTTCACGTAGTCGTCCCGGCAGTGCTGCTGGGTATCCTGATAGTAACGCGTCAGTGCCTTGCGGTAATCATTGCCGCAGGTCCACTGCACCTGCATGGACTCGGTCGGTCCGAGCGAACTGAGTAACTGCCGAATCTTGCGCTTGTATTCATTGCGAACGCCCACGCTGGCCCCGCGCAAATCCGGTGTCTCCACCGTGAAACCTTTCGCCACGTGGCAACCACTCTCCAGCGAACCGAAGATCAGCATGCCGTCCGCGAACCAACCGTTGGGTGCTCCGCTACTCATGGCAATCCTCCCTGTGGTGGCGCGGGTTGAGGGGCTGGACGGCTTTGACATAGGAAAAGCCTGCCGAGGTGACGTTGCTGAACCAGTCCCGGTCATAGCCACGGGGCTTGTTGTGCCGCAGTAAGAGGACATACAAGGTCGGCAGGATCAGGACCGGCAGGCCCGCCCCGAGCGAGAGCAACAGGGGCAGACCAAGCACCATAAAGCAGAGCATGACGGTGGCCAGCGCGGCCACCACACCGATCACCGGATAGAGGAAAAGGTTGCCCGAGAGACCAAAGGCCTGGCCCTTGGCGTCGGTCGCCGCATGGGTGCGGGTACGCTCCAGCTGTTCCATCACCTTATGGAGTCTGAAATGAACGATCGTGTTGCTTGCGAGGCCCTAGAATGAGGGCTCAATCGCCGCGTCCCCAAGGCCCGCCAACACGAAAAATGAGGACATGATCAAACCCGCTCCTGCGATGATGATCCCACCAAAGATTGAGGAATAGCCCTCGGAATCCCCATCGGCGATTTTACGGGCACCGCGCCAGATCAGGAAGACCCCGTAAACGAATCCGAAGAAGAAGATAACCCCCAACGCAACCGAGAACATATCCTTCAAATCGGTAAGCGTAGTTTGTGCGAGAACGAGTGGCGTGTTCAGGATATTCATTTCACATTTTGTTAGAATTAGTCGTTTATCGTTCGTTAAATTCAAACGCAAAAATCAAACAATCCACCTCCGCGTTTGACGATTAAACATAAACAACTATTACCAACCAAAGTCAACGTGCACCAGAGCCACAATTCCCTATTTACTATTTTTTAAAATCACTAACAATAACAACCCTACAATTAGTCACCATGGACAGTAATTATATTGAGAAAATAGCCCACCTAGAAGAGCACCTCACCTCACAGATAATAGGACAAGATAAAGCCATCAAAAAAGCCTGCTCGGTCCTGCAAAGAGGAGCATTAAAATTATCGCATCCGGACCGCCCGCTGGGCTCATTTTTGTTCGTCGGCCCGACCGGCGTCGGCAAGACCGAACTGACCAAGTGCTTCACGAAATATCTCTTCCCCGGAGAGCACCGCTTGATCCGTTTTGACATGTCCGAATACCAAAACAAAGAGCAACTCGAAGTGCTCCTGGGAGACGGCACGAACGCTCAAGGTCAGATGGGCCGATTGTTCGACTTGAACCGGGATGGACAGGGGAATCTTCGAGGTGGAACGATTCTTTTCGACGAGATCGAAAAAGCCCATCCCGACCTGCTCTTGATCCTACTTCAGGTCCTGGAAGACGGGCGCTTAACCTTGCGGGATGGAACCACCTTGAATCTGAGGGATTTCTTCGTCGTTTTGACCTCCAACATCGGCGCTTCCGAGGCCATGGAAATGCGCAAATCTACCCCCGAAACCATCGAGCGCGTCGTCTTCTCGCTGGTCCGGGAAAAGCTCCGCCGCGAACTCGTCGGACGCATCACCGAAATGATTATGTTCGAGCGCTTGGAGTATGATGTTCAGGTCAAAATCGCCCGCCTCATGATGGAACGCGAAGTCGAACGGTTAAGCGGGCAATTGGGAATGACCATTACCTTCGATGAGGATGTGTTGGAATTTATACTAATCGAAGGCTTTGACTCTCGATTCGGAGCCCGTCCGCTCCGCCGGTGTATCGAACGATTAATTGGAAACATGCTGATCAAAAAGATCATGAAAATAAAGCCACCCTCGGGCACGCTCATGATGGACGAGCAAAAAGGAGCGCTTCATTTGCGGGCACATGGCGTCCGTTGAGAGCCCACTCCTAGCGGTTTTTCCGGTACACATGCAAGTGCATCACCGACAGGATCTTGTTTCTGACAGCTTTCAAGGTGTACGGGAAATTCTGACTCTTCACTCTCTCTTCCCTGTGAATGCCCGGTCCGCATCACCCAACGTTTGCGACGGCCTTCCACGAATACATGACGACGTATACGTTCCCATTGTTCCATCTCTTAGTCGGGCACCTGATACTGGCTGCGGAGCCGTTGCAGTTCTTCTTTCAGACGGGCGATTTGATCGGCGCAGGCGGCCTCGCCGTAGCGATTGTGCATTTCGGAGGGGTCCGTTTCCAAGTCGTAGAACTCCCATTCGTCGCCATCGGGCATACCGGGGCCGTAGAAATGGATCAGCTTGTAGCGTTTGTCGGCCACGCCCTCGTGGCGGCGAACGCTGTGGGGGCCGGGATACTCGTAATAATGGTAATAGAGGGAATCGCGCCAGTCCTGCGGCGTCTTCCCCTCCAGCAGAGGCACAAGGCTGACGCCCTGCATGTCGGCCGGGGTCGGCAGACCGGCCATGCCCAGAAAGGTCGGCGCGAAGTCGATGTTCTGCACGAGATCCTCGTTGATGCTGCCCGGCTGGACTACGCCCGGCCAGCGCACGACCAGCGGCGTGCGGAACGATTCCTCGTACATGAAGCGCTTGTCGAACTGGCGTGACCTCCTAGAATCGTACCATTGCGTTTGAGACCCTGGCGGGTAGAACCCGACCAGAAGTATGAAACGAAAGAGATACACCGAAGAGCAAATCGTGGCGCTCCTGCGCGAGGCAGACGAAGGCCGCAGCGTGGACGATGTTTGCCGCGAGCACAATGTGAGCAAAGCGAGCTTCCATCGTTGGAAGAGCAAGTACGGACAGATGGAGCTGCGCGATGTGAAGCGTCTGAAGGAGCTTGAGCGCGAGAACGCCGAGCTGAAGAAACTGGTGGCCGACCAGCTTTTGAACATCAAAGTACTGGAGCAGGTAAACGCAAAAAAATGGTAAGCCCGGGGCACAAGCGCGAAGCGGTGCGCGAGGTGGCCGAGTCGGGAACGTGCTCGTTACGGGCCGCCTGTCGGTATCTTCGTCTGCACTGGTCGAGCTTCTGCTACCGGGCTAAAACCGCCACCGACAAGATGGTTCGCCTCGTGCGTGCGATCATCGCGGTGAGCCGGACCAACCCGCGCTACGGTTATCGTCGCGTACGAGCGCTGCTGGCCAACGAAGGCTGGCAGGTCAGCCGCAAGCTGGTACAAAAGGTACGCCGGGCTGAAGGGCTGGGCGTGAAGCCGCCGCGCCCCCGGCAACGGCGTCAGGGCAAGTCCACCGGCAAGATCCCGACCGCGGCGACGCATCCGCGGCACGTGTGGAGTTGGGACTTCGTGGCGGATCGCACCGACAATGGAGCGCCTCTGCGGGTGCTCAGTCTGATCGACGAGTTTACCCGCCAGTGCATCAGCCTGACGGTGGCTCGCGGGCTGAAGTCAGCCGACATCGTCGCGGCCTTGGACAAAGCCATCGCCAAGCACGGTGCTCCCGAGCACATCCGTTCCGACAACGGGCCGGAGTTTATCGCTACGGCGACCAAGGACTACCTGGAATCCAAACGCATCAAAACCCTCTACATCGAGCCGGGCTCGCCCTGGCAAAACCCTCACGTGGAGAGCTTCCACAACCGCCTGCAGGACGAGTGCCTCAAGCAGGAGTGGTTCCTCTCCCTGACCGAAGCGCGCGTCGTCATCGAAAACTGGCGACGCAAATACAACAGCCAGCATCCGCACAGCCGTTTGGGCTTTATATCCCCCGACGCCTTTGCCAAACTCTGGCATCAAACCAAGGCAGTGCTTGGCTCCGTTCGCCCTACGGGCTCACTGCACCAAGCACTCCCGCAAACCATAACCCAACCAACATAATCCTACCCAGCCAGCGTCTCATCGCTCTGGTACGAAAAGTGGGGGCCGACCA